>JAIXTK010000005.1 GCA_027483995.1 Acetobacteraceae bacterium
GGCGGCGCCAGGCGCGTGTTCAGCGGCACCATGATCGCGCCCAGGCCCGGGATGGCGTACATCGCCTCCCAGTAGCGGTCGCTGTTCATCGCCAGGATCGCCACGCGGTCCCCCGGCCCCACCCCCAGCTTCGCCAGCCCCCCGGCCAACCGCCCGATCCGCTCCGCCACCTCGCGCCAGGTCCAGCGCCGCTCGCGGAAAATCGTGGCGGTCCCGCCGCCGTTGATCGTCACCGCCCGGTTCAGCCCCTGGATCAGCTGCATGGCGCCACCTCCCACTCGTCGTTGCGGGCGAGGTTATCGGCCAGGGCCGCAACGCTCAATCTCCGTTTCAGTCCTCCACCGGCATCCACCCATTGCCGATGTAGCAGGCCCGCCGCTCCTGCCGGCGGGGCCTGTCATGGTCGTCCACCACCGTCATCACCGGCGGCTCCCACCAGCCGCCATACCAATTGCAATTGCCCCGCGCGTCGCACCGCCGCACCGGCGGCACGTAGCGCGGCGGCATCATCATCTCCTGGCGCAGCATCGGCGGCCAACGATCATTGGCATGGGCAGTGCACTGCGCCTCCATGCTGCGGAACTCCGCCTCCGTCGCGCCAGGCTTCTGCCAGCGCTCGGCACAGCCAGCCAGCGCGAGCCCGGCCAGCAACAGCACCCCCGCCCTCATGCCGCCTCCGCCAGCACCATCCGCCGCTTCGGCACCGCGCCAGACGGCACCGCCGCATACATGTCCTTCACCGCCTCCGTGATCGTCACCCCCGCGAACCCCGGCAGCCACCGCCGCCCCGTCCGCTCCCACAGCCGCGCCCCACGCTGCACCAGCCGTACATGCGTGGGCGGCACGAACAACGCCACATCCCGCCGCTCCACCCGGAACATCGCCCCCGCCATCAGCCGGCCGACCTGCCCGGGCGAATACGGCGTGCCATGCCCGAACGGCGTGCTTTCCAGATGCGCCCACATGCCGCTGCGATTCGGCGCCACCACCAGCAGCCGCCCATCATCCTTCAGCACCCGCCACACCTCGCGCAGCAACCGCCGCGCATTCTCCGCCGCCTCCAGCCCATGCACCAGCAACACCCGGTCGAAGCACAGATCCGGGAACGGCAGCGCATCCTCCTCCGCCGTGCACGACAGATTGGCGCTCCCCACAGGCCACCGCGCCGCCCCCATCTGCGCCGGCGTCAGCGCCACGCAGCGCGACGCCTGCTCCCGCCACAACCGCAGATACGGCGCCGCATACCCCAGCCCCAGCACCGCCTGGCCCGGAAGCTGCGGCCAGAACAACGCCAGCCGCTCCCGCACCAGATGCGCCGCCAGCGCACCCCGGCGCGTAGCATAGAACTGCGCGGCTTCATGGGCATCGGATACCATGCCCGCCTTATAGCAGAGCCCGCCGTCATCGGTTCGTCGTTTGCCTCAACCCCGCCCGGCGGCTAACTTCGCCCCATGATCAAGGCAACCCGCGTTCCCATCCTGCAAGACAACTACGCCTGGCTCCTCCGCTGCGAGGAAACCGGCGCCACCGCCATCGTGGACCCCGCGGAGGTCGACCCCGTCGTCGCCGCCATCGAATCCGCCGGCGGCCGGCTGGACATGATCCTGCTCACCCACCACCACGGCGACCACATCGCCGGCACCGATGCCATCCGCGAGCGCTACGGTGCCCGCGTCGTCGGCGCCACCGCCGATGCCCACCGCCTGCCGAAGCTGGATGCCCAGGTCTCCGAAGGCTCCGAAGTCACCCTCGGCGCCAGCACCGCCCGCGTCATGGAAACCCCCGGCCATACCCGCGGCCACATCACCTACTACTTCCCCGATGGCGGCATCCTGCTCTGCGGCGACACCCTGTTCAGCCTCGGCTGCGGCCGCCTGCTGGAAGGCAATGCCGAGGAGATGCACAAAAGCCTCTCCCGCTTCGCCACCCTGCCACCGGAAACCCTGGTCTGCTGCGGCCACGAATACACCGAAAGCAACGCCCGCTTCGCCGTCCACGCAGACCCGGCCAACGCCGCCCTGCAAACCTACGCCGCCGAAGTCACCAAGCTGCGCGCCGCCAACCAACCCACCCTGCCCAGCCGCCTGGCCGACGAACTCGCCTGCAACCCCTTCCTCCGCGCGAACGACGTCGCCACCCTCGCCGACCTGCGCAGCCGCAAGGACAACTACCGCTAGCCGAAGCAAGGCCAGGGCTCTGCCCTGGACCCGCCAGGGACCTGAGGTCCCTGGACCCACAATAGTTTCCGCCTTCGGCGGGGAGGGGCCGCCCGGGTCTCTCCACCGCCTCGTCGGCCCCTCCCCGCCGAAGGCGGACAAAGGTCGAGGGGTCTGGGGCCTAAGGCCCCAGCGGGGTCGAGGGGCAGAGCCCCTCGCCTTACTTCAACTTGCGCAGTTCCTGCGACAGGTCGCGCTGCGGGCGGGCGCCGAAGTGGCTGATCACTTCGGCCGCGGCGATGCTGCCCAGCGTGCCGCACTGCTTCAGCGATTTGCCGGCGGCGAGCGCGGCCAGGAACCCGGCGGCGTAGGCATCGCCGGCCCCGGTGGTATCGATCACCTGGGTGGCCACGGCGTCCACCAGCGCGGTGTCACCGCCCTTGATCACCATGGAGCCGTTCTCGCTCATCGTGATCGCCGCCAGCGCCACATCGCGCCGCGCCCAGGCGGCGGCTTCGGCCAGGGTGTTGGTTTCGTAGAGCGCGGTGATCTCGGCCTCGTTGGCGAACAGGATATCCACATGCCCCGCCACCAGCTCGCGGAACGCGGCGCGATGGCGATGCACGCAGAACGCGTCGGAGAGAGAAAGCGCCACCTGGCGCCCGGCCGCATGCGCGGCGGCGGCGGCACGGCGGAAGGCCTCCTGCGCGGCCGGCGGGTCGAACAGATAGCCCTCCAGGTAGGTCACGGCGGCATCGGCCACCAACGCGGGGTCCACGTCATCGGGCCCGAAGGTCACGCAGGCACCCAGGAAGGTGTTCATGGTGCGCTGCCCGTCGGGCGTCACCGCGATCAGGCAGCGCGCGGTCGGCGCCCCATCGCCACCCGGCGGCGTCGGGAAATGCACGCCCACGGAGCCGATATCGTGCCGGAACACCCCGCCGAGATAATCGTCCGCCACCTTGCCCAGATAGGCCACCTTCGCCCCCAGCAGCGCGGCCACGGCGCAGGTATTGGCCGCCGACCCGCCGGAGCTTTGCGTGCCCTCGGGCAGCTCGCCCGTCAGCCGCTCGGCGGTGGCGGCATCGATCAGCGCCATGCCCCCCTTGTGCATGTCGTGCTTGGAGAGGAAGGCTTCCGGCACGGGCGCCACCACGTCCACGATGGCATTGCCGATGCCCAGCAGGTCGAATCGGGCGGGGTGGGCCATCTCGTCTCTCCGTGCCTAGAGCAACAGACCATCCGACGGAATCGTCCGATGGGCTAAGGTTGCTCGCCAAAACAAAGACCGGGAGTGGTGGCCGACCGCCGATCAGGCCGGCTTCCGCTCTCATATGGCGCTGCGCGTAACATCCCCCCTTTCCGGCGGCAACCTGTGACCCCTGCGAAGCCCTTCCCGATGGCGCTGGCGATCGCCCAGCTGGACGACCCGGCCTTCCTGCGCGCCGTCCTGCAAAGCGTGGCCGCCGCGGTGGCGGCCGTGCTGGCGCTCGCCGGGCTGATGGCCCTGGGCGGCGTGGAACTGGCCTGGATGTGGTCCCCCGCCGACCCCGCGCAGTCCGGCTGGCTCGCCTGGGCCGCCGGCGCGGTGGGGTTCCTCGGCGCGCTGGTGCTCGGCCTGTTCCTGTTCGTGCCCCTGGCCACCGCCGTGGCCACCCTGTTCGTAGATAGCGTGGCCGGCGCGGTGGAGCGGCGCCACTACCCCGCCCTGCCGCCCGCCCAGCCCGCCAGCCTGGCCGCCCAGGCGTGGGACGGGGTGGCGCTCGGCGCCATGGTGCTGGCCATGCAGGTGCTGGCGCTGCTGGTCTCCCTGCTCATCCCTGGCCTCGGCCTCGCCGTGGGCTGGCTCGTCACCGCCTGGGCGATCGGGCGCGGGCTGTTCATGGCCGTCGCCCTGCGCCGCTGCCCGCGCCCCCAGGCGCTGGCGATCTATCGCGCCCGGCGCGGCGCGGTGCTGCTGCAGGGCGCGCTGGTGGCCGCCGCCGCCCTGGTGCCCGGCCTGAACCTCGTTGCCCCCGTGCTGGGTCTTGCCGCCATGGTGCACATTCTCGGCCCCCACGTATCCTTGCCGGGGCGGATCGGGGCACCGTTCGGGTTGTCCCGGGCGGGCGGGGCGTGATAGCCCAGCCCTGTTACCACTGCCTGGATCGGACTGAGCCGTGTTCAAGCGCCGCAAACCCGAAGAACCCGCGCCGGCGGAGGCCCCCAGGCCCGCCGTCGAACCCCCGCCCCCCGGTGCCCCCCGCCCCGCCGACAATGGGCTTGGCGTCCCGCCCTTCCGTCCCGCGCCCCCGAAGGAGGCACCGCCGATGAGCCGTCCCCCGTTCCCCACCGCCCCGCAGCCCGGCCCCGGCATGTCGCCCGGCGGCATGTCCCCGGGCACCTCGCCCGGCCAGCCCACCGGCGCCGCCGCCCAGCAGCAGCGCCGCACCCCCGCGGAACGCCGCACCATGGTGATCGGCCGCGGCATCAGCGTGCACGGCACCATCCAGGATGCCGAGCGGCTGGAAGTGCAGGGCATCGTCGAAGCCAAGATGATCCACGCCACCGAGCTGTCCATCGCCCAGGGCGGCATGTTCCGCGGTGAGGTGGAAGTGGAGGAAGCCGAGATCGCCGGCACCATCGACGGCACGCTGACCGCCCGCAACGCGCTGATCGTGCGCGCCACCGGCCGCGTCCTCGGCACCGCCCGCTGCCGCCGGCTGCAGGTGGAGGATGGCGGCCAGATCACCGGCCAGATCGAGATGATCACCGACGCCCCCCGCGCCGCCACCCCCCCCACCGGGGAGCCCGCCAAGCCAGCCGACGCCAGCTGACATGAGCCGGGCCACAACGCGCGCCGCCACGCTGGCGGCGCTGGCCTGGCTCGCCGCCTGCGCGGCCCCGCCCCAAGGCGGCACCACCGGCGGCACCACCGCCGGCACCGCGCCGCAGCCCGCCGCCACGCCAGAGACCCCACCGGCCGAGGCCAGCCTGCCGGTGGACTCTCTGCTGCACGTCCGCACCAGCGAACTGCGCACCCGCTTCGGCGACCCGCACGGCCAACGCCGCGACGGCGGCGCGATCGTCTGGAACTACGAGGCCGACGGCGTCTGCCGCCTCAACCTGGTCCTGCAGGGCGTGCGCGGCGCCGCGGCGGAAGTGGTGCACGCCCAGGCCCGCATGGCCCCCGGCGGCACGGAGGATGCCTGCTTCGACCGCCTGCGCCAGGAAGCCCGCGTGTCCCCGGTGCCCGTCCTGGAAACCGTGGCCACCGCCCCGCCCCCCTCACCCGCCCGCGCCAGCACCCGCACGGCCGCCCGGCCCGCCGCCCAGGCCCGCCCCCCCGCACAGCCCGCCGCCGCCAGCCGCGCCGCCCAGCGCCCGGCCGCCGCCCGCCCGGGAACCTGAAGCCTCCCGCCTTCCCCCATCCCTTCGCGCATGGCACGCTGGCGCCGTGCCTGAAGGAACCACCCGCGTGCCCCTGATCCTCGCCAGCCGCCCCAACGCCTATTCCGGCAGCCCGCTCGACCGCGCCGCCCACCTGCGCGACAACGAAGCCTGGATCGCCGCCGCGATGGACAGCCCCGATGCCCTCTTCGCCCCCGTCTGGCGCGCCCGCAACCTGATGCGCGGCATGGCCGATGGCCGGCCCGAAGCCGTCTTCCTCTCCGGCGCCGCCGCCGCTGCCCTGCACCTGCAAGGCTGGCCCGATGGCGGCATCTGGGCCTTCCTCGGCATGCAGGGCCCGCAACCCGTCTTCTGCGTCGATCTCTCCCCCGAAGACCGCCCCCTGCCAGACCTGCCCTCGGAACTCGGCGCCTTCACCGATCTCCGCTCCGTCGCCGGCATGCTGCCCAACGAGGAAGCCTCCATCCTCGCCCACGCCCGCGGCCTCATGCACTGGCGCACCAAGCACCGCTTCTGCGGCGTCTGCGGCGCCGCCTGCACGCCCAAAAGCGCGGGCCACTCCACCCAGTGCACCGGCTGCGGCGTCAGCCACTTCCCCCGCACCGACCCGGCCGTGATCATGCTGGTGCATGATGGCGAGCGCTGCCTGCTCGGCCATTCCAAGCGCTTCCCCAACTCCACCATGTATTCCACGCTGGCCGGCTTCGTGGAGCCCGGCGAAACCCTGGAGGAAGCCGTCGCCCGCGAGGTGTTCGAGGAAGCCGGCGTGCGCGTCACCAACGTGCAGTACCACTCCAGCCAGCCCTGGCCCTTCCCCGCCAGCATCATGCTGGGCTTCTACGCCGAGGCCACCACCACCGAGATCACCATCGACCCCGAGGAAATCGCCGACGCCCGCTGGTTCACCCGCGACGACCTGCGCCGCCACAAGGACCTCGGCTTCACCCTTCCCCGCGGCGACAGCATCGCCAGCCGCCTGATCGCGGATTGGATGGCCGCGGAGTAGGCAAGCAGGAAAGTCGAACCGCCAAGGCGCCAAGACCGCCAAGGAAACGCCAAGGCACTCGGCCAGCCGCGTCCCGCCCTGGCGCCTTCTTGGCGTCCTTGGCGGTTAACGCCTCCTTCCACCGTCCCGCGCCCGCGCAAACTTCACCATTCCGCAACCCGCCTTGCCACACACTGTGCCATGCTGCGCCCAGGTGCGCGGGGGGCTTGGACATGACCATTCTGCTGGTGCTGCTGCTGGTGGCCGTGGCCCTGCTCGCCGCCGTCTATGTCTACGACACGCGCCAAACCAGCCACACCATCCTGCGCAACTACCCCGTCATCGGCCATTTCCGCTACTTCTCCGAAAGCTTCGGCGAATACATGCGGCAGTACCAATACCTGCCCGATTGGGTCGAACGCCCCTTCAACCGGCTCGAACGCGCCTGGATCTACCGCACCGCCAAGGGCATCTCGAACCTCGTCTCCTTCGGCAGCGAAACCTCCCCCGCCTTCGCCTTCCGCCCCGCCGCCTTCGGCGTGCTGGAGGAGGAAACCACCGAATGGACCCCGCGCCGCATCGGCATCGCCGAGGGCCCCGGCGCCTGCCTCGAACCCTACGATCCCCCCAGCTTCTTCAACATCTCCGGCATGAGCTACGGCGCCCTCAGCCACGCTGCCGTCACCGCCCTCTCCCGCGGCGCCAAGATGGGCGGCGTCTGGCTCGCCACCGGCGAAGGCGGGCTCGCCCCCTACCACCTCGAAGGCGGCGCCGACGTGGTGATGCAGATCGGCACCGCCAAATACGGCGTGCGCGATGCGCACGGCGCCCTCAGCGAATCCCGCCTGCGCGAAATCGCCGCCCACCCCCAGGTCCGCATGTTCGAGGTCAAGCTCGCCCAGGGCGCCAAGCCCGGCAAGGGCGGCATCCTGCCCGCCGCCAAGGTCACCGCGGAAATCGCCGCCATCCGCGGCATCCCCCAGGGCCAGGCCAGCATCAGCCCCAACCGCCACGCCGACATCGCCAACATCCAGCAGCTCGGCGCCTTCGTCGATCGCGTCCGCCGCATCACCGGCAAGCCCGTCGGCGTCAAGTTCGTCATGGGCCAGGAATCCTTCCTCGATGATTGGTTCGCCGACTGCACCGCCAACCCCGCCCATTGCCCGGACTATATCCAGATCGATGGCGGCGAAGGCGGCACCGGCGCCGCCCCCGCCCCCCTGGCCGACTACGTCGGCCTGCCCATCACCCAGGCCCTGCCTTTGGTGGCGGAAGCGCGGGATCGCCACGGCCTGCGCAACCGCATCCGCATCCTCGCCTCCGGCAAGCTCGTCACGCCCGACAAGGTCGCCTGGGCGCTGTGCATGGGGGCAGACTACGTCTCGTCGGCCCGCGGCTTCATGTTCGCCCTCGGCTGCATCCAGGCCATGAAATGCGGCAGCGGCCACTGCCCCACCGGCGTCACCAGCGCCGACCCCCGCCTGATCCGCGGCCTCGATCCCACCGACAAGTCGGTACGAGTCATGCACTACGCGAAGCGCCTGCGCGAGGAAGTGGAGATGATCGCCCATAGCTGCGGCGCCACCAACGCCGGCGGGCTGCGGCCGGAACACGTCACCGGCATCGAGCGCGGCGTGGGCGGCTTCCGCAACCTGGGCGGCTGACCGCGGCCCGGGCAGCACCGATGCCCCATATTGAAACATATTGTTACATGAAGCTGTCAGCTTCTTTGACACTCTGAGACCGGAATCTTCAAGCACGCCGGCAATCGCTTGTTTCCGAAAGACGATTGTAATCGGTATGGGATTTGCTAATACGAGGGCATTCGCCGTACGGGGTTCATCACAGCTATGTATTCCAATAACCGCTCCAGCCGCCTGGCACGGCTTGGCCTGGCCACCGCCATCGCTACCGCCGCCCTGGGCACCACCACCCTGCCCGCGCAAGCCGCGCCCACCTTCGTGCTGAACTTCCTCAACACCACCTCGGCCCCAGAGCAGGCCGCCTTCACCCAGGCGGCGGCAGTCTGGTCCTCCGTGCTGGCCGACAACGTCACCGTCAACCTCACCGTCGGCACCGCCGCGCTGGGCACCAGCATCCTGGCCCAGGCCGGCAGCACGCAGGTGGAGTACAGCTACAGCAACACGCGCGCCGCCCTGGTGGCCGATGCCACCAGCAGCAACGACGCCATCGCCACCGCCAACCTCCAGCCCGGGCCGAACCTGCGCCTGCTCATCAACGGCACGGTGAACAACCCCAACGGCGCCGGCAGCTTCACCCCCTACCTCGATACCACCGGCGCCAATACCAGCCAGGTCAACATGACCCGCGCCAACGCCAAGGCGCTGGGCCTCGGCAGCAGCGGCCTCCTGGGCACCTCGCTGGCCAATGGCTGCACCACATTGGCGTGCGACGGCTACATCGCCTTCAACTCCACCAACTTCAGCTGGGACCTCGACCCCAGCAATGGCATCACCGCCGGGCTGTTCGATTTCGTCGGCATCGCGGTGCATGAAATCGGCCACGCGCTCGGCTTCATCAGCGGCGTCGATATCCTGGACACCAACAGCCCCGGCATCCGCTTCTACGCAGACGACGAGTTCACCTACGTCACCCCGCTGGATTTCTACCGCTGCAGCGCCGCCAGCGCCGCCCAGTCGGCACTGGACTGGACGGCCGGCACCAACACCGGCACACGCCTGTTCTCGCTGAACGGCTGCGGCTCCTCGCTGGCCAGCTTCGCCACCGGCCAGATCCGTGGCGACGGCAACCAGGCCAGCCACTGGAAGGACAACCAGAGCCTCGGCATCATGGATCCCACCACCGCGCCCGGCGAGCAGCTCACGATCACCTCGCTCGACCTCACCGCGTTCGACGTGATCGGCTGGAACCTCACCTCCACCCCCAGCGTCTCCGCCCCCACCGTCGCCACCCCGGCCCCGGCCTCCGCCCTGGTCTTTGCCTTCGGCCTCGCCGGCCTGGGCTTCACGCGTCGACGCACCCTGGCCTAACACGCCCACCCATGGCCTGATGGCGGCTCCCGCCCAACCGGAGCCGCCACCATGATCTCGCCCAGCTTCCCCGCCTCGCCCGACATCACCCGGGTCCCCAACCGCACCCTGCCCAGCAAATCCGGCGTCGCCGTCTACCGCCTCCCCGGCGGCGGCGGCTTCATGTGGGCCGTGGCCACCAGCCCCGACCGCACCCAGGACATCAAGGCCCAAACCGTCGGCTGCCTGCGCGCCCTGGAAAAACACTTGGTCGCCCACGGCCTGGACCTCACCCGCATCGTCCGCGCCGAAGTCGTCGTCACCGACCACGACAACAAACCCGCCTTCGACGAAGCCTGGGCCAGCGTGATGCCGGATGGCCAAGGCCCCGTCCGCAGCTTCGTCGAATCCCGCATGCCCGAAGGCGACCTGATCGAAATCATCATCACCGCCGTCTTCCCCGCCTGACAGCCCGCAAAGCAAGCAAGTCCTTCTTTTTCTGAAGAAAAAGAAGCAAAAAGACGTCCAAACCACCCACCCCACCACCCGGAGCAGGGCGGAACGCGAAGCGGTTCCGCCATCTCCCTCTCCCGCAGCAGAGCAGGCTCAAGCCCGCACCGCGCGGAGAACCAACAAGAAAGCGGCCACAAAGACACAGAGACACAAAGCAGCAAGCCAAGGGAGAAGAAATTCATCTCTTCCACCCGATGATAAACGGAACGCGAAGCGGTTCCGCCATCTTCTTCCTCCTCCCTTGCCTTGCTCCTCTGTGTCTCTGTGCCTCTGTGGCCACTTTCTTTCTTGCTTCCGGACTTACTTCTCTCCCCTCGGCGAGGCTGGAGGGGGGCTCTCGGGATCTCCCCCACCAC
>JAIXTK010000485.1 GCA_027483995.1 Acetobacteraceae bacterium
ATGGTCCCGGGCCGCGATGCAATCCAGCGCGACTTCGCCTTCCGCGACTTCGGGGAGGCCTGGGGCTTCATGGCCCGCGTGGCGTTGCTGGCCGAAAAGCAGGACCACCACCCGGAATGGAGCAACGTCTGGAACCGCGTCTCCATCACGCTCGCCACCCACGATGCCGGCGGCCTCTCGGCGCGTGACATCAAGCTGGCGCAGGCGATCGATACACTTTGAGCGACCTCACCTTCCCCGAACGCACCGATGCCGTCCGCCGCGCCACGGCACGCTTTTGCCTGCAGATGGGCTGGGCCCCGGTGCACGAGATGACCCTGCCGAATGGCCGCCGGGCGGACATCATGGCGCTGCGCCCTGATGGTGGCTTCGTCTGCATCGAGGTGAAGTCCGGCCTGCGCGATTTCCAGACCGACGTGAAATGGCCGGAATACCGCGAGTTCTGCGACGCCCTGTTCTTCGCCGTCGATGCCGATTTCCCCGATGGCCTGATCCCCACGGAAACCGGCCTGATCGTGGTGGAGTCCCGCGAGGCCGCCCTGATCCGCGAGGCACCGGCACACCCGCTCGCCCCCGCCCGCCGACGGGCGCTGCTGCAGCGCTTCGCCGTGCTGGCGGCGATGCGCCTGGCTGTCGCTGAAGACCCCGCCGCGCTGGCGGAGCTGCGGGGTGCCCTGCGGGTGGAGTAGCTTGAAGCGGCCGGCAGAACGGCCGATGCTTCCGGCAACGAACGGGAGCGAGACATGAGCGGATACCCCCTGCCCACCACCACGCTGGAAGACGCCAATCTCCGCCCGGAGCAGATCGCCCGGCTGCACGCGCTGATCGAGGGCCACATTGCGTCGGGCCGCTATCCCGGCGCGCAGATCGCCATCGCCCGGCACGGCAAGCTCGCCCACTTCAAGACGTTTGGCGAGGCCAAGCTGGGCACGGCAGCCGACGATGCCTCCATGTGGCTGCTGTTCAGCAACACCAAGGTGATCACCGCCGCGGCGTGCTGGATCCTGGCCGAGCAGGGCGCCTTCCGCTTCACCGACCGCTTCGCCGAGCACGTTCCCGCCTTCGCCAAGAACGGCAAGGGCGACGTGACCGTGATGCAGGTGATCACCCATCTCGCCGGCTTCCCGAACGCGGAAGTGGGGCCCGATTGCTGGGAAGATCACGCCCGCCTGCACGACACGGTCTGCAACTTCAGCCTGGAATTCACCCCGGGCTCGCGCCTGCACTACCACGGCGCCTCCGCCCACTGGGCGCTGGCCGTGCTGATCGAGAAGCTGACCGGGCAGGATTTCCGGACCTTCATCCGCGACGCCGTGATCGCGCCGATGCGTCTCACCGCCGAGATGCAGATCGGCCTCGATGCCCACGGCATGGACCATGCGGTGGACATGCACGAGCCCGCCGAGGGCGGCGTGGTGCCGTCGGCGGACCGCAACAGCGATGCCTTCAAGAAGGCCGGCGTGCCCGGTGGCGGCGGCTATGCCACGGCGCGGGCCATGGTGGCGTTCTACCAGATGATGCTCGCCGGCGGCACGATCGGCGGCACCCGCCTGGTGGGGCCGCGCACCCTGCAATACGCGATCCGCAACTGGACCGGCGACATGCACGACCACGCCATGAACCAACCGATGCATCGCGGCCTCGGCCCGCATCTGCGCGGCACCACCCCGGGGATCCGTGGCCTGGGCGCCATCGCCTCGCCCACCACCTTCGGCCATGGCGGCGCCGGCAATTCCTATTGCTGGGCCGATCCGGAGAGCGGCGTGTCCTTCGCCTACCTCACCAACTGCCGCATCCCCGACCCCTGGCACAGCCAGCGGCTGGAACTGGTGAGCAATTTCGTCCACTCGGCAATCCTGTAGCGTCTGCGCGCCGGTTCCTTCTTGCAGAGCCCGGGCGGCGGTCCCATCTCCGGCCCAATATGACAGAGTGTGTCATTTGGTTTGGGGAAGGAACATTACTGTGAACAGACGCTCGCTTATGCTCGGCGCGGCCCTCGGCCTCGCCCCCGTTCTTCTGCGCGAGGCGGGGGCACAGCCCAAGAACGCTGCCTGGCCGAAGGCGCTGAACATGGGCACGGCCGCACCCGGCGGCACCTATGCGCTGTATGGCCCGGCCTGGGGCCAGCTGGTGCAGGAGGCGACGGGGATCAACATCTCCTATCGCACCACCCAGGGGCCGAACCAGAACATCGTGCTGGTCAACACCCGTGAGGTGGAGATCGGCATGGTGACCATGGGCGTTGCGCTGCAGGCCTGGAACGGCGACGGCGCCTGGACCCAGGGCCGCAAGTTCCAGGACATCCGCGCCCTGTTCCCGATGTACGACACGCCGTTCCACGGCATCGCGCTGAAGAAGAGCGGCATCACCCGCATGGCGCAGCTGTCCGGCAAGAACATCGGCGTGGGCCCGCGCGGCGGCACGCCGGGCACCTACTTCCCGCTGATGCTGGACAAGCTGGGCATCAAGCCCGGCGCGGTGCGCTACGGCAGCGGCAGCGACATGTCCGGCCAGCTGCAGGATGGGCTGCTGGATGCGTTCCTGTTCGCCTCCGGCGTCCCGATCCCGGCCTTCTCCGAGGCGGAGACGCAGGGCGAGGTGACGTTCCTGGACTTCACCGCCGAGGAAGTGACCAAGCTGACGGCCGCCTTCCCGGAACTGTCCCCCGGCAAGCTGCCGGCCAGCACCTACCGCACCGCGGGGCGGGAGCTGAACGTGGTGGGCATGTTCAACTTCGCCATCGGCCACAAATCCCTGCCGGACGACCTGGCGTATGAGATGGTGAAGTCGGTGCTGGGGCAGAACGCAAGGCTGCGCCAGGCGATCTCGGCGGCGTCGGAGACGCTGGCGGAGAATGCCGGCAAGAACACCTTCCTGCCCTACCACCCCGGGGCAGCGAAATACCTGCGCGAGGTGGGGCAGAAGATCCCCGACAATCTCGTGATGGCGTAAGAATAGACTTCATCCGTTTGCGCCGAGGCGATCCCCGGCGCAAA
>JAIXTK010000063.1 GCA_027483995.1 Acetobacteraceae bacterium
CGCGCCGCGCCACGCGAGGTGGTGGCGTGCGGAGTTGGAAAGTCTTTTTGCTTCTTTTTCTTCAGAAAAAGAAGAGTTCTTACTTCCTTCCGATAATCATCGCCCGCAGCCGTTCAGAGATGGCGTCGATGATCGCCACGGTGACGAGCACCATGAGGATGATGGCGGCGGCCTCGTTCCATTCCAGCACGCGGATCTGTTCGGAGAGCACGAGGCCGATGCCGCCGGCGCCGACGATGCCGATGATGGTGGCGGAGCGGGTGTTGCTTTCGAAGTAGTAGAGCACCTGGCTGGCGAGGACCGGCAGCACCTGGGGCACGATGCCGAAGCGGATGGACTGGAGGCGCGAGCCGCCGGAGGCCAGCACGCCTTCGACCGGGCGGCGATCGGCGGTTTCGATCGCCTCGCTCATGAGCTTGGCGTAGCTGAACAGGTCTGACGACATGATGGCGAGCGCGCCGGCGAAGGGGCCGAGGCCGACGACGTTGATCCAGATGAGCGCCCAGATCAGCGTATCGATGCTGCGCCCGGCATCGAGCGAGCGGCGGGTAAGGAAGTGGACGACGCGGCTGGCGACGATGTTGCGCGCGGCGAGGAAGCCGAGCGGGATGGCGAGGATGGCGGCGGCCATGGTGCCGAGGAAGGCGATGGCCAGGGTTTGGCCGAGGGCCTCCAGGTAGATCTCGGTGCGGGCCCAACTGGCGGGGATGGGCGGCATCATGAGCGGGATGATGTCGCCCAGGCGGTACAGGCCGGCGAGGATGCGCGCGGGCGAAAAGCCAAGCAGGACGAGGCCGGCGAGGTAGAGGGCGATGGCGGCGGCGATGCCGCCGGTGACCATGAGGCGTGTGGTAATGTTCGGGCGCAGCACGGCGGCGTGGCGCGCTGCGATGCCGGCCTGATCGGCGAGGAAAATGTCGCGCATCATGCCAGCCCGCGTTGCGGTTGACCCATGAATGGGTCAACGCGGGCTGGCATGAGTCTTTCTTTGCGCGCGGCCGCCGGCCAGCCCCGCGCGCGATGCCAACCCGCGCAATGTCCGGAAGAGTCAGCCATTGCGCGGGTTGGCATCAGCGGGACTCCAGGGCGAGCAGGCGGTGGCGGACGCGTTCGGAGATGAGGTCGATCACCACCACGCAGACCATGATCAGCAGCAGGATGGCGCTGACATCGGCGTAGAAGAATTTGCGGATGGCGGTGATGAGTTCCTCGCCGATGCCGCCGGCGCCGACGAAGCCCATGACGGCAGCGCCGCGCACGTTGATCTCGAAACGCAGCAGCGTGTAGCTGACGAAGTTGGAGAGCACCTGGGGCACGGCGCCGAAGCGCACCTGGGCGAACCAGGTGCCGCCGCTGCTGCGCACGCCTTCGACGGGGTTCGCGTCGATATTGTCCACCACCTCGGCGAAGAGCTTGCCGAGCGCGCCGGTGGTGTGGATGGCGACGGCGAGCACGCCGGGGACGGGGCCGAGGCCGAAGGCGACGACGAAGATCAGCGCGAAGACGATTTCCGGCACGGTGCGGGCGAATTCCAGCACGCGGCGTGTGGCGGCGCGCACCCAGGGGAAGGGCATCAGGCCAGGCGTGCAGAGGAAGCAGAGGCAGAAGGCGAAGGCCGCGCCGGTGATGGTGCCGACATAGGCGATGAGCAGGGTTTCACCAAGCAGCAGCGACCATTTGCGCAGGCCCCAGAACCACTCGGCGGGGTCTGACAGCACGGAGGCGCCGTTATCCAGATGGGCGAGGCGGGTGAAGTAGCTGGTGAAATTGCCGATCTTGGCCCAGAGCGTGCCGAGATCGACCTCCGCGCCCAGGAGGGCCAAAGCGAGGGCGATGGCGAACAACACGGCGCCGAGGATGAGCTGGCGGCGCTTGGCGGCCATCGCCTCGCCATAGGCGCGCATCAGCGGGGCGAGCTGCGGATCGGGCAGCACGGTGACGGTGTGGTTCGCCGTGGTTGTGGCGGTCATGCGGGGCCTGGGCGGTGAGGGATGGCGGTTGTGGGGGGCTGACGGCTTTGGCCACACCCCTCACCCAACCCTCTCCCCGAAGGGGAGAGGGCTTTTCGGCAGCGTGGTCTTGTCAGGAGGAGCGGCGGCGCAGCTGGTCCACGAACTGGATCAGCTTGATCGTGTCGTCGTAGGCGGCGTTGTCCACAGCTTCCCAGGGGCGGGCCTTGCCGTCGGTGAGGCGCTTGAAGGCGGCCTCGTCCTTGGTGGCGGCCTGGAGATACGCGGTGCGGATAGCGGATTTCAGATCGTCCGGCAGGTCCGACAGCATGGCGGTGGGCGAGTTGATGATCAGCGGCGACTTCAGCACGATGCGGAAATCGTCCTTGGTCATCAGCTTGCCGTCGGCGTGCTTGAGCATGCCCTTGTTCAGCATGCGGGTGAGGTTGCTGTCGTCATCGGCGTTCCACCAGTTGGTGGCGACATCCACCGTGCCCTGGGCGAGGGCGATGACGGCGTTCTCGTGGCTGCCGGTGTTCTGGATGCGGCCGAAGAACTTGCTGGCATCGGGGATGCCGATCTGGTTCAGGGCGAACATCGGCATGGAGTAGCCGGAGGTGGAGTTGGGATCGACCATGCCGGCGTTCTTGCCGCGCAGGTCCTCGATCTTCTGGTACGGCGACTTGGCCAGCACGTAGAAGACGGAGTTGTAGCCCTTGGTGCCGTCGCCGTTCACGTCGATGACGAAGGCGTCGGTCTTGACGCCGGTGAGGCGGGCGCGGGCGAAGGAGGCGGGACCGTAGACGCCGATATGGATGTTGCCGGCGCGCTGGCCTTCGATCACCGCGGCGTAGTCGTTGGCGATGCGCAGGGTGACCTTGGTGCCGAGTTCACGCGAGAGATAGGCAACGAAGGGGCCCATGCGGTCGGTGACGCCCGAGGCGTTCTCGGCCGGGACGACTGCGAGCACGATTTCGGGGTAGCGGGCCTTCCAGGCCTGGGCGCGGGCGGCGGTGGCGAGGCCCGTGGAGGCGCCGAGGGCCACCAGGACGGTGCGGCGGTTCAGCATGGGATGGTCCTTTTCGGGGGGAGGAGGGTCAGGCGGCCTGGGCGGCGAGGCCGCCTTCGAGGCCCGGGGCGGCCGCGTGATCGATCACGTCGGCGGCTTCCATGCCGTAGAGGGTGCGGGAGACATCCTCGGTGAGGGCGGCGGGCACGTCGTCGAACACGATGCGGCCGGCGGCCATGCCGACCAGGCGATCGCAGTAGGTGCGGGCGAGGTCGAGCGAGTGCAGGTTGACCAGCACGGTGAGGCCGTGGTGGCGGTTGATGCGCTGCAGCGCGTCCATCACGATCTTGGCGTTGCGCGGATCGAGCGAGGCGACGGGCTCATCGGCCAGGATGATCTCCGGCTCCTGCAGCAGGGCGCGGCAGATGGCGACGCGCTGCTGCTGGCCGCCGGAGAGGGTATCGGCGCGCTGGGCGGCGAGGCCGGCGATGTCCATCTGTTCCAGCGCGGACATGGCGAGCAGGCGGTCCTGGTGGGGCCAGAGGCGGGACATGGCGCGCCAGCCCGGGGTGTGGGCGAGGCGGCCGAGCAGCACGTTGTTCAGCACATCCAGCCGGCCGACGAGGTTGAACTGCTGGAAGATCATGGCGCAGCGGCGGCGCCAGTCGCGCAGGGCGGCGCCCTTGAGCGTGGTGACGTCGCTGCCGTTCCAGGCGATGGTTCCGGCGCTGGGCTCCGACAGGCGGTTGATGCTGCGCAGCAGGGTGGACTTGCCGGCGCCGGAGCGGCCGATGATGCCGACGAACTGGCCGCGCGGGATGGACAGCGAGGCGGAATCCACGGCGGTGACGGAGCCGAAGCGTTTCGTCAGGCCTTCCAGAACGAGCATCGTGAATCCCCGTGGTTTACGGCCGGCTTATGGCAGGCGGTCCGCGACAGTAATTTGAAGGTGGGATGACAGAGCGATGACGATTTGAATGCGGTTTCCTATGTGGGTTCGGCATCCAGCGCGTAGCCGGCGGCGCGGACGGTGCGGATGATGTCTGCCTCGCCTTCGGCGTTGATCGCCTTGCGCAGGCGGCGGATGTGGACATCCACCGTGCGGGGTTCGACGTGGATGTCGGGGCCCCAGACGGCGTTCAGCAGTTCCTCGCGGGTGAAGACGCGGGTGGGGTGCTGGAGGAAGAATTCGAGCAGGCGGTATTCGGTGGGGCCGAGATGCACGGCGCGGCCGTTGCGCTGCACGCGATGGGCGGCGAGGTCCATGGCGATGTCGGCGTATTCCAGGCGGCCCTTGGCGGGCGCGGAGCTGGCGCGGCGCAGCAGGGCGCGGATGCGGGCCATCAGGGCTTCGAGGCCGAAGGGCTTGGTGATGTAGTCGTCCGCACCCGTGTTGAGCGCGCGCACCGCGTCCTGGTCCTCGGTGCGGGCGGTGAGCATGATGACCGGCAGCTCGCGGGTATCGGGGTTGCGGCGGATCTGGCGGCAGACCTCGATGCCGGAGAGGACGGGGAGCATCCAATCCAGCAGGATGAGGTCC
>JAIXTK010000019.1 GCA_027483995.1 Acetobacteraceae bacterium
GAACCCGCCGTCGCCAGACATCATCACCGTCTTGCGCCCATTGGCCCCCAGCGCAGCGCCAATGCCCAGATGCAGCCCCACGCCAATGCCGGCCCCGATCGGGTAGATGTTCGTCTTCGGGTCCAGGATCGGAAACACCCGGTTGCCCCAGGTGGAATTGTTCAGCGTGATGTCGCGCACGAAGATCGCATCCGCCGGCATCGCCACCCGCAGCTGGTCGGCAAACGTGGCATACGGCCCCAGCGTCGCCTTGAACGCCGCCTGCGCCGCCGCCTTCATCGCGGTGAACTCGTCCCGATATCCCGCCCCGGCCTGCCACTTCCCTTTCAGCCGCGCCGCCAACCCGCTCAGCGTTGCCGCCGAATCGCCCACCATGAACCAGGCGCTGGGATAGGTGCGCCCATTGGCCTCCGGGTCGATATCCACCTGGATCAGGTTCTTCGGCAGCTTCACCGAGAACTCGCTCGTTTCATGCCCGCGCAGCCGCGAGCCCACCACCAGCATCAAGTCGCACTGGTCATAGAACGCCTGCACCTCCGGCGCCCCGTTGCCGTTCAGCCCGCCGATATTCATCGGATGGTCCTCCGGCACCGTGCCGCGCCCGTTCCAGGACGAAACCGCCCCGAAGCCGAGATCCAGCAGCGCCAGCGCCCCGTCCCGCGCGCCCTTCGCCCCGTTGCCCAGCCACAGCATCGGCCGCTTGGCCTTGGCCACCCGCTCCGCCAACTCGTCCAGGTCGGCCGCATCCGGCGCGATCGGCAGCCCCACCGGCAGGTGGAACCGGTCGAACAACGCCGGCCGCTCGATCGGGGTGCGCTGGATGTCGATCGGCACCTCCACCGTCACCGGTCCGCGCGGCGGCGTCAGCGCCAGGCTCGCCGCCTTCATCAGCGTCCCGAGCGCCTGCTGCGCGCTGCGCACCCGGAACGCAGCCTTGCCAGAGGCCGCCATCGTGCCCAGCTGGTCCTTCACGTCGTGCACGGAGCCAGTGCCCCGGTCCACGAACTTCGTCGGCGTCTGCCCGGTGATATGCAGCACCGCGGAACCCGCGAACTCCGCCTCAACCAGCCCCGCCACCGCATTGGCCGAACCCGGCCCGGTGGAGGTGATCACCACCCCCAGCCCATCCGTCGCCCGCGCATACCCGTCGGCCATATGGGAGGCGCCGAGCTCGCCGCGCGTCATCACGAAGCGGATCGCGTTGCGCCGCCCAATCCCATCCAGCGTTGGGATATTGTGCACCGAAACAATCCCGAACGCCGTCGTCACCCCGCAGAGCGACAGGAACTCGGCCACCAGGTCACCGACATTGTAGCTGGACGACATTGCGCGTCTCCTCCCGAACGCCGCGATACTCGCCACAATCCGCCGCCGCGGCAATCCGCCCGCCGCATGGTATCGTTTCCCCGCATCGCAGGACCCGCCCATGCCACCCGGCTTCCCACCCCGCCCCGCCAGCTACGACCGCAAGGTGGGCCTCGTGCTCCAGGGCGGCGGCGCGCTCGGCAGCTACCAGGCCGGCGTCTATGAAATCCTCGCAGCCTCCGACTACCAGCCGGATTGGATCGCCGGCATCTCCATCGGCGCCATCAACGCCGCCATCATTGCCGGCAACGCCCCCGAACATCGCGTGGAGCGCCTGCGCACCTTCTGGGAGGAGATCACCAGCCCCACCGCCGGCTGGCCCGCCGCCCCCGAAGGCCCGTTCGCCAGCGCCCAGCGCCAGGCCAGCGCGCTGGCCAGCATGGCCTTCGGCCAACCCGGATTCTTCACCCCCCGCGCCCCCTTCGAATGGCTCGCCGGCCCCGGCCCGGCCAGCTGGTACGACACCGCAGCGCTGAAGGCCACGCTGGAACGCCTGGTGGATTTCGACCGCATCAACGCCCGCGAAACCCGCCTCTCCCTCGGCGCCGTCAACGTCCGTACCGGCAACTTCGCCTATTTCGACAATGCCCGCATCGCCATCCGCCCGGAACACATCATGGCCAGCGGCGCCCTGCCGCCTGGCTTCCCCGCCATCGAGATCGACGGCGAGCAGTATTGGGATGGTGGCCTCGTCTCCAACACGCCACTGCAATACATGATGGAAACCGCCCCGCGCCAAAGCCGCATCGTCTTCCAGGTGGACCTGTTCAGCGCCCGCGGCCCCCTGCCCGCCACGCTGGACGAGGCCGAAACCCGCGCCAAGGACATCCGCTACTCCAGCCGCACCCGCGCGGTGACCGACAGCTTCCGCCACCTGCACAATCTCGGCCGCAACATCCAGCTGCTATGGGACCACCTGCCGGAGGAGCTGCGCGCCCTGCCGGAAGCCCAGTTCCTGCACAATGCCGGCCATGTCGCGCGCATGGATATCGTCCAGCTCGTGTACCGCCCGATCGAAGACCAGGGCACCGGCCGCGGCTACGAATTCGGCCGCCCCACGCTGCGTGCCCGCTGGCAGGCCGGCGCGGAGGATGCCACCGCCACCCTCGCCGCATCCCCCTGGCTCGCCACGCCCGGCCGCCAGACCGGCGTGCGCAGCTTCGATGTCGGCTTCGCCCGCGGCCGGCACGGGTAAGGCAGGCACAGTTGTAGTCAGCACCTGCCAACTTTCCGCGAGCTGTCGCGGAGTTGTGTGGCCGCCGCAGCCTTTACCCCCCACCCTCCCGGCACTGGCCTGGAGAGTTCCATGAACAACAACATGTCGCGCTGTGCCGCTGCCGAGTTCTTCGGCACGTTCTGGCTCACCTTCGCCGGCTGCGGCTCCGCCGTTCTGGCAGCCGCCTTTCCCGCCCTCGGCATCGGCTTCCTCGGCGTATCGCTCGCCTTCGGGCTGACCGTGCTCACCATGGCCTATGCCGTCGGCCACATCTCGGGCGGCCACTTCAACCCCGCCGTCACCATCGGCCTCTGGGCCGCCGGGCGCTGCCGCACCGGGGTGGTGCTGCCCTATCTCGCAGCCCAGGTGGCCGGCGCCATCGCCGGTGCCGCCGTGCTGTGGTTCATCGCCTCCGGCCAGCCCGGCTGGGTGCCAGGCGGCTTCGCCTCCAACGGCTACGGCGCGCTCAGCCCCGGCAAGTTCAACCTCGCCGCGAGCTTCATCACGGAAGCGGTGATGACCTTCGCGTTCCTGTTCATCATCGTCGGCACCACGTCCAAGGGCGCGGCAGCGGGCTTCGCCGGCATCCCGATCGGGCTGGCGCTCACCATCATCCACCTGGTGTCGATCCCGGTGACCAACACCTCCGTCAACCCCGCCCGCAGCACCGGCCCGGCCCTGTTCGCCGGCGGCGAGTACATCACCCAGCTCTGGCTGTTCTGGGCCGCCCCGATGATCGGCGCGGCGCTGGGCGGCATCATGGCGCGCTGGCTGCAGGAACCATCCCACACCGCCTAGACGATGTTCTTCTCCACCAGCGGCCGGTTCTCGATGATCCTGTCGAACCCCAGCGGGGACAGATCCAGCGTGGTGAACCCGCCATGCGCCACCAGCTCCGCCACCCCCCGCCCCGTCGCCGGCGAGTGCTGGATGCCATGCCCTGAAAAGCCGGCGGCATGGATCAGGTTGGGGCACGCGGGATGCGCCCCGATCACGCCGTTCTGGTCGAAGGTATTGTACTCGTAGTAGCCGGCCCATTCCCCGGTGCGCTTCAGCTCCGCAAAGGCCGGCACGCGGTTTGCCAGCACCGGCCAAACCCGCTCCAGGAACATCTCCTCCTCCACCTCCAGCGGCGGCTCGTCCGGGTCCGGCTCGCCCTCGCCCGGCGACCGGCCGCAGATGAACCCGGCCCCTTCCGGGCGGAAGAAGATGCCCTCGGGGTCGATCACCAGCCCGCTGCCCTCGATCTTCTGGGCGCAGCGGAACACGTAGATCATCCGCTTGCGCGCCCGGATCGGCAGGTCGATTCCGGCGAACCCGGCCACCCGCGCGCTCCACGGCCCCGCGGCGTTCACCGCCATGTCGCAGGGCACCTCGCTGCCGTCGCCCAGCCGCACGGCGGCCACGCGGCCCTCGCGCAGCACCAGGCCTGCGGCATCCTGCGCGACGTAGGTCACGCCCAGCGCCCGCGCCTTACGCCGCAGCGCGGCCAGCAACGCCGGCCCGTCGAACCAGCCCTCGCCGGAATTGCCCCAGGCGCCCAGCGCCACGCCATCGATCGACATCCACGGCCAGCGCGACGCGATCTCCGCCGGCGTCAGCAGGGAGATATCCGCCCCCTCCGCCGTTTGCACCGCATGGTTCTCGCGCAAAACCGGCGCACCGGCGGCACTTGCCAGGAACAGATAGCCGCGCTCGCGGTAGCCCAGGGCCGGCCTGTCGCCATCCACCTCCAGCAACGCCGCCCCGTCGCCCAGGAACGCCCGCCCGTACTGCGACATGCGGATGCACACCGGCGTGGAGAATTGCTGGCGGATCGAGCTGGCCGACAGCGAGGATGAGGCGATCCGGTAGGTCGGGTCCCGCTCCACCACCGTGATGCTACCCTTGAACGCGGGGTCACGCGCCAGGTGATAGGCGGTGGAACTGCCGACGGCCCCGCCGCCGATGATGACGACCTTCACTTCTTCTCTTCCGGCCAGCGCGCCACGGTATTCGCCAGGATCTGCGCCAGCTGCGGCGCGATGGAATAGATGCGGGCGTTGTGGTCGATGCGGATGCCGTCCTTCGGGTTGCGCTCGCTGGCCGCCTTCCAGTCGCAGAACATCTCCACCAGGTCGAACAGGTCCATCCCCCCTACCCCATCGGCGTAGTGCTCGGGGTGGTGGGAGTTGTGGCGATAATGGTGCTGCAGCCCGGGCCAGGCCTCCTTCACCAGCGCCATGTATTCCGGCGAGCCGTAGGACAGGCCGCGCAGGCGCGGGTAGATGCTGTCCAGGATCGGCTTCTCCGTCTCGGAGAACTTGGACGCATCATGCACCCGCCCGCGCTCCATCAACACGGCGATCACGGTGTTGAGGTGGTCGCGCACGCGGTGGATATGGCGCAGCGTCTCGGCCGTGGAGTCGTAGTCGCTCATCTCAGTAGCTCTTCGGCAGGCCAAGCACGCGCTCGGCGATGTAGCACAGCACCAGCTGCGGGCTGATCGGCGCGATGCGCGGGATCATGCTTTCGCGCAGGTAGCGCTCCACGTGGTATTCCTTGGCATAGCCCATGCCGCCATGCGTCATCACCGCCTGGGTGCAGGCCTTGAAGCCGGCCTCCCCCGCGAGGTATTTCGCGGCATTGGCCGCCGCGCCGGAATTGTCGCCGCGGTCATAGAGCCAGGCGGCGTTCATGGTCATCAGCCGCGCGGCTTCCAACTCCATCCAGTTCTCCGCCAGCGGGTGCTGGATGCCCTGGTTCTGCCCGATCGGACGGCCGAACACGCGGCGTTCCTTGGCATAGGCGGTGGCCTTCTCCAGCGCGACCATGCCCACGCCCACCGCTTCGGCGGCGATCAGGATGCGTTCGGGGTTCATGCCGTGCAGGATGTATTCGAAGCCCCGCCCTTCCTCGCCGATGCGGTCCTCGATCGGGATCTCCAGCCCATCGAAGAACACCTGGTTCGAGTCCACCGCCTTGCGACCCATCTTCTCGATACGGCGCACTTCCACCTTCGTGCGGTCGAGCGTGGTGTAGAACAGGCTCAGCCCCTCGGTCTTCTTGCGCACGCTGTCCAGCGGCGTGGTGCGGGCGAGCAGCAGGATCTTGTCGGCCACCTGCGCCGTGCTGGTCCAGATCTTCTGGCCGTTCACCACGTAGCGGTCGCCACGGCGTTCGGCGCGGGTCTTGAGGCGCGTGGTGTCCAGGCCCGTATCCGGCTCCGTCACGCCGAAGCAGCTTTTCTCGCGCCCGGCAATCAGCGGCGGCAGCATGCGGGTTTTCTGTTCGTGGGTGCCGAACACCACCACGGGGTTGAGGCCGAAGATGTTCATGTGCACGGCCGAGGCGCCAGACATGCAGGCGCCGGATTGGGCGATGGCCTGCATCATGATCGCCGCCTCGGTGATGCCCAGGCCGCTGCCGCCATACTCGGCGGGGATGCACATGCCCAGGAAGCCCTCGGCGGCGAGCGCCTGATGCAGCTCATGCGGGAAGGCCCCATCGGCATCGCGGGCGAGCCAGTAGGCGTCGTCGAAGCGTTCGCACAGCTTGGCCACCGCGTCGCGGATGCTCTCCTGTTCCGGGCTCAGCGCGAAATCCATTTGTCACTCGGCGTTTGTGGTGGCACCCATCCTGCCGAGAATCTCGGGAACTCGCCATGGCCCACACCTCTGCCCCCTCGGGCGGCCCCATCGTCATCGACCAGGATCGCACCCGGGCGGCGCTCGCCTTCCCACGGCTGATCGGGGCGTTGCGGGAAGCCTTCGTCGCCGGGGCCGAAGTGCCGCTGCGGCACCGGCATGCGGTAGCCGGCGGCGAGGGCACGCTGCTGCTGATGCCCGCCTGGCAGGGCCGCGCGGCCATGGGCGTGAAGCTGGTGACGGTGTTTCCCGGCAACGGGGCGCTCGGGCTGAACTCAGTGTTCTCCACCTACCTGCTGTGCGACGGCGCGACCGGGCAGCATCTGGCGGTGATCGACGGCAACGAGATCACCGGCCGGCGCACGGCGGCGGCGAGCGCCCTGGCCGGCGACTACCTGGCGCGGCGCGATGCGTCCACGCTGCTGATCGTCGGCGCCGGGCATGTGGCGGGGATGATGGCCCAGGCCTGGGCGGCGGTGCGGGACATCAAGCGGGTGATGGTGTGGAACATCCGGGCGGCGCGGGCGGAGACGCTGGCGGCATCTTTGCGTGCGGAGGGGTTCGACGCGGTGTCGGTGGAGGATCTGGAGGGCGCGGTGCGGATGGCGGATATCGTCTCCTGCGCCACGCTGGCCAACGAGCCGATCGTGAAGGGGGCGTGGCTGCGCCCGGGCACGCATCTCGATCTGATCGGCGGCTACCGGCCAGACATGCGCGAGGCCGATGATGCCGCGGTGAAGCGCTCGCGCGTGTTCATCGACACGGAGGCGGCGCTGGCCGAGGCCGGCGACCTCACCCAACCCATCGGCGCCGGGGTGATCATGCGCAACGACATACAGGGCGACCTCGCCGCGCTGTGCCGGGGCAGCGTGGGCGGACGGAGTGCGACCGGCGAGATCACCCTGTTCAAGTCGGTCGGCAGCGCGATCGAGGACCTGGCCGCAGCGGCGCTGGTCTGGAGCGACGTCAGCGCCGCCAGGTGAAGAGCTGTTCGCGCACCGTGGTGCCCCAGGACTCGGCTTCGGCTTCGTGGGTAAGGCTGAAGCCGGCCTGTTCGTAGAGGCGCCGCGCGGCATCGAGGCCGGCGAAGGTGGTGAGGTAGCAGGACGCGAAACCGTTCTGGCGTAGATGGTCCATGCCGGCCTGAACCAGCTGCCGGCCAATGCCGCGGCCACGGGCGGCATCCGTCATGATGAACCAGCGCAGATGGGCCTGGCCGGGGTCCAGCGCCGGGTCGGTGCCGTCGATGGTCAGCCCGCCGAGGAAAATCTCGTTGTCCCAGGCGGAGAACAGGGCGTCGCGGTCGGCAAGGCGGGCGAGGAATTCGCCCATCTCGCGCGCCACCTTGGCCTCGAAGAAGGCCGGGAAGTTCCATTCGCGGGCATAGTACGCGCCGTGGGCGCGGACGACTTCGCCCACCAGGCCCGGCTTCCATCCGCGCTGGATCATACCCGCTTCACGCCCCAGAACACCGGGGTGACGGTCTTCGGGATGCCGCTGAGCGTGTTGCGGTAGGCCTGCGGGTAGAACCAATGGCCCATCGGCAGGAAGGGCACGGTTTCGAAGGCGTGGATCTGCATCTCCTCGCAGACCGCCTTTTCCTCGGCCGGCGATTTCGCCTCGAACCAGCGTTCGCGCATCGCTTCGATCTTGTCGTCCGTCGGCCAGCCGAACCAGCCGCCGGCGCCATTGCCGCGAATGGGCGGGTGGTTGCCGGGGTTGATGAAGTTGATGCCGGTCCAGGTGGTGGTGAAGGCGTTCCAGCCGCCCTTGTCCGAAGGCTCGCGGTTGGTGCGGCGGGTGATCAGCGTGCCCCAATCCATCGAGGTGTACACGCTGTTGATGCCGATGGACTTGAACATCGCATCGGTCACCTGGGCGATGGCCTGCAGGCTGGGCAGGTCGGAGGGCGACATAAGGACCACGCGCTCGCCCTTGTAGCCGCTGGCCTCCACCGCCCGCTTCGCCGCGGCGATGTCGCGCTTGCCCATGAGCTTTTCCATGCCGGCGGTGCTGGCATTGGGGGTGTCCATGGTGAAGAAGCCGGCGCCGGTCTTGCCGAGTTCGGCGGCTTCGCCCAGCACGGCGTCGATCACGTCCTGCTGGTTGATGGCCATCAGCAGCGCCTGGCGGAGCTTCTGGTTGTTGAAGGGCGGATGCAGGTGGTTCATGCCAACCACGGCGATCACGCCGAGCGTGTCGAACACCTCCACCTTCACGCCGGGCGCCTTGCGGAGCTGCGGCACGAGATCGAAAATCGGGTTGTCCACCCAATCAACCTCGCCGGTCATCAGCGCCGAGGCCTTGGTGGAGGCATCGGGCATGACCTTCCATTCCACGCGGTCGAAATGAACAACCTTGCCGCCGGCATAGCTGTCGATCGGCTCGTTGCGGGGCAGATATTTGTCGAACCTGGCGTAGGTGGCCGAGGCGCCGGAGACCCATTCGTTCTGCAGGAAGCGGAACGGGCCGGAGCCGATGACCTCGGTGATGGACTTGAACGCGTCCGTCTCGGCGATGCGGGCGGGCATGATGTAGCTGGAGCCCAGGCCGATGGCGAAGCGCATATGCGGGAAGGGCTTCTTGAGGCGGATGCGGATCGTCTTGTCGTCCGTGGCCACCATCTCGTCGATCTGGGTGGCGAGGCGCTGGCCGAAGCCGTCGCGCTTGGCCCAGCGGGCGAGCGAGGCGACGCAATCCTTCGCCAGAACGCGCTCGCCATCATGGAAGACGAGGCCATCGCGCAGGGTCATGGTCCAGGTGAGGCCATCCGCCGAGACGCTGTCCCCGGCGAGCATCTGCGGCTTGCCTTCAAGCTGCTCGGTCAGGCCGTAGAGCTTGTCCCACACCATGTTGGCGTGGATGTTGGTGATGGAGGCGGTGGTCCAGACCGGGTCGAGGCTGGTGAGGTTGGCGTGCGGGGCATATTTCAGCACGCGCGCCGGCTGGGCGATGGCCGGGCGGGCCAGGCCGGTGGCGGCCAGCGCGGCCCCGGATGCAAGTACTGTCCTGCGGCGCATGGCGTGCTTCCCTCTCGGCGAATGATCGCGACAGCTGGAAGCCTAGGGCCTGGATCGGGAGCGGGCCATGGGGAATGCAAAGATTACAGGATCTTTATTTGAATAACGTAATAAATTGGACGCGGGGTCGGTGAGGGCGAGAGAAGCGAGCCGGCAAGGAATCAAGGGGCCACCAAGACACAAAACACAAAGAAAGCTGGAAGAGACCGGGGGAGAGGAGAGAGACTTAATGAAACAAGGAACCGGAAGATAGCGGAACCGCTTCGCCCTAAGCGGGATGGGCAAAAATTTCTTCTCCCTTGGCTTGCTTCTTTGTGTCTTAGTGTCTTTGTGGCCGCTTTCTTTGTTGCTTTCGTCCGCGCGGAAACGAGGGGAAGGTACATGACAACGGCGCGAGGGACTACCTCGCGCCGTTGCGGTAGAGGAATGGCCCGTCAGACGCGCTTGACGCCCCAGAAGATCGGCAGCGCAGCCTTGGGGAAGTCAGTGAGGTTGCTGCGATAGGCGGTGGGGTAGAACCAGTGCGCCATCGGCAGGAAGGGTACGTTCTCGAAGGCCAGCAGCTGCATCTGTTCGCAGATCGCCTTTTCCTCCGCCGGGTTGGCGGCTTCGAACCACTTCTCCCGCAGGCCTTCCATCTTCTCGTCGGTGGCCCAGCCGAACCAGCCGCCCTTGGTGCCCACGCCGCGCAACGGGAAGTGGTTGCCGGGGTTGAGGAAGGTCGTGCCGGTCCAGGTGGTGGTGAAGGCGTTCCAGCCGCCCTTTTCCGGCGGCTCCTGGTTGGCACGGCGGGTCACCAGCGAGCCCCAGTCCATCGACAGGTATTCCACGTTGAGGCCGACCGACTTGAACATCGCCTCTGCCACCTGGGCGATGGTCTGCAGCGCCGGCAGGTCGCTGGGCGACATCAGCACGACCTTCTCGCCCTTGTAGCCGGCATCCTGGATGGCCTTGCGGACGGCGGCGATGTTGCGCGGGCCGAGGATCTTCTCCAGCCCCGCGGTGCTGGCGTTGGGCGTGTTCTTGGTGAAGAAGCCGGCGCCGACCTGGCCGAATTCCTTCACCTCGCCCAGCACCGCGTCGATCACGTCCTGCTGGTTGATGGCGCCGATCAGCGCGCGGCGGATGGCGGGGTTGTTGAAGGGCGGGTGCAGGTGGTTGAGCGCCACGATGGCGATCCAGCCCAGCGGGTCGAACACGGAAACGCGCACGTTCGCGTTCTTGCGCAGCTGCGGCACGAGATCGAACAGCGGCAGGTCGAGCCAATCGACCTCGCCGGTTTGCAGCGCGGCCGCGGCGGTGGCGGCATCCGGCACGACCTTCCATTCGATCTTGTCGAAATGGGCGACCTTGCCGCCGGCCCAGCTGTCCGGCGCTTCCTGGCGCGGCACATACTTGTCGAACTTGGCGTAGCCGGCGCTGGAGCCGGAGACCCATTCGTTGCGGATGAAGCGGAACGGGCCGGAGCCGATGAACTCGTTGATCTGCTGGAAGGCGTCCGTCTTGGCGATGCGCTCCGGCATGATGAAGCTGCTGCCCTGGGCGATGGCGAAGCGCATCACCGGGTAGGGCTTCTTGAGCCGGATGACGATGGTCTTGTCATCCTGCGCGACCATCTCATCCAGCTGGCTGGTCAGGCGCTGGCCAAAACCGTCGCGCCGGGCCCAGCGTTGCAGGGAGGCGACGCAATCGCGGGCGCGGACCGGCTCGCCATCATGGAACATCAGGCCGTCGCGCAGGGTCATCTTCCAGGTGAGGCCGTCGGACGAGACCTCGTCGCCGGCGAGCATCTGGGGCTTGGATTCCAGGGTCTCGGTGAGGGCGTAGAGGCGATCCCACACCAGGTTGCCGTGGTTGAAGGCAATGGCGGTGGTGGTCCAGACCGGATCGGGGCTGGAAAGGTTGGCATGGGGGATGAACTTCAGCACCTTCGCCGGCTGGGCGATGGCGGGGCGGGAGAGGCCGCCCGGGAGAATGCCGGCGCCGGCGAGGGCCGCCCCCGATTTCAGAACACTCCGACGACGCATTGCTGTCTCCCTTTCGTGCGTTTGCTGTTGATCGCGGTATAGCGCCGTTGCCGGGGCGGGGGCCAGAAGGTTTCAGGGGGACGCGGATCAGGGGATGGCGGGGCGTTGCAGCCAGGTGCCGCGGGCGCGCAGGGCGGGGCTGGGATCGGCGGCAAGGCGGGCGGCGAGGGGGGGGAGGTCCGGCACGTCATGGCGGCGGCGGATCAGCGCATCGGCGCCGACGCGGCGGACCAGGGCGGAGCGGTCGGCCAGGGCGAGGCGCATGATGGCGTCGGCACCCGGCAGGGGGGCCAGAGGAGACGGGACGAGGGCACGGCGGGCGATCTGGGGCAGCCAGCGCGTGCGGCCGAGGCGCTTCTCCGCGGGGTCGAGGCGGTATCCGGCGGGCCAGGCGGCCTCGCCCGCGATGAGGGTGCGGCAGGCGACGGCGCGCACGGCGGGGTGGACGGCGTGGAGAGCCAAGTGTTCCAGCATGATCCCGTCGAACCGGGTGGTGCGGCCGAGGGCGAGGGTGAGTTCGCGCGGCAGGGGGCCGTCGATGGCCGAGGCGAAGCGGGCGTAAAGGGTGGCCGCGACGTCGCGGTTGTCCAGCAGGGAGTCCGCGATTGCTTTGCCCTCCGGGTCGGTGCGGGGCCATTCGGCCCAGCGGAGCAGCAGGGCGGGGGCGGCGCGGGCGACGGTGATGGCGCCGGTGGCCGGGAAGATGCGGGCGGCGGCGCGGGCGGCGGCGGCGCGAACCTGGGGCACCCAGTCGGCCAGGCGCCAGGCGAGAAGGGCGAGGTGGAAGGGCGATGGGGCGGGGCCGGACAGGGCATCGAGCGCGGCTTCGCGCTGGTGGCCGTTGCGATGGCAGAGCAGCAGCCAGGCGCGGCGCGGGGTGGCGGCGGAGACGGGCGGGGCGGAGCGGAGGCAGGCGGCATCGGCGATACGGCGTTCCAGCTCGGCAACGTGGCCGGGCGGCAGGGTGGCCATGGCGGCAAGGATGAGGCCTTCGAGCAGCGCGGTGCCGGCGCGGGCGGCGTTGGCGCGGGCGTAGGCCGCCAGGAGGGGGGCCAGGGGCTCGGGGAGCATCCGGCAGACTAGGAAGGTTCGTTTCGGCGAGTCCAGCGCGGGGGCGGCGGGTTCACGCGCCGATGGGTGCGTGCCATGGTTCGCCGACACGACCAGGGAGAGCGAAAGATGCGCGTGCTGATTGCGATGATGAGCCACGAGACGAACACTTTCTCGCCGGTGCCGACGAAGATCGACCGGTTCATGCGCAACGGCACGACGCTGCTGAAGGGCGAGGAAGCGGCGAAGTTCTACCGCAACACCGGCACCTGCATGGGCGGATATCTCGCGGTGGCCGCGGAGAACAATGCCGAGGTGGTGATCCCCGTCTGCGCAGGAGCCCCCCCGTCTGGCCGTGTCGACAGCGAGGCCTACGAGACGTTCTGCACGCTGATCACAGACGAGGTGAAGAAGGGCGGGTTCGACGCGATCTGGCTGGACCTGCACGGCGCCATGGCGGCCGAAGGGTTCGAGGATGGCGAGGGCGAGCTGCTCCGCCGCATCCGGGCGATCGATCCGACAACGCCGATGTGCGTGGCCTATGACATGCACGCCAACATGTTCGACGCCATGGTGAGCAACGCGCAGATGGTGAGCGGCTATCACACCTACCCGCATATCGACATGCGCCCGACCGCCGAGCGCGCGGCGCGGCAGCTGGTGCGGGCGATCAAGGGCGAGGTGAAGCCCACCGGGGCCTGGGGTGCCGCGCCGATGCTGCCGCATGTGATGGCGCAAGGCACGCATCGCTTCCCCAACAAGGACCTGCAGCAGATGTGCGCGGATTGGGAGGCCAGCGGCCGGGCGCTCTCGGCCAGCCTGTTCGTGGGCTTCCCGCATGCCGACGTGACGATGGCCGGCCTCTCCGCGGTGGTGTTCACAGACAACAACCCGGAGGACGCGCAGCGCATGGTGGACGAGCTGATCAGCTTCGCGTGGAAAGCGCGCCGCGAGTTCATGTTCGAGATCGAGCCGCTGGAGAAGTCAGTGCAGCGCGCCAAGGACATGGGCGACCCGAAGCAGGGGCCGATCATGCTGCTGGATCACTACGACAACTGCGCGTCCGGCGGAACGATGGACACCACCGACGTGCTGCGCGAGATCATCCGCCAGGACCTGGACGATGTGGTGTTCTTCGGCATCTACGATCCGATCGCGGTGCAGGAAGCCATCAAGGCCGGGATCGGCGCCGAAGTGACGCTGACGATCGGCGCCAAGCTGCCGATGCCGCTGATGCCGGTGCAGTCCTCGCCGCTCACCGTCACCGGCGTGGTGCAGACCATCTCCGCCGGCACGTTCACGCTGAAGGGCGGGCTGACGCCGGGCCTGCGCGTGTTCATGGGGCCGACGGTGGTGCTGAACACCGGCAAGATCGAGCTGATCCTGCTGTCGCGGCATATCGAGCCGACGGCGCAGGAGATGCTGACCAATCTGGGCATCACGCCGAGTGCGAAGAAGTTCATCGCGATCAAGAGCCGCGTGCATTTCCGCGCCGACATGGGCAAGGCCGCGCGCGAAATCGTGGAATGCGCCGGCGTTGGCGCCTGCACCTCCGACTACTCGCAGCTGAAGTTCCACAATGTCCGGCGGCCGATCTTTCCGCTGAACATGGAGCTGCAGTGGAACCATCCGGCCTGACCCACCCACCCCAGGCCGGCTCGGCAATGGGATCGCCCCGCTCTCCGGAGGGAGGGCGGGGCGATATTCGTTTGCGGGAGATTGGGATGCGGGCGCGGGCAAGGCGGCGTTAACCGATAGGGGGTCATCCTTCGGGACATCAACCGCAGGAGAAGCCTGCCCATGTCTGTCACCCTCGCCCATGACGGTGTTTCGGTCGCGCCGCCGCCGATCGCCCCCTGTTTTTCCATCGCGCCGCGCGGTTGGCGCCTGAACGTGGCCGATACGCCGTTGGCGCGCCAGGCCGCGGCGGAGTTCAACAGCGGGTTCGAGGAAGGCACGCTGCAGTTCTTCGATGCCGTGCTGCCGGAATGCGACCGGATGGTGGATTTCGGCGGGTTCATCGGGTTCACCTCGCTCTATGCCGCCGCACAGGGACCGAGCGTGGACGTGTTCGAGCCGAGCCCGGTGAACGGGGCGCTGCTGGAGGCGAACCTGCAGGCCAACCCCAGGCTGGCGCATCGCATCCGGCTGCACCGGCATGCCGTGGGGGCGCGGGATGGCAACCTGCCGCTCTTCGCCAAGGCGCAGGGGGATTCAGGCGCGAGCCTGTTCGAGACGGTGCAGCGCGGCTCGTTGCTGCGCGGGCGGGCGGAAGCCGTGGTGCCGGTGCGCAATGCCGTGGCGGTGCTGGAGGAGCTTGGCCTCAGCCCCGACATGCTGCTGAAGATCGATATCGAAGGCGCCGAATACGAGGTGGTGCCGGCAATCGCCGACCTGCTGCGGCGGGAGCGGCCGTTCCTGCACATCTCCTTCCATCCGTTCAACATCGTGCGCGGAACGGACGAGTACCTGAACCAGGTGGCCCGGCTGCGCGGGGCGCTGGCGATCGCGGAAGCGGTGGCGCCCTATCGGCACATGTATTTCCACACGCCGCAGGGCTGGACGCGGATCGACAAGAGCGACCGCATGGCGCTGCTGGCGCAATACCTGCTGAAGCCGAAGCCGGTGCCGCGGATCGCGACGCCGCAATACGGGTTCACCGATGCGCTGGCGCTCTCCGAAGTGGCGCTGCCGCTGGGCTGAAAGCCAGCCCCTGGCGCGCCAGCGCGCGTTCACAAACAGGCACTGCGATGAACATCCAACTGGGCGCGGCGAACCTGTCGCACCCGGCGGGTTCGTCCTATATGTGCCCTATCTTACCCTGATGGGAGTTTGCCGCATGTTCGCACGCCGCCTGCTCTGCTCCGCCATGATCGCCGCCGGCCTGGCCGCGGCTGCCCCTGCCAATGCGCGCGACCTGATGGTGGTGGGCTTCGGCGGCGGGTTCCAGGACAACGCGCGCAAGCACCTGTTCCAGGGCTACGCCCGCGCCAGCGGCGCCGCGGTGAAGGACGACGTCTACAACGGCGAGATGGCCAAGATCGTGTCCATGGTGAAGGCGCGCGATGTCACCTGGGACGTGGTGATGGTCGAAGCACCGGAGCTGGTACGCGGCTGCGAGGACGGCACGTTCGAAAAGCTGGACTGGAACGTGATCGACCGCAGCAAGTTCGTGGGCGGCGGCACGGTGGCCTGCGGCGCCGGCGCGGTGGGCTGGGGCGTGACCCTGTTCTACGACCAGAAGCGCATCGCCGATGGCCCGAAGAACTACGCCGAGCTGTGGGATACCAGGAAGTTCCCCGGCAAGCGCAGCTTCCGCTACACGCCCAAGACCACGCTCGAGATCGCGCTGATGGCCGATGGGGTGCCGTTCCAGGACGTGTACAAGGTGCTGGCGACCAAGGCCGGGCAGGACCGGGCCTTCGCGGCGCTGGACCGGATCAAGGGCGATATCGTCTGGTGGCGCTCCGGCGCGCAGCCGCTGCAGTTCGTCGCCTCCGGCGAGGTGGCCTACGCCGTGGGCTTCGTCGGCCGCACCGCGCGGGCGGCGGGCGAAGGCGCTGCCTATCCGCTGCTGTGGCCCACCCTGCTGTATTCCTTCGACTACTGGGCGGTGGTGAAGGGCTCCCCCAACACCGCCGAAGCCATGAAGCTGATCAACTACATGACCGAACCGGCACCGCTGCTGGCGCTGGCGCAGGATTGGGCGGTCTCCCCAGCCACCAAGGCCGTCGCCGATGACCCGGCGGTGCGGGCGCGCAACCCGGGCATGGTGGCGAACCACGCCGAAGTCGGCCTCTCGATCAGCACCGAATTCTGGGTGGAATACGGCGAAGACCTGGAAAAGCGCTTCAACGCCTGGGCCGCGCGGTAAGTGCCGGCTGGGCTTGGGGGCGGCCATGGGGAAGGAAGGCCAGGGCTCTGCCCTGGACCCGCTGGGGCCTTAGGCCCCAGACCCCTCGACCTTTTCCGCCTTCGGCGGGAGGGGCCGTCTCGGCGCGCGACACAGACCGGGCCGGCCCCTCCCGCCGAAGGCGGAACTTATGTGGGTCCAGGGACCTCAGGTCCCTGGTGGGGTCCAGGGGCAAAGCCCCTGGCCTTCCCTTCTCCATGACCCGCACCAGGGCTCTGGCCGCCGTGCTGATGGCACCGGCGGTGGTGGTCGTCTTCTTGGTGTTGCTGGTTCCGTTGCTGGTGGGGTTTGCCACGGCGGTGCGCGACCCGGAGTTGCGGGTGGCGTTGCCGCGCACCGCGGTGTTGCTGCGCGAATGGGATGGGCGCGGGGTTCCCGGCGAGGAGGTGTTTGCGGCGCTGGCGCAGGAGGTTCGCGCGGCGGAGGGCGCACAGGCGCTGGGCGCCTTGAGCCGGCGGCTGAATTTCGAGCGGTCGGGGATGCGCGGCCTGCTGCTGCGCACCGCGCGGGCGGAGCTGGTGGCACCGTATTCGATGGCGTTGCCCGCGGTGGATGCGCGCTGGGGCGAGCCGGCGACATGGACGATGCTGCGGCGGGCCTCCCTGGGGGTAACGCCGCTGTATCTGCTGCGCAGCGTGGATCTGGACGTGGCGGCCGATGGCAGCGTGGTGGCGCAGCCGGAGGAAGAGGCGGTGTTCGTGAAGCTGTTCCGGCGCACTTTGGTGATCGCGCTGGAAGTGACGATCACAACGCTGCTGGTGGCCTATCCCGCGGCCTATGCGATGGCGCGGCTGCCGGGGGCGTGGGCGCGGCTGGCCACCGTGCTGGTGCTGGTGCCGTTCTGGGTTTCGATCATGGTGCGCACCACGGCCTGGTTCATCCTGCTGCAGCGGGAGGGGCCGGTGAACGCGCTGCTGCTGGCGCTGCAGGTGGTGGACCATCCGTTGCAGCTGATCTTCACGCGCGTGGCGGTGATCCTGGCGATGGTGCATGTGCTGCTGCCATTCGCGATCCTGCCGATGCTGGGGGTGATGAAACGGATCGACCCGCGGCTGGCGCGCGCCTCGGCGAGCCTGGGGGCGACGCAGTGGCAGCATTTCCTGCGGGTGTATCTGCCGCTGTCGCTGCCCGGGGTGGGCGCGGGCGGGCTGATGATCTTCATGCTGGCAGTGGGGTTCTACATCACGCCGGCACTGGTGGGCGGCACCGGCGACCAGATGGTGAGCACCTTCATCACCGAATACACCACGGCCACGCTGAATTGGGGCATGGCGGCGGCGCTGGCGGTACTGCTGCTGGCGATGACGGCCGCCGTGGTGGGGCTGGCGGTGCTGCTGGTGCCGCGGCTCAGGGCCCGCACGGCATGATCGGCGTGGTGCTGACGCGGGCCTGGCTCGGCCTGGTGCTGCTGTTCCTGATCACGCCGATGCTGGTGGTGGTGCCGCTGAGCTTCTCCTCCGGCGAGGTGCTGACGCTGCCGATGCCGGGGTTCTCGCTGCGGTGGTACGTGGATTTCTTCACATCTGGCCGCTGGCTGGTGGCGACACGGAACAGCTTCGTGGTGGGGCTGCACACGGCGGCGTTCGCAACGCTGCTGGGCACGTTGGCGGCGTTCGGCATGTTCCTGTGGGGGCGCGTGCCGCGGCTGCCCGCGGGGTTGCTGTCGCTGCCGCTGGTGGTGCCGAGCGTGATCGCGGGGGTGGCGATGTATTTCGCCTTCGCGCTGGTGGGGCTGA
>JAIXTK010000150.1 GCA_027483995.1 Acetobacteraceae bacterium
ACCACGGGTCCCTGTTCTGGGTGAACCATGTGGATGCGGCGACGGAGGCAATGCGGGAGGCTTGTGCGTGGTTGGCAAGGATTTTCAGTAAGTAAGAATTCTTCTTTTTCTGAAGAAAAAGAAGCAAAAAGACTTTTTGACTTGGCGCCTCGCATGGGATGGCGAGGTGGTTGCCGGCGGTAGGGCGGGGGACCCCGCGCCAAGGCGCGGGCTACGGGTGCAAGATATGAAAGTTTTTTGGTTCTTTTTTTCAAAAAAGAACCGCTTGCTTCCTTACCAGACAAACCGCGGCAGCACTGCTGCCGGCGCAAGCCCGGCCGCCGCCGCGGCGGCTTCAATGCGCTGGGGGTCTCCGCCGAGTTCGGCTTCGTGGATGCCGCCCAGCACCCAGCAGGAGGGGATGTCGCGGCTTTTGGCGCCGGCGATGTCGGTGCGCAGGGAGTCGCCGACGGCGAGGGTTTCGCCTGGCGTGGTGCCGAGCATGGCCAGGACGGGGGTGTAGATGGCGGGGTCGGGCGTGCCGATACAGCGGACGTCGCCGCCGAGGGTTTCGTAATGCTGGGCCAGGGCGCCGGCGCAGATGACGCGGGTGCCGCCGCGGATGACTTCGAGGTCTGGGTTGGCGCAGACCATCGGCAGGTTATGGGCGCGGAACGCGCGCAGCAGGGAGTCCCAGTCTGCGACCTCGGTGGGGCCGGCGAGGTCGTCCGGGCCGGTGTTGAGGACGAAATCGGCCTGGGCCGGATGGTCGACGATGTCGAGGTCCAGCGTGTCGAAGACGTTGCGGTCGCGGTCTGGGCCGAGGTGGTACATGCGGCGGCCGAGCAGGGCGAACCAGCGATCGGTTCGGTCGCGCAGGGCGATGTGGGTGGCTTCGCCGGAGGTCAGGATGCCGGTGTAGAGGTCGTCGGTGATGCCCATGGCGCGCAGCGCGGCCTGGGCGGCGTGGGCGCGGCGGGGGGCGTTGGAGAGCAGGACGGCGGGTTTGCCGAGGGCGCGGATGTGGGCGAGGCAGTCGGCGGCGCCGGGATAGGGGGTGACGCCGTCGTGGATGACGCCCCAGAGGTCCAGGATGAAGCCGTTGTGGCGGCGGGCCAGCGATTCGAAACCGCGCAGGTGTTCCATGGTGGGGTGCCTGTCGTCGCTAGAGGTCTGCGCCGACGGCGTCGGCGATCGAGGTGATGCCTTGGCGGTCCATGGCGGCGAGCAGCTCCTGCGCGAGGCGCGGGATGAGGGCGGGGCCGGCATAGGCGAATTCGCTGTAGAGCTGGACGAGGCTGGCGCCGGCGCGGATGCGGGCCAGGATGTCCTCGCCGGTGGCGATGCCGCCGACGCCGATGAGCACCAGGCGGGGGCCGGCATGGCGGGCGACGGTGCGCAGGGCCTGCTCGGCGAAGGGTTTCAGCGGCTGGCCGGAGAGACCGCCGGCCTGGGTGGCCTGGGGGGATTTGAGGCTGTCTGGCCGGCGGATGGTGGTGTTGCTGACGATCAGGCCGGCGACGCCTTCCTCCATGGCGGTATCCGCCACGCTGCGCAGGCCGTCTTCGGAGAGGTCTGGCGCGACCTTCACCAGGAGCTTGGGGCGGGAGGACACTTCCGTGGCGATGGCGCGCAGGATGGAACGCAGGCGGGCTTCGCCTTGCAGGTCGCGCAGGCCCGGGGTGTTGGGCGAGGAGACGTTGATGACGACGTAGTCGCTGTGCGGGGCGACGGCGGCGACGAGGGCGGGGTAGTCGCGCTCGGGATCGGCCCCTTCCTTGTTGATGCCGAGATTGGCACCAAGGGGCACGCCCATGGCGCGGGCCACGGGGTGGGCGGCGGCGAGGCGGGGCATGTAGGCCTTGATGCCCTCGTTGTTGAAGCCCATGCGGTTGATGACCGCGCGGTCTTCCTCCAGCCGGAACAGGCGCGGGCGGGGATTGCCCGCTTGCGGGCGGGGGGTGACGGTGCCGGCCTCGACGAAGCCGAAGCCCAGCCGGGCCAGGGCCGGCAGGGCGCGGGCGTTCTTGTCGAACCCTGCCGCCAGCCCGATCGGGTTGGGGAAATCGAGGCCCAGGGCGCGCACGGCCAGGCGCGGGGAGGGTGGGATCGCGCTGCGCCCGGCCAGGTTCAGTTCCAGGGCGCGCAGCGCGAGGTTGTGGGCGGTCTCCGGGTCCAGCTGGCGCAGCAGCGGCATCAGGGCGGAGGTGAGGGCGGTATGCATGTGCCGTATGTGCCGGGAATGCGGCCGGTTGGAAAGCGTTCAGCCCGCGAGGCTGGTGGTTGCGATCCCGCCGGCCTCGCTGGCGCTGGAGACGAAGAGGACGCGGCCGCCATCGGCGGCGGAGACCAGCACCATGTCGCCGGCGGCGATCATGTCGGCGGCGGGGTTGAAGAAGCCCTGGGCGGTGGCGCGGGCCACGGGGGCGGCGGCGGCGCGGTAGTGCCACAGCGTGAAGCCCTGGGCGTAGGCGAGAACGGAGAGGTTGCGCAGCGTGAAGTCCATGGTGTGCTCCGGACATGAAAAGGGCCGCGATCCCGTGGAGGAACGCGGCCCGTGGTGAGGGGGGGCGGTTCGGCGAAGCTGGTTCGTCGATGGGGGAAGGCTAGGCGAGGGTCGTGAAGGAGTCAAGGATTTTTTTCTTTCTTCGATCAAATTGTCAGAGGAGAATGCCCTTGGGGCGCAGCACGCCATCCAGCTGGGCCATTGCCTCCGACCACAGCAGGGCATCTTCGGCGCTGGTGCCGCCGGGGGCGGGGATGGTGAAGCGTTCGCCCCAGCGGCGCAGGACGCGGGCATGGGTGGGGCCGATGCCGCCGCGGCGGTAGAGCAGATCCAGCGCGCGGATCACGTCATCGGGGTCGCAGGGGCGGGCGATGCGCACGCCGCCCTGGCCGGCCTGGGAGCCGCGACCGAGGCCGGCGCCGTGCCGGGCGGCCAGGGAGGCCACGGTCCAGAACCAGGCCTGGGCCGCATCTTCGAACGGCACGGTGCCGGGGATGGCCGGCACGGCGCGGCGGGGGGCGGTGGCCGGGCGGAGGGGCAGGCAGGCATCGGCGTGGCGCGGCGGCTGGGGCTGCCGGAAGGCAGGGGCGGGGGCGGGGCGGGAGGCCTGCAAGGCGCGAAAGCCGGGGGTTGCGGGCATGTTCATGGCGTCCTTCCTAGGAATTGGAACATATCGTGAACATAAAAGCAGCGACCGATGGTCGTTGCAACCCGTTTTCGGTGTTTTTTTCCTAGCGAATCGAGGACCCATTCCTATAGATTGAATTCGCTCATCGATTCGGCCCGGCAGGCCGCAGCGGGCAGGGGGATTGCGATGAAACATGCCGATGTTTGGCGGGCACTGGACACCTTGGCGGCGGAGCACGGGCTTTCTGCCTCCGGGCTGGCGAAGCGGTCCGGGCTGGATGCCACGACCTTCAATCCGTCCAAGCGGATCATGCCCGATGGGCGGGCGCGCTGGCCGAGCACGGAAAGCGTGGCCAAGGCGCTGGATGCGGTGGGGGCGGGGTTCGACAGCTTCGCAGCCCTGGTGGGCGGGGCGCGGGCGATGCCGGCACGCTCCGTGACCTCACGGCGGATTCCGCTGATCGGGCTGGCCCAGGCCGGTGGCGAGGGCTTCTTCGACGATGGCGGCTTTCCGGTGGGCGGCAGCTGGGACGAGGTGGGGCTGCCGGAAGTGGCGGACCCGAATGCCTATGCGCTGGAGATCAGCGGCGATTCGATGGAGCCGGTGTATCGCGATGGGGATCTGGTGATCGTCTCACCGGCCGCACCGCTGCGCCGCGGCGACCGGGTGGTGGCGCGGACGCATGGTGGCGAGGTGATGGCCAAGGAGCTGGCGCGGCGCTCGGCGCGGAAGATCGAGCTGAAGAGCCTCAACCCCGCCTATCCCGATTATTCGTTCGACCTGTCCGAGGTGGTGTGGATGCACCGCATCGTTTGGGCCAGCCAATAAGAGCCCATTCGATCACTCACCTCTGGCGGTCATCCGACGGCGATTTTCCGCGCTTCGGTGCTCGAACATCGCCGCCGGGCGGCGGCCAAGCGGCCGCCCCCGGCTCGCCAGAGCGCGGTCTCAAACGGGTTCTGGCGGGCTGACCATGCTTCAGGTCGGCGACCGCCTTCAGCCTCAGCCTGTCGCCAGGGCGATATTGAATTCCACCCGGCGCGACTCGGGGGCCTGACCGGGGCCGGGTGGGAGCAGGGATACGACCAGTGCTTCCGGCCGGCGGGCGCTGCGCAGGAACGGGTCGGTCTCGTTGTAGGGGTCGCCCTCGAAATACATCTGGGTGACGAACTGCTCCATTCGCGTGGTGACGCGGAAATGGATGTGCGCCGGGCGCCAGGTGGTGGGGCTGGTGCGGTAGGCAATCGGCTTGATGGTGGTGAAGGCGTAGCGGCCGTCTGCCCCCGTGACGAGTTCGCCGAAGCCTTCGAAATGCGGGTCGAGGGGCTCGGGGCTCACGTCGCCATCGTGCAGGTAGCGGCCGTGCTGGTTGGCTTGCCAGACCTGCACCTCTGCCCCTTCCACCGGCGTGCCGTCCAGCCGGGTGATGATCCCTGAGAGATGGAGCACGAGGCCTTGGGCGCGGCCGCCCTGGGTGAGGTCGCCGCTGCGGTCTGGCGTGCGGCGGACGGGGTAGAATGGGCCGAGGATCTGATCCGGCGTGCGGCGCAGCAGGAATTCGTGGGCGCCCAGGGGGGCATTTGCCTGGGGCGAATCGGCCTGGGGGGCGGTGGGCGCGGAGGCGGCCATGCAGGGAGTCCTTCCGGCTGGTGTGGCGTGATCCTACCGCCGTGGCGCGGGCCGGCAAGCCGGGCTGCGGACATCGTTTGTGACACGATTCATAAGACGGACACCGGAACCAGTGCAACCTTGTCTCCGTTTCGGTGCAGGAGCGGCCCTGGGGTTTCCAAATACATTGCGATCTCCCACCGTAATCGGACGCATTAATTAACAATTAACGATTTTTTGACGCTAGATTTTCGTTGCCGGATACGGCATTTTACCGACGGACGAAACGATGCCCGCTGCCAGACCTTCTCGACTGGATAAGCGACCGCTTTGAATCGTGCTGGCTCATACCCATAGGAGATTCTCCGTGCCATCCATCATGCCCCCGGAACGACTGCTTGGAATTCTACGCGACACCATCGTGGGAACTGTCCGTCGCGACGGGCCCGACCTGTCTGCCCGGCAGTTCGGCGTGTTCCTGATCACCTATCTGGAAGACGGCCCGCACACCGTGCGTGGCCTGGCCGCGCGGCTGGAAGTGTCCAAGCCCGCGATCACGCGTTCGCTGGACCGGCTGGCGGAACTGGGCCTGGCCAAGCGCGCGCCCGATCCGCGCGACCGTCGCTCGGTGCTGGTGACCCGCACGCGTCGTGGCAATGACTATCTGAACGATCTGCGCGGCTACATCGCCACCGCGCTGAAGGGCAAGCCCGACCGCGCGGAAACCGCGGCCGCGGCCTGAGCATCAGGGTGGCAGGCGGGGCCAAAATGGCCCCGCCCCCGCATACCTGGGCGTATTAGCCGACGGTGATGCGGTCGATCTCGGCCAGTTCCTCGGCCGACATCTTCCAGCCGCCCGCCGTGACGTTCTGCTCCAGCTGCTCAGGCTTGGTGGCGCCCGCGATCACGCTGGACACCGGGGCCTGGGCCAGCAGCCAGCTGAACGCCAGTTCCAGCGCCGTGTGGCCGCGTGCCTCGGCGTAGTCGATCAGCTTTTCGCTGATCACCCAGTTCTTGTCGGTGAGGTAGCGGTCCGCCAGGCGCTGCGTGGTGGTGAGGCGCGAGGATTCCGGCATCGGCGCGTTGCGGCGGTACTTGCCGGTCAGCAGGCCGGAGGCGAGCGGGAAATAGGGCAGCAGGCCCATGCCGAGATGGCGCGCGGCGGGCATCAGCTCCTTCTCCGCGTCGCGCACCACCAGCGAATACTCGTCCTGGCAGGAGACGAAGTGGTTGAGGCCGGCGCCGCGGGCGATCCAGGCGGCCTCGGTCATTTGCCACGACGCCCAGTTGGAGCAGCCGATGTAGCGGACCTTGCCCTGGCGGACGAGGTCATCGAGCGCGCGCAGGGTTTCCTCGATCGGGGTCAGCGGGTCGAAGCGGTGCACCTGGTAGAGATCGATGTAGTCGGTCTTGAGCCGGGTGAGGCTGGCTTCGACCGCCTGCATGATGTAGCGGCGCGAGGCGCCCTGCTTCTTGCCGTCGTCGCTCATCGGCATGCAGAACTTGGTGGCGAGCACGATCTCCTGGCGCATGCCGCCGAGCACCTCGCCCATGAAGCTCTCGCTGCCGCCCTGGTTGCCGTAGACGTCGGCGGTGTCGAACAGGGTGATGCCGAGGTCGTGGGCCTTGTGGATGACGCGCCGGGTGGCTTCCAGGTCGATGCGGCCGGCGAAGTTGTTGCAGCCGAGGCCGATCGCCGAGACGCGCAGGCCGGAGGCGCCGAGATTGCGGATTTCCATGTGGTGCTACCCTTTGCGAGAGGGCGGCACTGTCGCGCGCGGGTCGCGCCGGGTCAAAGCTGGGTCAGCGCGCGGGGAGCAGTGCGAAGCGGGTGCCGGGGCTGCCGCGGCCGGCGATCTCGTTGATCAGCTTGCGGGTGATGCCGTGGCCGAAGCTGTCGAAATCCTCCACCTCCAGCACGAAGGCCCCTACCCCGCCCATCACGTTCTCCCGGAACCAGTGGGTGAGCCCGCCGGGCGGGTTCACATGGGCGGCGATCCAGGCATTGGCGGGGTCGCTGTGGATGACCAGCGCGTTGATGGTGATCCCTGCCGCCACCGCTTCATCCCGCACCGTGCCGACCTCTCGGCCGCTGTTGTTGGTGCCGTCGCCGCAGACATCGATCACCTGGCGCACCGCCTCGATGCCTTTGGCCGCAAGGTCGCGTTCCAGGGCGGCCATGGCATGCTCGATCCCGGCGGAGATCGAGGTGCGGCCCCAAAAGGCGCGCGGGGCGGACTTCACCTGGGCGGCGAGTGCCGCGGCGGAGGCGGCATCATGGACCACGGTCCAGTCCACCATGGTGCGCACCTCATGCGCGCCGGCGAATTCCACGTAGAGGATGGCCACCGACGCATGTTCCCCGCCGGCGATGGCGGCCAGGACACGCGGGTCGGTGAGGGCGGCGGCGTAGCCTTCCTTCATCAGGGCGTATTCGCGCTGGTCCACGCTGCGCGAGACGTCCGTCAGCAGCACCAGGGCGAGATCGACGGTGCGCTCGCCCGCCCCAGCGGGGCGCGGCAGCACGAGGGAGGCGATCAGGAGGAGCAGGCCCAACCAGCGCATGGGCGCGAGCCTGCGCCCCGGCGCGGCCGGGATGCAAGTGGTTTCCCGATGGGCTTGGCGCCCGGCTCAGGCGCGGCCGGCGGCCCCGGAGAGCAGCACGGGGTCCACGCCGAGGCGGGCCATGGCGCGGCGCCATTTGCTCTCGTGGTCGGAATCGAACAGCAGCGGCAGGTCGTCGCCGGCCATGGGGATGGACAGCCAGGAATTCTCCTGGATCTCGCGATCGAGCTGGCCGGGGCCCCAGCCGGAATAGCCCAGGGCGAGCAGGCCCTGTTCCGGCCCGCCGCCCTCGGCGATGGCCTTCAGCACATCGAGGCTGGCGGTGAGGGCCACGTGGTCGTCCACCAGCAGGCTGCCTTCGCCGGTCCAGTCGCGGCTGTGCAGCACGAAGCCACGGCCGTTTTCCACCGGGCCGCCGGAATGCAGGCGGATGCTGCGGGCCGGCGGGCGCGGTTCCACCGCCAGGGTTTGCAGCAGGTCCTCGAAGCTGGGGCTGGCGAGGGGCTGGTTGAGGATCAGGCCCATCGCGCCATCCGGGGTATGGGCGCACAGGTAGATGACGCTGCGCGCGAACACGCTGCCGGCCAGGGCGGGCATGGCGATCAGCACCTGCCCGGTCAGCCAGGGCCCGCCCGCTTTGGCTTCGCCCTCTTTGGCTTCAGTTCCGGCAGGGGTGGATTTGCGTGCCATGTCCTCTATGTTGGTCGGATCGGGCCGGCACGCAAGCGGCCCGGCGGCGGCCCATGCCGCCACGGCAAAACAACAAACGGGGCACAGGCCAGATGATCAAGGTAGGCGACCAGATTCCTTCCATGACCCTCACGAAGGCGACGGCGGAGGGCCCGAAGCCGGTGACCACCGACGAGATCTTCAAGGGCCGCAAGGTGGTGATGTTCGCGGTGCCGGGGGCCTTCACGCCCACCTGCAGCGCCAAGCACCTGCCGGGGTTCGTGCAGAATATCGATGCGCTGAAGGCCAAGGGCGTGGCCGAGATCGTGTGCATGGCGGTCAATGACGCCTTCGTCATGGGCGCCTGGGGCAAGGACCAGGGCGTGGGCGAGAACATCACCATGCTGTCCGACGGCTCCGCCGCGTTCACCAAGGCGATGGGCCTGGAGCTGGACCTGGTGGCCCGCGGCCTGGGCGTGCGCAGCCAGCGCTTCGCCATGGTGATCGAGGATGGCAAGGTGAGCCACCTGGCCGTTGAGGCCGCCGGTGGCTTCGACGTGAGCCGCGCCGAAGCGGTGCTCGCGGCACTCTAAGGCTTCGATCGATCGAGACGATGCGGCCGGCCCTCCCTGGGGCCGGCCGTTTTCGTTTCAGTCGCTCAGAGGGTCAGGGGGTCAGCGCCAGCGTTGCAAGCGCTCGGCCGCTTCGGCCATGTCCGCCTCCGGGCCGCAATAGCTGAAGCGCAGGAAGTGGTGGCCGCGCTTGCGGTCGAAATCCACGCCGGGAGAGGCGGCGATCCCGGCTTCGGCCAGCATGCGGGCGCAGAAATCGCGGCTGTCGTTGGTGCGGTCGGACACGTCGGCATAGAGGTAGAACGCACCTTCGGCCGGGCTGATGCGCGGGAAGCCGGCCTTCGGGAGGGCTGCCAGCAGCAGGTCGCGCGAGCGGCGGTAGCGGGCGATGTTCGCCTCCAGCTCCTCCGTGCAGTCGAAGGCGGCCTCGGCGGCGATCTGGGCGATGTGGGGCGCGCTGATGAACATGTTCTGCGCCAGGCATTCCACCGGGCGCACCAGATCCTCCGGCAGCACCAGCCAGCCGATGCGCCAGCCGGTCATGGAGAAGTATTTCGAGAAGGAGTTCACCACGATGGCGCTGGGGCTGAAGGCGGCGGCACTGGCCTGGGTCTGGTCGTAGGCGAGGCCGTGGTAGATTTCATCGGAGATCAGGCGCACGCCGCGGGCGTGGCACCAGCGCGCGATCGCGGCCAGTTCGTCCGGCGCCAGCATGGTGCCGGCGGGGTTGCAGGGGCTGGCGACGATCAGGCCGTCGGGGCGCGGGTCCATTGCCTCCAGCAGGGCGATGCTGGGTTGGAAACGGGTTTCGGGGCCGGTTTCGAGCATCACCGGCTCGATGCCCAGGGCGGTGAGGATGTTGACGTAGGGCGGGTAGAAGGGCGTGGCCATCGCCACGCGGTCGCCGGGGTCGAAGGCGGCGAGGAAGGCCAGCGGGAAGGCGCCGGACGCCCCCACGGTGACGGCCACGCGGGAGGGCGGCACGTCCACACCGTACCAGGCGCGGCCATGGGCGGCGATGCGGGCGCGCAGCGAGGGCAGGCCGAAGGCTTCCGTGTAGCCCATCGGCGCGCCGGCCGAGAGCGCGCGCTGGGCGGCGGCCACCGCGCCGGCCGGTGCCCCGGTGCCGGGCTGGCCCACTTCCATGCGGATCACATGCGGCGCGCCGGGCGGCAGTTGCGCCTGGCGGGCATTGGCCGCGGTGATCACGTCCATCACGATGAAGGGCGGCGCCGCCGCCCCTCGCCCGACCTTCAGGGCCATCAGTTGCCGCCCACCGCCAGACCGCTGCCGCGCGAATCCGCGGCCCAGCTGCACCGTGCGGAATCGATGGGCAGGCCGCCGGGGCAGAGCAGCACATTGGCGCGGCCGGGCTCCGGCACCGGTGTTGGCAGGGCGCGACGCGCCGCGCCGCTCTGCACCAGTGCCACCGCGGTGGCGAGCGCGGCGCCCTCCTGCCCCGTGCCCGTGGCGGCGCCCACGAACAACGTTGTGGAGCCCGCGGCATAGGCCAGCGCCGCCGAGAGCATCGCCGGCGGCATCCAGTCGGGCGAGGCAGCCAGCACCATGCCGGTGTGCGGCGCCACGCGGCCGGTGCCGAACAGGTTGTTCATGCTGACCACGCAGGCCACGCCATTTCCCTCGCGGTCCATGGTGGCGAAGCCGGTGGTGGCCGGCAAAGGCGGCAGGGCGCCGCCGGTGACATCGGAGGAATCCACTGCTGCCTGGGCATTGCCGCCGAACGCGCCACGGCGCCATGCGGCGGCCACGCCGGCCGCGCGTGCCGACGCCACGTCGAGTGCCTGCGGCCTGGACCACAGTGCTCGGATCGCGGCACCGGCCGCCACGCCGCCATCGGTGGGCAGCACGGACACCAGCAAGCCGCCGCCGAGGTCCACCCGCGGCGCCTGCAGATATTGCGGCAGGGCCGCGCGCAGGGCCTGGGGCGTGATGCCGCCACCGGCGCGCACGCTGCTTTCGACCAAGCGACGCGCCAGTGCGCCCTGGTGCAGGTCGCCCACGCCGGCAATGCGGATCTGGCCCAGCGTGGCCGCGAGATCCGGCTGAATCAGCACCTCGCCTTCAGCTGGCGCCCGGCCGCCGGGCAGGAAGATGGACGCCGCGTCCGGGTCGCCCGCCAGCGGGCCAGCCACCACGGCGAGGTCGCGGACGAAGGCACGGCTGACCGGGGCGCCGAACCGCGCCATCTGCTCCGCCGGGGACACCAGCGACTCGAACGGCCGCCTGCCGTAGCGGGCATGCAGCGCGAACAGGCCGCGCGCCAGCATCGGCGCCGCGGCTGGCCGGTCGCCACCGCCGCCGCCGGGCACCGGGAGGAACATCACCGCATCGGCCGTCAGCGAGGGCGAGGCCGGGGAGAACGCCAGGCACGCCCCGCCACTGCCCAGGCTGGCGCGCGACGGCAGCGTGACCGCCAGGGTGAACCCGGCCGCCACCGCCGCATCCGCAGCCGTGCCGCCGGCGGACAGCACGGCGCGCGCGGCCAGCGCCGCCTGCGGCTCATCGGCCACCGCGCCGCCCAGGAAGCCCGGGATGAAGCCCGCCGTGCCTTCCTGCGGCTTGCTGCTGCTGGACGGCATGATCTTGTCGGCCATCGATTCGAGCGTGCTGCACCCGGTGGTGGCCACCGCCACGCCAAGCAGGACGGCCAGCGCTCGGGCTGGTATAATGTGGCTCATGGCACGCTTCATCACTTGCTGCACCCGCTTTGGCTGCTCCCATTCCACCTGGCAGCGCCGAGCGGTGCTGGGCGCCGCGCTTGGCGCGCCCGTCGCACTGGCGGCCGCTGCCGTTTCGCCACCGGCAGCGGCGCAGGGAATTGCGCCCACCCTGGTGACCATCCGCGACGCCGAGACCGAGACGTTGCTGCGCACCTTCGCAAACCCCTTGTTCCGCGCGTCAGGGGTGGACCCCGCTTCGGTCCGCACGATCCTGATCCGCGATGACGCTCTAAACGCCTTCGTCAGCACCGGCAACCGCCTGTTCGTCAACACCGGGATCATCGCCAAGGCCGATTCCGCCCTGGAGCTGATTGGCGTGCTGGCGCACGAGGCCGGTCATATCCGCGGCGGCCACCTCGCCCGCCTGCCGGAGCTGATGCGCGAGGCGATGATCAAGTCGGTTGCCGCCATGCTGATCGGAGTTGCCGCGGGCGTGGCCGGCCGCAGCGGGGAGGCGGGAATGGGCGCCGTGCTCGGTGGCCAGCAACTGGCCCAGCGCGGGCTGATGAGCTTCACCCGCAGCATGGAGAGCGCGGCCGATCAGTCCGCCCTGTATGCGCTGGAGCAGCTCGGCTGGTCGGCCCGCGGCTTGAACGCGCTGTTCCGCCGCATGCAGGACCAGGATGCGCTGGTGGATGACCTGCAGGACCCCTACCTGCGCACCCACCCGCTGACGCGCGACCGGATCGAGGCGGTCGCGGCGCATTTGGCCCGCAGCCAGTACACCAACGCCCCCTTGCCGACAGGCTTCGAGGCGAACTTCCAGATGGTGCGCGCCAAGCTGCGCGGCTTCCTGGAGCCCAGCACCGTGACGCTGCGCCGCATCCAGGAGAACGACACCACGCCGGCTGCCCGCTATGCCCGCGGCATCGCGCTGTATCGGCTCGGCCGCACTGACGAGGCGCTGCGGCTGATCGATGGATTGCTGGCCGAACAGCCCAGCAACCCCTGGCTGCACGAGTTGAAGGGCCAGGTACTGTTCGAGGGCGGGCGCGGCGCCGCCGCCATCCCGCCCTACCGCGAAGCCGCGCGCCTGGCGCCGGATTGGGCACCGATCCGCGCCGCGCTGGCGCGGGCCATGATCGAGACCGACGATGCCAGCCAGCTGCGGCTGGCGATCGGCCACCTGCAATCCGCCCTGGCGCGGGAGCGCGACGACTCCCAGTCCTGGCGGAGCCTCGGCATTGCCTGGGGGCGGCTGGGCGAGATGGGCCAGGCCGATCTCGCTTTGGCGGAGGAGGCTTTGGTGCTAGGGGACATCCCCCGCGCCCGCACGCTTGCGCGCCGGGCCGAGAAGCAGCTGCCCCAGGGACCTTCGCGCCAGCGCGCGGTGGATGTGGGCAATGCCGTCCGCAAAGAAAACCGCGAGGGCTTCTGACGCATGCGCCTTCCTTCCCTGCTGCGCCTTCTGGTTCTGGCGCTGTCCCTTTTGGGCGGCGCAGCGGCGCAGGCGCAAAGCCCCGCGCCGCCACCTTCCGCCGCGCTGCCGCCGCTGGGCAGCTTCACCACCCAGCAGCGCCAGGAGATCATCGCCATCATCCGCGATGCCCTGCGCACCGATACCAGCCTGCTGCGCGATGCCATCTCCGCCCTGCAGGAGGAGGAGGAGCGCCAGAAGCTCGGCGCCGCGCGTGGCGCGATCGGGGAACTCGCCCCCGCGCTTTTCCGCGATCCCGAGGACCCCGTGGCCGGCAACCCCAACGGGGACGTGACGATCGTGGAGTTCTACGACGTGCGCTGCCCCTATTGCCGCCGGATGGTGCCGGTGGTGAACGAGCTGATCCGCCGCGACCCCGGGGTGCGCGTGGTGTTCAAGGATTTCCCGATCCTCGGCCCCGCCAGCACGCTGGGCGCCCGCGCCATGCTCGCCGCCCACCGGCAGGGCGGATACCACAAGATGTATCAGGTGCTGATGACCGGCGGGCCCACGATCGACGATGCCTCCCTGCGGGCCGCCGCCGCCCGCGCCGGGCTGGATGCCGATCGGCTGATGCGCGAGATGGCCGCGCCAGACATCATGGGCCGGATCAACACCAACCTCGCTCTCGGCCGCAAGCTCGACCTGCAGGGCACCCCCGCCTACATCATCGGCGACCAGGTGCTGCCCGGCGCGGTGGACCTGCCGACCCTGGTTGCCGCTGTCGCCAACGCGCGCCGCAAGCCGCAGTAAGGCTCCACACCACCGCCCGGGAGGGGGCGGCGCATTCTGGCCCGCCGCATGCATTGCAGATCGCATGCGCCTCCTCCATGCCCTCCTCACCCTCGCCTGCCTGCTCTGCGCCCTTCCGCTGACCCCGGCCTTCGCCCAGGGTCAGGGTGGCCCGCTGGTGCCCCCCATGCGCGGTGTTGGCAGCTTCCAGACGCTGTTTCACGTGCCCAGGCCACCACCGCCGGTGCCGCCCGCCCTTGCCGCGGGCTCCAGCACCGCTGCCTCCGCCACGCCCGCCCCGGCCGCACCACCCGGCACGCAGGCGCCCGGCATGCTTTGCCGGTCGGCAATCCTGGCCGCCGAGCGCGCCCATGGGATCCCGCAGGGCCTGTTGCTCGCCATCGGCCTGGTGGAGAGCGGCCGCACCGACCCTGCGACCGGCCAGCGCAACCCGTGGCCCTGGGCGGTGAACGCCGAGGGCCGCGGCGCCCTGCTGGACACGCGGGAGGCCGCGCTGGCCTTTGTTCGCCAATCCGAAGCCGCCGGCATGCGCTCGATCGATATCGGCTGCATGCAGGTGAACCGCGTCCATCACCCCAACGCCTTCGCCTCGCTGGAGCATGGCTTCGACCCCATGGCCAATGCCGACTATGCCGCCCGCTTCCTGAAGCAGCTGAAGGAGGGCCCGGCGGGCGGGGATTGGAACAAGGCGGTTGGCTTCTACCACTCGCAAACGCCGGAGCGGGCGGAGCCCTATCGCAACCGCGTGCAGGCCGCGCTGGCGGGGTTGCCGCCCGGCGCCACCGCGCCCATCCGCCCACCCGTGCCGGCGGCAGCCCCCGGCGGTGGTGGCCAGATGCTGTCCAACGGGGCGGACCAGGTGGCCATGATGCCGGCCGCCAACGGCATGATGGGCCGGGGCCTGGCCGCCTATCGCTCCAACCCGGTGCCGCTCGCCATGGTGGCTACCGGGCTCAGGCGAGGCGTATCAGCTGTCCCTTGAGGTAGGCGCTTTCCGGCACCTGGGGGTGCACGGGATGATCGGGCCCCGCGAAGCCGGTGAACACCACCGCCCCTTCGCGCCGGGCCCGGTGCAGCCCTTCGCCGATCGCCGCGGCGAACAGGTCCAGCGG
>JAIXTK010000365.1 GCA_027483995.1 Acetobacteraceae bacterium
AACGCGGCGCGGCTGGTGGCGCTGGCCATCGGCTTCTCCGGCGTGCTGCTCGTGATCCGCCCGGGGACCGAGCTGTTCCACTGGGCATCGCTGTTCGTGGTGGCAAGTTCGGTCTGCTACGGCATGTACCAGCTCCTCACGCGCAAGGTGGCCGGGATCGATTCACCGGAGACCTCGGCCATCTATGCGCCGATCATCGGGGCGATCGGGATGCTGCTGGTGATGCCCTTCGTGTGGCGCACGCCGGCAACGCTGCTGGACCTCAGCATGTTCGTGGGCCTCGGCGTGCTCGGCGCCGCCGGGCATTATTTCGTGGCCCGCGCGCTGACCTATGCGCCGGCCAACCTGGTCTCGCCGTTCCAGTATTTCCAGCTCTTTGCCTCGGTGATCGTCGGCTACGTGTTGTTTGCCGCCCTGCCGGATGCGGCAACCTGGATCGGGGCCGGGATCATCATGGCCTCGGGGCTGTATATCGGGTGGACCCAGACACGGGTTGCCAAATAGGGGGGCGTGCCATGGGCGCACTGACGGGGAAGATCGCGCTGGTCACCGGTGCGGGCAAGAATATCGGGCGCGCCATTGCGCTGACCCTGGCGCGCGACGGCGCCACCGTGGCGGTGAACGGGCGCAGCGATGCCGCAGCGGTGGACGAAGTGGTGGCCACGATCCGCGCCGCCGGCGGCAGCGCGGTGGCGGTGATGGGCGATGTATCGGACCACGAGCAGGCCCGCGGCGTGGTGGGTGCGGCGGTTCAGGCGCTGGGCGGCCTCGACATCCTGGTGAGCAATGCCGGGCTGCGGCGGCAGACGCCGTATCTGGAGATCTCGCTGGCCGAATGGCGGGAGATCATGTCCGTGGCGCTCGATGGCGCCTTCTTCCTGTCGCAGGCCGCCATCCCGCATTTGCTGCGGCGTGGCGGGGGGGCGATCGTGGCGATGTCCGGCATGTCCAACCATGTCGGCACGCCGAACCGGGCGCATGTTTCGGCCAGCAAGGCCGGGCTGGAAGGGCTGATGCGCTCGCTGGCGGTGGAATTCGGCGGGCAGAACATCCGGGCCAATTGCATCGCGCCGGGGGCGATCGACACGGTGCGCGGGGCCTCGGCCGGGCCGCTGCCGGGAACGCTCACCCTGGAAGGCACGCCTTTGGGCCGCCGGGGCACGGTGGACGAGATCGCCGGGACGGTGCGGCTGCTGGTGGGGCCGGAAGGCGCCTACATCACCGGCCAGACCATCCACGTGAACGGTGGCGTCTATCTGACCTAGGCAGACAGTTCCGTTTGCGCCCACGGCGGAGCGCAAACGGACGAGGTCTTTTTTGCTTCTTTTTTCTTCAGAAACAAGAAGATGCTTACTTCGACTTCTCCTTCAGCTCCGCCAGTTGCTGCTTGGCGGCGGCCATCAGGCAGGAGATGTCGGAGGTGACCATCACCATGTCGAACCCGCGCTTGATGGCGCCGGCGGCGAAATCGGCGCCGGCGCAGTGCATCACGCACTTGATGCCGTGCTTGTGGGCGGTCTCGCGGATCTTGTCGCAGGTGGCCATGTGCAGCGGGTGCGGATTGTCGCCGCGCGGCTCCAGCCCCAGGGCGAAGGAGAGGTCGGCCGGGCCGATATAGACGGCATCGAGGCCCGGGGTGGCGCAGATGGCGTCGAGATTGGCCAGGCCTTCCTTGGTCTCGATCATGGCGAAGACCAGGATCTCGTCGTTGGCCTTGGCCACGTAGTCGGCGCCGCCATACTGCACGGCGCGGATGGGGCCGGAGGAGCGGTAGCCCATGGGCGGGTAGCGGCAGGCGGCCACGGCCTGGGCGGCTTCCTCGGCGTTGTTCACCAGCGGCACGATGATGCCGTAGGCGCCGAGATCCAGCGCACGCATGATGGCGGCCGGCTCGTTCCACTTCACGCGGACGAAGGGCGTGGTGTCGGTCTGCGAGATGGCGGCGAGCAGCGGGCCGACATCGGACATCTCGTTGACGCCGTGCTGGAGATCGACGCAGAGCGCATCGAAGCCCTGGCGGGCCATGACCTCGGCGGTGAACCAGTTGTTGATGGAGATCCAGGCCAGGTTGGGCTGCTTTCCGTCGCGCCACATCTGCTTGATCTTGTTCGGACGCATGCTTGTTCCTCCTTGGGTGTGCGGGTGGCCTTACATCATTCCCGCCAAAACGAAAAAGGGGGCCGAAACGAAAAAAGGGGCCGTGCCGAAGCACGACCCCTGTTCCGTGTGGCCGGTCGCCCCGGATCAGCGCTTGCTGAACTGGAAGCTGCGGCGGGCCTTGGCGCGGCCGTACTTCTTGCGTTCCACCGCGCGGCTGTCGCGGGTGAGGAAGCCGGCGATCTTCAGGATGCTGCGCAGCTCCGGCTCATAGAGCGTGAGCGCGCGGCTGATGCCGTGGCGCAGCGCGCCGGCCTGGCCGGAGAGCCCACCGCCCTTAACAGTGCAGAACACGTCAAACTGGTTGTAGCGGTCGGCGACCAGGAAGGGCTGGGTGATCAGCATGCGCAGCACGGGGCGGGCGAAATACTGGCCGACCTTCTTGCCGTTCACCGAGATCTCGCCCTTGCCGGGCTTGATCCACACGCGGGCCTGGGCGTTCTTGCGGCGGCCGGTGGCATAGCTGCGGCCGAACTGGTCACGCTTCGGCTCACGCTTCGGCGCATCCGTGGCGGTGGCGACGACCTGGGCGACCGCGAGGTCCTTGAGGTCGGCGAGGGTACGGGTGGTGGCGGACATGCGCTCAGCCCCTCTTGTTCTTGGGGTTCAGGGCGGCGACGTCAAACAGCGTGGGCTGCTGGCCCGCATGCGGGTGCTCCGGGCCGCCATAGACGTGCAGGTGCTTCATCTGCTTGCGCTGCAGCGGGCCGCGCGTGATCATGCGCTCCACGGCCTTTTCCAGCACGCGCTCCGGATGGGCGGAGGCGAGGCGCTGGCCCTGGGTGCGGCCCTTGATTCCGCCGGGATAGCCGGTGTGGTAGTAGAACACCGACTGATCGGCCTTCTTGCCGGTGATCTTCACCTTGGCGGCGTTGATGACGACGATGTTGTCGCCGCAATCCACATGCGGGGTGAAGGTGGCCTTGTGCTTGCCGCGAAGACGGTTGGCGATGATCGCGGCGAGGCGGCCGAGCACAACCCCTTCCGCATCGATCAGCAGCCAATCCTTCTTGACCTCCGCGGGCTTGAGCGAGAGGGTGGTCTTGAGCATGGGTGTCCCCTTGAAGAGGCGCGCGTTATCGCGCCAGAGCCGTGCTGCGTCAAGGGGTTGCGTGTGTGGTATCATGATACCACATGATTGCCGCGCCCCGCGCCACCCCCTATCCTGCGGCCTGTGAGCCAGGTTCATGTGATCGGCGCGTCGGGGCGCTCGGGTCTTGCGCTGTGCCGGGCGCTGATGGCCCGTGGCGTGGACGTTGTGCCGGTAGTGCGCGATCCCGGCAAGTTCGTGGCCTCTGGCCTGCCTTTCGCGCCGCGTCAGGCGGATCTTGGCGATGCCTCTGCCCTGTCGGCGGCACTGGGCGATGCCACGCGGATTGCCAGTGGCGCGCATGCCCGCCATGCCGCTGCGATCATCACCGCGGCGCCGGTGCAGGCACGGCTGGTGCTGATGGGCAGCACGCGGCGCTTCACGCGCTGGCCGGATGAGCATGGCGGCGGGGTGATCGCGGGCGAGGCGGCGCTGCTCGGTTCCGGCCGCGAGGGCGTGATCCTGCATCCCACCATGATCTATGGCGCCGAGGGCGAGGACAATGTGCGCCGCCTGGCCGCGCTGATGCGGCGGCTGCCGGTGCTGCCGCTGCCCGGCGGTGGGCGGAACCTGGTGCAGCCGATCCACCAGGACGACGTGACCGCCTGCCTGGTGGCCGCGCTGGAGCATCCCTGGCGCGGGCCCGAGGCGATGGTGATCGCGGGGCCGGAGCCGGTGACCTATGCGGCGTTCCTGCGCGCCATCGCCCGCGCCGCCGGCCTGCCGCCACCGCGCATCCTGCCGGTGCCGGCCTGGGCGCTGATGGCCGCGAGCCCGCTGACGCGGCTGCCCGGGCTGCCACGCATCCGCCCGGCCGAGATCCGGCGGCTGCTGGAGGACAAGGCGTTTCCTGCCGACGCGATGCGCGCGGTGCTGGGCGTGCTCCCGATCCCGCTTGAGGCGGGGCTGGCGCGGACCTTCGGGGTGATCAGACGCTGAGATGCGCCGGCTGTGCCGTTTCCACCATGGGCACGCCGGAGACGAAGTATTCCCGCGGGAATTCCTGCTGCAGGCGCTGCGCCATCGCGGCCAGCTGGGCATCGAGCGGGGCATCCGGGGCGATGCCGAGGGCGGCCAGGGCCTTGCGCGACTTGGGGCCTATGGCGCCATCCATGCTGCCGATCTCCTGGCCCAGGCGGATCAGGCCGGATTGCAGGTAGCCGGTGCGGGGATCCTCGCCCAGCGCATCCACGCGCTGGCCGGTGGAGACAATCGCGCTGGCGGCCATGGCGGTGTAGGGCTGGGTGAAGTTGGTGCCCTTGCCGGCGCGGTAGTAGGCGTGGACGCGGTCATGGCTGCCGCGGCAGTCGAAATGCCAGGCCTCGCTGATGCCGGTGTCGGGCTTGGCGATGATGGGCGAGATGCCTTCGGCGCTGGCCAGCGCCCAGAAGGCGGCGAGGCCGGGGGCTTTGATGCGGCTGAGGTCGAGGTCGAAGGCGCGCCCGGCCTCATGCATGCTGCCGCCGGGGGGCGGGCTGAAGGCCTTCTTCTTGCCGCTGGTGTAGTCCAGGTTCGCCTGCAGCTGCATGTCGTAGGAGCGGTAGAGATCGCTCAGCACCAGGGCGCCGCCAGCCGCCGCGACGGATTTCTGCAGCTTCATCAGGGCGGCGTAGAGGTCCGCGGTGCACCTGGCCATGCGCTTGGGCATGTCGCCGCCATAGATGGACGGGAACGCGATCGGCAGTAGCGGTGCGAACATGGCCTGTGCTCCCGGGATTGAGCCCGAGAGTGGCGGTTGTTTCGATTTGCTGTCAATCGCCGCGGCGCGTCAACTCTACGGGAGGTCTGTTTCCGGCCGCCACACGACGGGCACGAAGGCATAGGCGCCGCCGGCGCGCACCACGTGGCCGAAGCTTGGGAAATCCAGGTGCATGCCGGCCACCAGCAACTTGTCCGTGGCCGCCATGTCCAGCGCCTTGGCGCGGGTGGTGCGGGCCTGGTCGCTGTCGGTGTCGAAGGCGAGGCCGGCCTGCGGCAGGGCGAACTGGATGCCGGGGAGGTGGACCACGTCACCCCAGATCAGCAGGCTCTCGCTGCCGGAGGCGATCAGCCAGCCGGAATGGCCGGGCGTGTGGCCGGGCAGGTGGTGGCAGATGATGCCGGGCAGGCCTTCCTGGCCGTGAGAGACGGTGCGGGTGCGCGCGGCGTAGGGGCGCAGGGCACCCTGCGCGGTGGCGAAGGCGCCTTTCGCGGCATCGGGCGCGGCGGCAGCGGTGGCGTCATTCAGCCAGAACTCGGTCTCCAGCCCGTTGATGACGATTTCGGCGTTGGGGAACCAGGGCTTGCCGTCGCCATCCACCAGGCCGCTCACATGGTCCACATGGGCATGGGTGACGAGGATGGCCGAGATGTCCGCCGGGGTGAGGCCCAGGGTTTCGAGCTTGCCGCGGGCGCGGCCCATGGTGGGGCCGAAGGCGGTGCCGCAGCCGGTATCCACCAGCACCTTCTTGCCGCCGATCTCCAGCAGGTAGGAGGAGATGGTGATGCGCGGCGGCAGCACGCGGAAGGCGGCGGCCTCGGCGGCGGCGGCATCGGCTTCGGCCACGCCGTTCAGGATGGCGGTGGAGGCCTGGAACTGGCCGTCGTTCAGCGCGGTGACGATGGCGTCGCCGACGCGAATGCTGTGGATGCCGGAGTGCTGCATGGGACGTCCTTGCGGGTCAGGCCGAGGCGCGGGCCGGGGTGCGGCGCAGCGCGGATTGGATGCTGCCGAGGATACCCTGCGGCAGGAAGATGATGAAGACCACCAGCAGCAGGCCGTAGATCAGGTTGTCCCAGCCGACGGCGGAGGGGCCGAAGCCGATGCGCAGGGCCTCGCCGAGCAGGATGGTGATCACCGCGCCGATGGTGGGGCCGAGTGCCACGTAGAGCCCGCCGACGACGACGGCGAACACCATCTGCAAGGAAACCGAGATGCCGCTGACCGTGTCTGGCGAGACGAACATCTGGTACTGGCAGTAGAGCGCGCCGGACATCGCCGTCATCATCGCGGAGATCACGGTGATCTTGAGCTTCTCGGCGGTGACGTTGACGCCGGCGGCGGCGGCCGCATCCTCGTCCTCGCTGATCGCCTCCAGCGCATAGCGCATCATGCTGCGTTCGACGGCGTACCAGATCACGAGGCCGGCGGCCCAGACGGCCAGGGCGATGAGGTACCAGGTCGCCTTGTCGGTGAACTGGAAGGCGATGATCGATGACCCGCCCGGCACGCGGTCTGGCGTGTAGCCCAGCGAGCCGCCGGTGAGGCCGCGGGTGGCGACGATCACCTGCAGCACGATGCCGGAGAGTGCGAGGGTGACCAGGGCGAAATAGTGGCCGGTGATGCGGAAGCGGAAGCAGGGCCAGGCGACGACCAGCGCCAGGGCGGCGGCGCAGAGCAGGCCGAGCGGAATGCCGAGCCACGGTGAAAGGCCGAGGTTGTTCCAGGCCAGCGCGGTGACATAGGCGCCCACGCCCATGAAGCCGCCATGGCCCAGCGAGACCAGGCCGAAGCGGCCCATCATGCTCCAGGAGGTGTAGGCGAACGACCAGATCAGGATGGTGATCATGATGTGCATCGGGTAGGGCGCGCCCCACGCGAGCGGCAGGATCACCAGCGCCGCGGCGGCGGCGGCCCAGAGGCCGGCCTTGCCTTTCGGGATGGCGTTCATGAGCGCCTCGCCAGCAGGCCCTCGGGCCGGACGAACATCATGGCGATGAAGAACACGAAGGCGAACACGTAGCCCCATTCGAGATCGAGGTAGAGGCCGCCGACCGAGATGATCTCGGCGAAGATGAAGGCGGCGATGAAGCCGCCGATCATGTTGCCCAGCCCGCCCATCACGCAGATCATGAAGGTGATCGGGCCGAAGGACAGGCCGACGAAGGGATGCACGTCGTATTGCAGCACCAGCAGGCAGGCGGCGAGACCCGCCAGCGCACCGCCAACAGCCGAGGTGATGACATAGATGCGCCGCGTATCGACGCCCATCAGCGCCATGATCTGGCGGTCTTGCGAGATGGCGCGGATGGCGGTTCCGACATAGGTGCGGGTGAGGAAGAGGTAGAGGGCCACCATGCCGGCCAGCGCCGCGCCGAAGGCGAGCAGGCGGGCATAGCTGATGAACACGTCTGCCACCTCGATGGTGGGCAGGCGGATGCCGAGGTTGCGGAAATCAATGCCGAACATCACCGTGGCGAGCGACTGCAGGAAGAACAGCACGCCGCCGGTGGCGAGAAGCTGGTTGATCGGCGCGGAGGCGAGCAGCGGCGAGATCACCAGCAGGTGCAGTGCCACGCCCATGAGGCCGACGCCGGCAATGGAGAGCGGGGCGGCCACCCAGTAGCCCAGCCCGTAGACGACGGCGAAGTAGTACATCGCGTACATGCCGAACATCACCAGCTCGGCGTAGCAGATCCAGGCGACGTCGATCACGCCGAAGATGAGGTTCAGGCCGAGCGCCAGCAGCGCCAGCACGCCGCCCAGCAGAAGGCCGTTGACCAGCGCCTCCACCAGGAAGATGTCGAGGAAGCCCATTGTCGATGCTCCTGGTTCAGACGCCGAGATAGGCTTCGCGGATGGTATCGCTGGCCGCCAGCTCCGCCGACGTGCCGCTCATGCGGATGCTGCCGGCTTCCAGCAGGTAGGCGCGGTCGACCACCTTCAGCACCTGCTGCACGTTCTGCTCCACGATCAGCACGGTGAGGCCGCTTTCGCGGATGCGGCGCACCAGTTCGAACACCTGCTGCACGATCACGGGGGCGAGGCCGGCGCTGGGCTCGTCCATCAGCAGGATCTTGGGGTCGCTCATCAAGGCGCGGCCGATGGCGCACATCTGCTGCTCGCCGCCGGACATGGTGCCGGCCAGCTGGTTGCGGCGTTCCTTCATGCGCGGGAACAGCGAATAGACGAACTCCAGCCGCTGGGCGAATTTCGGCCGTGCGGCGGGCATGAAGGCGCCCATGCGCAGATTGTCTTCCACTGTCATGCGGGGAAACAGGCGGCGGTGTTCCGGCACATGGGCGATGCCCAGCTCCACGATGCCATGCGCGGGCACGGTGGCGAGATCGGTGCCGTTCCACAGGATCTGGCCGCTGCGCGGGCGGATAAGGCCGGAGATGACGCGCATCAGCGTGGTCTTGCCGGCGCCGTTGGGGCCGATCACGCCCACGGCCTCGCCCAGCCGGACCTCCAGCGTGGCGCCGAACAGCGCCTGGAAGGTGCCGTACCCGGCATCGACATTCTTCAGTTCGAGCATGGCTGTCCCTTACGCCCGTGCGGCAGAGGCAACCGCATGCGCGGCGTCGGCATCGGTGCCGAGATAGACCTCGATCACGCGGGGGTCGCGCACCACCTCGGTGGGCAGGCCCTCGGCGATCTTTTCGCCGTGGTCGAGCACCATCACGCGGTCGACCACGCGCATGAGCACGCCCATGATGTGTTCCACCCAGATGATGGTGATGCCGAGCTCGGCGCGGATGCGGCGCAGCATGTCCGCCGCCTGGTCCATCTCGTGCTCGTCCAGCCCGCCCAGGCTTTCATCGGCCAGCAGCAGCTTGGGCCGTGTGGCCAGCGCCTTGGCGAGTTCGAGCTTCTTGAGCCCGGCGGCACCCAGGCCATCGACGCGGGTGTTGGGGTCTGTGGGCAGGCCGACCATGGCCAGCGCTTCGCGGGCGGCCGCCTCGGCGTCGCTGCGCGAGGCGCCGCCCTGGCCGTAATAGCCCGCGAGCACTGCGTTCTCCAGGATCGACAGTCGGCGGAACGGGCGCGGGATCTGGAAGGTCCGGCCGATGCCGCTGTTGATGATGGCGTGCGGCGCGGTGCCGCCGATCTGGCGCCCCCCGAAGCGGATGGTGCCGCCGCTGGGGGCCAGCGTGCCGGAGAGCATGTTGAAGATCGTGCTCTTGCCGGATCCGTTCGGGCCGATGAGGCCGAGAATCTCGCCCTCATCGACCTTGAACGACACGTTGTTGACCGCGGTGAAGCCGCCGAACCGCTTCGTGAGTCCTTCGACGACGAGCATCAGCGCGTCGTGTACGGGTTGCCGGCGGGCAGCGGCAGGGTGGGGGCGCGCTTGGCCTGCGACTTCGGCCACACCACGTCGGCGCCATCGGCGGTGTATTCGATCACGACCGGAGCGGCGCGCTCGTTCTGGCCGGCCATCGGCCCATCGCCGGCGAACTTCACGCCGAAGCCGAGCATGGTGCCGCCTTCGGGAAAGTCCACCTCCAGGGCCGCCTTGCGCAGGGCCTCGGCACTGGTGCCGCCATACGCCTTGATGGCGCGCGGCAGCACGTGCTGGAGGAAGACGTAGACGTTGCTGGCGGCCATGCCGACATGCGGCGAGCGCTGGTTGCCGGGCTGGGCCTTGTCGTAGGCCTCGCCCACCATCTTGATGATCGGCGGCAGGTCCGGCGTCAGCGCGGCCTGGTTGGTCTGCCAGATCGAGATCGGGTCGACGTTGAAGAAGCCGACGAGATCCTTGCCGAGCGCCTCGCGCAGCTTCTCTGGCACGCCGTAGCCGGCGCCATGGCCGACAAGCGCGCCGAACTTCAGCCCGCCCTCGCGCGCCTGGCGCAGGAACAGCGAGATATCCGGATTGTAGCCGGTGTGCAGGATCACGTCTGGCCGGGCGCGGCGCAGCTTGGTGACCAGCGCCGAGAGATCGGGCGCGGTGGCGGCATAGCCTTCCTTCAGCACCACGTTGAGACCGTGCGTCTTGGCGCCGGCCTCGTTGCCGCGGGCCACGTCCACGCCATAGGCGCCGTCCTCGTGGATGATCGCCACGCGCAGGTCCTTCGGCTCCTTGCCGAACTTCTCCTTGGCGTAGGCGGCGATCATGTCGGTGGCGGTGATGCCGAAATGCTGGCCCATGGCCTGCGGGCGGAAGACGTTCTTGTAGTTGCGGTTCTCCAGCACGGCGGTGGAGATGCAGGTGGTGATCCACATGAACTTGCCGAGCTGCTCCACCCGGCCGGCCACCGGCACGCACTGGGCGGAGGAGAAGAAGCCGAGCAGCATGTCCACCTTTTCCTGCTCGATCAGGCGGACGGCTTCGTTGATGGCGACCTCGGGCTTGCTCTGCGCGTCGGCGTAGATCGCCTCAATCGTGTAGCCCTCAACCGGGCCCTTCTGGATGAAGTGGTCGATCATGATCTTGGCGCCGAGCCCGTGCAGGCTGGAGCCGCCGCCGGCGAGCGGGCCGGAATAGTCGTAGATCACGCCGATCTTGAACTTCTTCTCCTGGGCCTCGGCCCCGAAGGCGAGCCCGAAAGCCGCTGCCGCTACGAGGCCGAGCCCCGCCAGTCTCCGACCGAGACGCATCCTGGTTCCCCCCTGCTGCCCGGACTCCGGGCGCGGTTATTATGGGGGCAGCCTCCGCCATGGGCGGGGGACACGTCAAGCATGCAATGTTCGCATTGCGTGGTTAAATGATCGCCGCGCGCACGCGGGCGGACACCCACTCCGAAACGGCAACGGTGCAGAGGATGGCGATGAACATCACCGTCACTTCCGGCCAGGCGAGGCGGGAGACGGAGGCGTTCAATTGCAGCCCGATGCCGCCTGCGCCGACCAAGCCCAGCACGGTGGATTCACGGATGTTGATGTCCCACCGATAGACGGAGATGCCGGCGAAGGTGGGCATGATCTGCGGGATGAAGCCATAGGCGATGCGCTGCGCCCCGCTGGCGCCAGTGGCGGTGATTGCCTCGATCTGCTTCGGGTCGGTCTCCTCCAGCGCCTCGTAGAGCAGCTTGCCGATGAAGCCGATGGAGCGCAGCGCGATGGCGATGATGCCGGCGAGCACGCCCGGGCCCATGACGGTGACGAGCAGCAGCGCCCAGATCAGCGAATTGATCGAGCGCGAGGAGACGATGATCAGCAGCGCGATGGGCCGCGCGATGGCCAGGCTGGGCGTGGTGGTCCGCGCGGCGAGGAAGGCCACGGGCACGCCGAGCACGACGCCGAGCGCGGTGCCCAAGGTGGCCATGTTCAGCTTATCCCACAGCGGCCACCACAGTTTTTCCAGCACGGACCAGCGCGGCGGCCACATGCGGCCCAGCAGGTCGGCGGCCTGGGTGGGCGCGTCGTAGACGAACTCCCAGATCGTGTCGGCGTTCATGATCTCCCAGCACTGCACCACCAGGAGCACGCCGAGCAGCCAGCCGAACCAGCGCCACAGCCGCGCGCCGGTGGTGCGGCGGCGCCAGGCGATCTGGCCGGAGGGAAGGGTTGTGGTGGGCATCTAGGGGGTACCGGAAGGAAGAGAAGAACCTTCTTTTTCTGAAGAAAAAGAAGCAAAAAGACTTTTATCCGCTTGCGCCGGGAGGAACGGGCGAGTCGGAGCGCAAACGGATAAAAGTTTTTTGGTTCTTTTTTTCAAAAAAGAACACTTCCTCACTGAAGTCGCTTCCGAATGATGCCCGACGCATATTCGGCCGCCATGACGATACCGATGATCAGGATCAGGATCGCCGCCGAGGTGCCGAACTCGTAGCGGTCGAACGATGTGTTGAGCGTGGCGCCGATGCCGCCGGCGCCGACGATGCCGATGACCGCACTTTCGCGGAAGTTGATGTCCAGCCGGTACACGGAAAGCCCGATGAAGCGCGGCAGCACCTGCGGCTGCACGGCATAGACCATCATCTGCGGCCAGGAGGCGCCGGCGGCGCGGATCGCTTCCACCTGCGCCTCGTCGATGTCTTCCAGATCCTCGGCGAGCAGCTTGGCCATGAAGCCGATGGTGGCGAAGGCCAGCGTGACCATGCCGGCGAGCGGACCGAAGCCGAACATCTTCACGAACAGGATCGCCACGATGATCTCCGGGAAGGAGCGCGAGGCGGCGATGATGAAGCGGCAGACGAGATAAACCGGCAGCGGGGCGAGGTTGCGGGCGGCGCCGAGGCCGACGGGCAGGGAGAGCGCCACGCCGAGCACGGTGGAGACCACCGTCATCGTCAGGCTCTCGATCATGCCCTCCTGGATCTCGGCCCAGCGGGAGGTGAAGTCCGGGCTGCCGAAGGCGGCGACGAAGGCCCAGCCGCGCACCAGCCCTTCGGCCACGCGCCCCCAGTTCACCTGCAGCGTGCCGAGGGCGAGTGCCAGATAAAGCGCCACGCCGCCGTAGAGAGCGAGGCGCAGCCAGGGGTTGGCGATGAAGGGCGGCGGGCGCCAGCGCCGGCCGGCGCCCCCCTGTGTCGCGACGTTGGCGCTCATCGTGCCTCGGCCGCCAGGCGCGTGGCGATGGCGCGGGCCTGGGCCTCGTCTTCCTCGTCCTCCTCGGTGGGGCGGCTGGCGTTCCAGTCCTCCTCGCCGTAGATCGAGGTCAGCGTCTCGGTGGTAAGCGCATCGGGCGGGCCGTCGAACACGATGCGGCCGGCGCGCAGGCCCACGATGCGCTGCACGAACATCTGCGCCAGCGCCACGTCGTGGATGTTGACGATGGCGGCGAGGTTGCGTTCCGCGCACAGCTCCACCAGCAGGCGCATCACCTGGCGGGAGGTCTTGGGGTCCAGGCTGGCGGTGGGTTCGTCGACCAGCAGCAAGGCGGGGTTCTGGATCAGGGCGCGGCAGATGCCCACGCGCTGGCGCTGGCCGCCGGAGAGCTGGTCCGCCCGCTTGTCGTGCATGCCGCCGAGGCCGCAGCGCTCGATCAGGCGGAAGGCCTCATCCACATCGGCCTGCGGGTAGCGGCGCAGCCAGCTGGCCCAGAAGCCGACATAGCCGAGCCGGCCGGAGAGCACGTTCTCCATCACCGTCAGGCGTTCCACCAGGGCATATTCCTGGAAGATCATGCCCATGCGGCGCCTTGCTGCCCGCAGGCCGCCGCCGCCCAGGCCGGTGACCGGGCTGCCATCCACCACCACTTCGCCGGCGGTGGGCTCCACCAGGCGGTTGACGCAGCGGATCAGCGTGGACTTGCCGGCGCCGGAGGGGCCGATCAGGGCCATCAGCTGGCCGCGCGGCACATCGAGGTCCACCCCGTCCAGCGCCTTGTCGCCGCTGCGATAGGTCTTGGTCAGGCCCCGCACGCGCAGCATGGGAGCGCTGGTGGCTTGGCTCACTTGCAGGCGTAGGAAACGTTCATCGCCGCATCGATGTCACGCACCACCTTCCAATGCTCCTTGTAGGTGATGGGCATGAACTTCTGCTGCGGCGGGTTCGACTTCTCGAACTCCTTCAGCAGGGCGCTGCCTTCCCAGTTGAAGGTGAAGAACGCCTCGCGCACCTTGGCGGCCAGCTCCGGCTTCAGGTTGTAGGCGTGGCCGTAGCCGGTGGTGGGGAAGGTCTGGGACTTGTAGATCGAGCGGATCTTGGCGCCATCCACCGCCTTGCGCTCCACCATACGCACCATCACCGAATTGGCGATCGCGGCGGCGTCGTAATCCTTGTTGGCAACACCGATCACGGAGTTGTCGTGCTTGCCGGAGAAGGCGGACTTGAAGTCCTTGCCGGCTTCCAGGTTGTACTGCGCCTTCAGCAGGGCGGACGGCGCCTTGAAGCCGGAGTTGGAATTCGGGTCGGTGAAGGCAACGGTGCGGCCCTTCAGGTCCTCGATCTTGCGGATCGGGCCATCGGCCTGCACGATGATCTCCATCTCGTAGCCGAACTCATTGTTCTTGCTGGCCATCATGGCAAACGGCACGAAACCGGCGCAGTTCACCGCGATGGGGTTGGAGCCGGTGTTGAAGCCGGCCACATGCAGGCGCCCGGCCCGCATCGCCTCGATCTGGGCGGCGTTGGACTGCACGGGGAAGAACACCACGCGCTTGCCGGTGGTCTTGGAGAGGTGGGCGAGGAACTCATCCCACACCTTGCGATACACCTCGGGGTCTTCCACCGGGGTGTAGGCGAAGATCAGCGTGGCGGGGTCGACCCACTGCTTGGGGTCCGTCGGCGCATCGGCCACCATGTCGCCATCGGCATCGGTGTAGCGGCTGTCCAGCGCCTGGGCGGGGCCAGTGCCCCATAGCGCGGCGAGCGCGGCGAAGGCGGCAGTCAGGAAGCGGCGGCGCATGATCATTCTCCCCGGATCGGCGTTTGCACGCCCTGCGCCTCAAATCGCATGCGGGGGCGCGGAGTCAAGGACGGCGGGAAAATTCACCCAAACGCAACACGCCCGGCCTGGGGGCCGGGCGTGCCTTGGTCGTGCGGAAAACGCCGCTCTCAGTCGGCGCGGGCGGTGGCGTTGCCCGTCATCACTTCCTTGCCGTCCTGGTTCACGGTGGAGAGCGTGAGGTCCACCAGCGTCACGCCACCTTCCTCGCGGATGGCGGCCACGGTGGCGGTGGCATCCAGCGTATCGCCGGGCCACACCTGGTTGGTGAAGCGCACGCCGAACTTGGTCAGGCGGCCATCGCCCACGTAGTTGGTGAGCATCTTGCCGGTGAGGCCCATGGTGAGCATCCCGTGCGCGAACACGCTGGGGTAGCCGGCCACCTGGGTGGTGTAGACCTCATCGGTGTGCAGCGGGTTGTAGTCGCCGGAGGTGCCGGCGTACTGCACGATCTGGGTGCGCGAGAGGTTGTCCACCACGCGCTCGGAATGGGTGTCGCCCACCTTCAGGGCGGATGCCTTGAGTGCCATGTTCGTTCTCCTCAGCCCTGGGAAACCGGGCGCTCGGTGGTCACGCCCACGCTGCGGGCGGTGACCACGAGATTGCCGTTCTGGTCGCGGTATTCGGTGATGCTCTCGCGGAACATCAGCTTGCCGGCGCGCTTGCTCTCCTTTTCCCAGGAGGCGCCGGGCTTGGTTTCCACCGTCAGCACGTCACCCGGGCCGATATGGCGATGGAACTCGAAATGCTGCTCGGCATGCAGCCCGCCGGAGGAGCTGGCCTTGCCTTCCACGCCCGACGCGGTCTTGCCGCTGCCGAACCAGGGCTGGCCGGGCTTGGGGCGCAGGAAGTAGTCCGGGTTGAACTGCGCCACCGACTGGGCGAACGAGGGCGGGGCGATGATGCCGCCGGCCTCGGTCTTCTTGGCGGCCTCGGCATCGTGGTACACGGGGTTGGTGTCGCCGATCGAGCGCGCGAACATCATGATGTGCGACGCCTCGACGGGGAATGTGATCTTGGCCAAGGGTGTCCTCCGGTTCTTGCCGCCCTCTGGTGAGGTGTCTAAGGGGGGCGTTGAGCAAGCTTAGCCTTCCCCGCATCGATGACAAGGTTGACCATGGCCGAACCCACATTGCCGAAACGCGGCCCGACCTCGCGGACCTTCTTCAGCCAGCGGCTGCGGCTGCACTACGTGGATTGGGGCAATGAGGGCGCGCCACCGCTGCTGCTGGTGCATGGCGGGCAGGACCACTGCCGCAACTGGGACTGGGTGGCCGAGGATTTGCGCCACGATTACCACGTGATCTGCCCGGATCTGCGCGGCCATGGCGACAGCGCCTGGGCGGCGGACGGCAACTACACCATGGCGGGCTACGTGGCGGACCTCGCCCAGCTGATCCACCAGCAGAAGCTGGCGCCGGTGACGATCATCGCCCACTCGCTGGGCGGTAACATCTCGCTGCGCTACACCGGCATCTATCCCGAGAACGTGAAGAAGCTGGTGGCCATTGAAGGGCTGGGTCCGTCGCCGCGCAGCCAGGCCAAGCGCGAGAGCAAGCCGGTGGACGAGCGCATGCGCGACTGGATCGACGAGCGGCGCGCGCTGTCGGCCCGCATCCCGCGCCGCTACCCCTCGATCGAGGAGGCGCTGGCGCGCATGCAGGAGCAGAACAAGCACCTCTCCCCGGCCCAGGCGCGGCACCTGACGGTGCAGGGCGTGAGCCAGAACGAGGACGGCACCTATAGCTGGAAGTTCGACAACTACGTGCGCGGCTGGCCGCCAGTGGACATGACCTACCGCGAGGTGGAGCAGCTGTGGGAACGCATCACCTGCCCCACCCTGCTGGTCTACGGCAAGGAAAGCTGGGCCTCCAACCCGGCCGAGGACGGGCGGATCACGTTCTTCAAGACCGCCCGGGTGGCGTCGTTCGAGCGGGCGGGCCACTGGGTGCAGCACGACCGGCTGGAGGCGTTCCTGGCGGAGGTGCGGGGGTTCCTGGCGGAGTAGCGGCCCGCGCCGCCGGCGGCAGGAACAGCATGAAGCGCGCCAGCGGCCGGCGGAACAGCAGCAGGTAGCCGACATGCGCGCCGACGGTGAGCAGCATGAGGTTGGCCAGCACCTCGTGCGCCTCCTTTAGCGCCTTCTCGGCCAGGCTGCGCGGCGGGCGGTTGCCACGGCCCTCATCGGCCATCGCCGGGGCCACGATGGCATCCGCCGCCAGGGCCAGGGTGCGGCCGCGGTCCATGGCGATGCCGGTGGCGGTGGCGCCGATCAGCGACAGGGCGATGCCCGCGATCAGCACCCGGCTCACCGCGGGGTGGGACAGCGCGTTGTCGAAGCGCAGCCCGGTGAAGTGCGGGTAGAAGCGCTGCAGCCCCAGCGTGAAGATGCCGGCGATGCAGCCGGTGAGCGCGGCCAGCAGGCGCAGCAGCACCACCGCCGCCACGCCGTAGCCGAGCCAGGCATGCACGGCACCCCATTCGCCGGTGACGTAGGCCAGCCCAGCCAGCACGGCCAGGGCGGCGTGAAGGGCACGAATGAGTTGCATGGCGGGAATCCTGAGGGGTGGCCAACGTGGCATGCCGGAACGGGCAGCGCCTTGATCCCGCGCAAACCGAACGCGCGACCCTCAGCCCCGGTTGCGCGCCACGCGATGCGCCGCCGCCAGCGCATCCCGTGCCCAGCGCCGCAATGCCTCGGGCTCGTCCAGCAGCGACTCCGGCGCGGCGCGATAGGCCAGCGCCCTGGTCTCGCCGGCGCGACGATACGTGAAGGCCGGGGCATCCTCGGCGTCGTAGGCGGCGCGGTTGCCCTCGTCCACGCGCAGGAACAGCGTGTCCTGCTTCACCAGGCCGAACATCACGCCGTGGCAGAACAGGCCGGTGGAGCCGAACATGCGGCGCAGGACCAACCCGCCAAGCGGGCCGAGATACTCGCGCAGCAGCGCGGCAAAGCCGGCGCTGGCCGCCATTGCGGGGCTAGCTGCCCACCTTCAGCGTGCTCACCAGCCCGCGCAGGCAGGCCAGCACCGACAGCGGCGTGAGCTTGCCAGTGCGCGGGTTGCTCTCGCTCGGCACGTTCTCCACCGTCATGGTCAGGCGCGCTGCGGCGGCTTCCACCTTGATGGTGTGGATGTTGCGGTCCACGCCCGGGTCCGCCCACAGCCGCACCGTGGTGCGCTCCGGCCCGATGCCGGCCAGGGCCAGCGCGGCAGCGACGTTCACGTTGGCGGGGAAGCCGGCGGCGGCATCGTAGGCGTTGCCCTCGAAGATCACCGTCGGCGTGTTGAAGCCGCTGGGGTCGATGTTGTGCTTCACCAGATAGGGCGCGCCGGCCCAGCCGCGCGGGTGCTTGCGGCTTTCGATGGTGACGGAGGACACATCGCCCTCCGCCGCCGCGCGCACGGCATCCAGCCCCAGCAGGGCGCCGGTGGGCACCACGATTCGTGCGCCGTGCTGCTTGGCCAGTTCCACCAGGTGCATGCGCGGCAGCAGCGCACCGACGGAGCTGGGGATGAAGATGCGCCCGGCGGTCAGCGCCGGCACCGCGATCGCCTCGAACACCGAAGCCGGGGCGGCTTCCACCACGATGTCGGCGCGGGCCAGCTCGTCCAGTTCCACCACCTCGGGCGGGTGGGCGAAGCCGGCGAGGTTGGCGCGGGCTTTTTCCTTGTCCTTCGCACTGACGGCGACGAGCTTCAGCCCGTCGATCCCCCCCTGCTTGAATCCGGGGTCCAGGGATTTGGCGAGCGCGAGGCCGATGGCCCCCAAACCGCCGATGGCGACCGTGAGGGTCATGCGTGTGTTCCTGCAAAAGGGAAACTGGGGCGAACGACGGGGCTCGAACCCGCGACATCCAAGACCACAACCTGGCGCTCTACCAGCTGAGCTACGTCCGCCATCGAGGGGAGACCCCCGAATTCCAGAGCGCGGCGTTTACGCCGATGCCGCGGGGGGCGTCAATGCCGCTGTCGTGGCAGCCGCCCCGCGCGTGCCGAAAAGCTTCTCCAGCCGGGCCAGCGCCTCCAGCAGCACCTCGTCGCGCTTGCAGAAGGCGAAGCGGGCGAAATGGGTGGGGGCATCGGGCGCGTCATAGAAGGCGGTGACGGGAACGGCCGTCACTTTCGCCGCCTCGGTGATGTGGCGGCAGAAGGCCATGTCGTCGCCGTTGAAGCCCAGCGGGCGGAAATCGGCGCTGATGAAGTAGCTGCCGTGCGTTGGCAGCACGCCGAAGCCGATCCGCGCCAGGCCCTCGGCCATCAGGTTGCGCTTGCGCTCCAGCTCCCCGGCCAGGCCGGCGAAATACGAATCGTCCTTGCCCAGCCCCACCGCCACGGCGCGCTGCAGGTTCGGCGCGCTGGTGAAGGTGAGGTTCTGGTGCGCCTTGGTGGCCACGCCGGCCAGGCGCTTGTCGGCGCTGATGTAGCCGATCTTCCAGCCGGTGAGGCTGAAGGTCTTGCCGGCGCTGCCGATGCGCAGGCAGCGCTCGCGCATGCCCGGCAGGGTCATCAGCGGGATGTGCTGCATGCCGTCGAACACCAGGTGCTCATACACCTCGTCGCACACGGCGTAGGCGTCGTGCTTCTGCAGCAGCCCGGCGATGAACTCCAGCTCCGCGCGGGTGAAGATCTTGCCGGTGGGGTTCATCGGCGTGTTGAGCAGGATCGCCTTGGTCTTGGGCCCGAAGGCGGCGGCCAGCTCCGCGCGCGGCAGGTCCCAGTTCGGCGGGCTGAGGCGCACCAGCTTCGGGATCGCGCCCAGCAGGCGCACCACGGGCACGTAGGTGTCGTACAGCGGCTCGATCAGCACCACCTCGTCGCCCGGGTTGATCAGGGCCATCAGGCTGGCGGTGATCGCTTCCGTGGCGCCGGAGGTGACGACAACCTCCGTATTGGGGTCGATCTCCAGCCCGTAGAAGCGGCGATTGGCGGCAGCGACGGCCTGGCGCAACTCCGGCACGCCGGTCATCGGCGGGTACTGGTTGCGGCCGTCGCGCAGCGCATCGGCGGCGGCCTGGAGCACGTCGTCCGGCCCGTCGGTATCTGGGAAGCCCTGGCCGAGGTTGATGGAGCCGTGCTCGACAGCCAGGGCCGACATCACCGTGAAGATGGTGGTGCCGAGACCGGCGAGCTGGTGGTTCAGGTCCTTCACCGCGGAAGCCTCCGATGGTCGGCCCGGCGGCCGGAATGGAAAGGGGCGGCAGTATGGATGGCACGCCGCGCCGGTCAACGTGGCGCCCCCGGGCCAACCCCGCAAGGCCGTATGCCCGGGCCAGCACGCGCGAGTGCCCCGCGGGATCGGCAGACTGCCCTGCCCTGCGGCAGCACGCGCCCGCAAATGAGGCATCGGCACCGCCCAAATTGCGTGCACTCCCAGGAATCCGGCGCGATTTGAAGGTTGGCACGCATCGTGCAACCCTGTTGTTCCGCCTCCCTGCCATCGGGGATGCGCGGTCCCTGATGGAATGAGGAGGCGCCCGGCCAGGCCGGGCTCGCACGCATGAAAAAGATCGAGGCAATCATCAAGCCGTTCAAGCTCGACGAGGTGAAGGAGGCGCTGCACGAGGTCGGACTGCAGGGCATCACCGTGGTGGAGGTCAAGGGCTTCGGGCGCCAGAAGGGGCATACCGAGCTCTATCGTGGCGCCGAGTACGTGGTCGATTTCCTGCCGAAGGTGAAGATCGAGGTGGTTTGCGAAGATTCGGTCGTGGAACGCGCGGTGGAGGCGATCGTCAACGCCGCCCGCACCGGCCGCATCGGCGACGGCAAGATCTTTGTCAGCTCCATCGAGGAAGTGGTGCGCATCCGCACCGGCGAGCGCGGCGAGGAGGCGATCTAGCGACGCAGGAACCGATTCCGCTTTCAACCCGGCGCCCGCCAAGCTACGAGGCGCTCCACGTTTGACTATTCCGCGGGCCTCCGCCCGGCCCGCGGGTGAAGAACAACCCGGCCGCCCCGCCGCACAGGCAGGGCGGGACCACCAACAGGGAAAGAAGGACGACGATGGCGAAGAAGGCTTCCGGCGCCGCCGCAACCAGCGGCGTGGCGAAGGTGATGGAGCTCATCAAGGAGCATTCCGTCGAGTACGTGGACCTGCGGTTCACCGACCCCCGCGGCAAGTGGCAGCACACCGCCCAGCATGTCTCCACCATGGGCGAAGATGCGTTCCGTGACGGGATCATGTTCGACGGCTCTTCGATCGCCGGCTGGAAGGCGATCAACGAGTCCGACATGATCCTGATGCCGGATGCCAGCACCGCGGTGATGGATCCGTTCGCGGCCAAGCCGTCGCTGATCATCTTCTGCGACATCTTCGAGCCCTCGACCGGCCAGTCCTACAACCGCGACCCGCGCTCCACGGCGAAGAAGGTCGAGGCCTACCTGAAGTCCACCGGCATCGGCGATTCGCTGTCCGTGGGCGCCGAGGCCGAGTTCTTCATCTTCGACAGCGTGCGCTTCGGCACGGGCGGCAACTTCGGCACCTACCAGATCGAGAGCATCGAGGGCCCGGGTTCCAACATGAAGGAATACCCCGAGGGCAACATGGGCCATCGCCCGGTTGTGAAGGGTGGCTACTTCCCGGTCCCGCCGGTGGACAGCGAAAGCGACCTGCGCGCCGAGATGCTGTCGACCATGGGCGAGATGGGCCTGCCGATCGAGAAGCACCATCACGAGGTGGCGCAGAGCCAGCATGAGCTCGGCACCCGCTTCGGCAGCCTGGTGACGATGGCCGACCACATGCAGATCTACAAGTACTGCGTGCACAACGTCGCCCACAGCTACGGCAAGACGGCGACCTTCATGCCGAAGCCGATCTACGGCGACAACGGCACCGGCATGCACACCCACATGTCGATCTGGAAGAACGCGAAGCCGCTGTTTGCCGGCAACGGCTATGCCGACCTGTCGGAGATGTGCCTCTACTTCATCGGCGGCGTGATCAAGCATGCCAAGGCGCTGAACGCCTTCACCAACCCGTCGACCAACTCCTACAAGCGCCTCGTCCCGGGCTATGAAGCCCCGGTGCTGCTGGCCTATTCGGCCCGCAACCGCTCGGCTTCCTGCCGTATTCCGTGGACGAA
>JAIXTK010000340.1 GCA_027483995.1 Acetobacteraceae bacterium
CAGCTTGCCGTCAGCACCACGCTCGGGCCGGATGGCGTACCAGTCCTGCACCGGGTGCTGGTTCGGGCCGAAGCGGAACTTGCCGCGGGTGGCCTGGAAGTTGGCCTTCAGCATCTCGCGGCGGAACGCCTCGGTGTCGTCCACCTTGTTGCCGGTGCCCTTCAGCGCGGCGGCGATGGCCAGTGCGGTGTCGAAGCCCTGGCTGGCGTAGTAGGTGGGCATCCGGTTGTACTTGGCCTGGAAGTCGGCGACGAACTTCTTGCTGACGGGGTTGTCGAAGTCGCTGTTCCACTGGGCGGAGACCTCGATGCCCAGGGCGGCGTCGCCCACTGCGTTCAGTGTCGTCGAATCCAGGGAGGGGGAGGAGACGACCATCGGGATGCGCCCGCCCAGGCCGGCCTGCTGGTACTGGCGGATGAAGGCGATGCCGAGGCCACCGGGGTGGAACTGGAACACCGCATCCGGGTTGGCGGCGCGGATCTGCGCCATTTCGGCGGCGTAGTCGGTCTGGTCCAGGCGGGTGTAGATCTCGCCGGCGATCTCGCCCTTGAAGAAGCGCTTGAAGCCGGTGATGGCGTCGCGGCCCGCGGGGTAGTTGGGGGCGAGCACGAAGACCTTCTTGTGGCCGAGGCGGTTGGCATTCTCGCCGGCACTTTCGTGCAGCGTGTCGTTCTGCCAGGACACCACGTAGTAGTTGCGGTGGCAGCCGCGGCCGGCGAGCGAGGACGGGCCGGCATTGGGGCTGACGTAGATCGCGCCTTCCTCCAGCACATCCGGCGCGATGGCTTCCATCACGTTGCTGAACACCACGCCGGTGAACAGCTTCAGCTTCTCGGTCTTCAGCCAGCGATCGACGATCTGCTTGGCCTGGGCGGGCTTGAGGCCGTCGTCTTCCACCAGCAGCTGCACGCCAGGCAGCGCGCCCTGTTCCACGGCCAGTTGCATGGCATCGCGGATATCGGCGCCGAGATAGCCGCCGGGGCCGGAGAGGGTGGTGACGAGGCCGATCTTCAGCGGGGCGGCTTGCGCGCGCAGGATCGAGGGCGCTGCAAGGGTGGCAGCAGCGGCGAGGGCGGCGCGGCGGGTGATGGTGGACATGGGCTTCCCTGTTCTGGCGCGGTTCTGCGTTGGGGGCCGCTTATAATGGCGTTCGTGCCCGGTGTCAGGGCAACTTCACATCGTGGCGTGGCGCGTGCCAGTTGGCGGCGGCGGCTTCGGCGCGCGGCACGTCTTCGGCCAGCATCAGGCCTTCGCGGCAGAGGGCGGAGGCGGCGGCGGTGATGGCGGCGACGTAGGCGTCGCGGTCCGGGTAGCGTTCGGCGATGGCGGGGCGGGGGTCGTTGGTCATCGCACGTTCCTCGGCGCTGTCGGCGAAGGGGATGGTGCTGCCGCTGAACTGGTGCATGGCGCCGTGGCCGTGGCCGCGGGTGCGCAGGTTCCAGCCGGTGTAGGTGGCGAGCGGGGCTGCGACCATGGGGGCGCGCACGCCGGCCAGCTCGTTGCCGTCGCGGTCCACGGCGGGGACCAGCACGGTATGGTGGCGCGAGGTGTCGATGGCGGGCGGTTCGCGCAGGATCCCCTGGGCGGCGTGGGGGCCGTAATCGATATGCGGCAGGTCGCTGGGCTCGCGCGGGAGGGCGGCGCCGGGGATGGCGGGGAACTGGCGGCGCCAGGTGTCGTAGGAGACCAGCGTGCCGTCGGCGACGGTGGGGATGCGGCTTTCGGGTGGTGGCGTGCCATCCGTGGCCCAGCGGTCCATCGCATCGAGCATGGCGCGGGCGAGGGCGGTGGTGGCGACCACGTTGAGGCGGTTGCGGATGGCGGGGTCGGGCGTGTCTGGCAGGTCGATGTTGTGCTGGGTGCTGGACCAGTGGAACAGGCGGACGTTGGCCGGGATCGGCAGGTCGCGGCCGGTGGGGTCGGTGTGCACCAGGGAGCCACGGCGCTGCCAGTATTCGGTGGCGGTTTGGGTGTGGATCACCAGCGGGTCGGTGGCGGGGCGCTTCAGGATCGCGTCGGTGCGGCCGGTGATGGGGTCGGTGCAGGAGGCATAGGCGAAGGGGAAGCTGTCGGCGGGGTTGAAGTGGTCTTCGTATTGCTGGCCGGCGGCGACCGAGAGGTTGGCGAAGCGGGCGGTGTTCAGGCGGCCAGCGCCGGCGACATGGGGGATCAGGCCATCGAAGACGCGGCGGGCTTCGTGATCCGCGTTGAAGCCGTGGAAGATGAAGTCGCGGATGGCGCGGCCGGTTTGCGAGGGGCCCCAGCCATAGGCGCGCTCGATGCCGGGGGTGGGGGTTTCCGGGGCGTGGCGCAGGTGGCTGACGAGGTCGCGGATGGCGGCGTGGCCGAGGCCGAGGATGAGGGGGGCTTCGGCTTCGTAGATCAGCTCGTAGATCCAGCCGGGCTGGAAGCCGCCGGGCAGGTGGATGGTTTCGCGGCACGGGACGATGGCGCGTTCGCCGGGCTGGCCCTGGATGCGGGCGAAGTGCCAGGCGGAGGGGTGCAGGGTTTCCGGCGCGCTGCCGGGGTAGCGGCGGCGGATGAGGGTGGCTTTCGTCGTATCGAGCGAGACCGTGGGGTGGCTGCGGGTGGAGGGCCAGCCGGAGAGGGGCAGCGTGTCGCAATCCGGGCGGCCGACGATTTCGGTGCGGATGCGGCCGCGCAGGGGCTGGCCGTTGTGGTGGGCGATTGGGAGGTCGAGCAGCATGCGGCCGTCGCCGGGGAGGAGGTCGCCCTGCCAGGCGGCGAAGACGATGCTGTAGCCACGGCGGAACAGGAAGCCGTTGCCGGCATGGGCGGGGGTGATGGGATCGTTGGTTTGCGGGGCGTCGTTGAAGGCACGCAGGGCCCGCTTGTTGCCGCGGTTGCCCCAATCGACGAACAGGCGGCGGTTGCCGCGGGCGGGGTCCGTGGGGCGGAGGATGACGACATCGGCGCTGTATCGGACGAGGCCGTCCCGGTCGGTGGGGGCCAGGGCGATGTCGGTGATCGGCTGCTGGGCGGGGTCGACGGCGCCGTGGAAGCGGGCCTTGAGGCGTTCGTAGGGGCCGGTTTCGCCGAAGGGGGTGCCGGCGGCGAAGGACAGGCGTTCGGTGATCTCAAGCTTCATGGCGGTCCCCTCCGGCCTTGCCGGGCCGGAGGGGCAGGATTGGCTACTTCAGGCGGCGGGTCCAGTCGACCAGCTTGGCCAGCATGGTCTCGACGAACTTGCGGGTGGCCTCATCGGTGATGTTGGCCTCGGCATCCAGGCGCTGGGCGGCCATGCCGATGGCGACGACGGGCTGGACGAGGACCAGGCCGTTCACGTTGGCCAGGATCTGGCGCAGATGCTGCTGGCCGCGGATGGTGCCGGTGGCGCCGGGGCTGGTGCCGAAGACGGCGATGGGCTTGCCATCGAGCGGCTGGCTGGGCGGGCGGCTGGCCCAGTCGATGGCGTTCTTGAGCACGCCGGAGACGGAGGCGTTGTATTCCGGTGAGGCGATCAGCAGGGCGTCGGCGGCGCGGATCTGTTCGCGGAAGGCGGCCACCGAGGCGGGCATGCCGGCGGCTTCGAGGTCACCGTCGTAGAAGGGCAGGTCGCGGATGCTGGCGATCTCGATGGTCATGCCGGCGGGGGCGAGCTTCTGGGCAGCGCGGAGGAGGAGGGTGTTCCAGCTATCCTTGCGGAGGCTGCCGGAAATGCCCAGCACGCGGATGGTATCGGTCATGATGGCCCCTTGTGGTTCGTTCCGGCGTTGATGTGGCGGCCCGCCCCTGCCGAGTCAATTCGACAGGGGCGGCAGGAGTATTCGGCTGAGCCGGACAATCAGGCTTCGAGCAGGTCGGCCAGGGCCAGGGCGACAACGCGGGTGGCGGCGTGGAGATCCGACGGGCGGACGCGTTCGTCGGCGCGGTGGGCGTTGGCTTCCTCGATGCTGCGCGGGCCGGCGCCGTAGAGGACGATGGGCACGCCGGCGGCGGCGTAGTGGCGAGCATCGGTGTAGAGCGGGACGCCGCCGGCGGTGATTTCGGTGTTCAGTTCGGCGCTGGCGTGCTGGCAGAGCAGTTGGGTGAGGGCGGCGGCGGCCGGGGTGGGGGTGAGCGGGGTGGCGAGCAGGATGCGGCGGATGGACAGGCCGGCGCGCGGGTGGGCGCGGGCCGCACCTTCGATGACGGCGCGGAGTTCGGCTTCGACCTCGGCGGGGGTTTCATCGGGCACGATGCGGCGGTCGAGGCGCAGCGTGACGCGATCCGGCACCACGTTGGTGTTGATGCCGCCTTCGATGAGGCCGACCGTCAGCTGCGGGGCGCCGATGCCGGGGGTTTTGGAGACGCGGTGGGCGAGCTCGCCGCGCCAGCTGTAGAGCGCCGAGAGGATGGTGGTGGCGGCTTCCAGCGCGTCGATCCCGGTATAGGGCTTGGCGGCGTGGGCGGAGCGGCCGGTGACTTCGACTTCGAGGTGGAGGCAGCCGTTATGGGCTTCCACGACCTGGTAGGAGAAGCCGGCGCCGAGTGCCAGGTCGGGCTTGGAGATGCCCTGTTCCAGCAGGTATTGCGGGCCGATCTCGCCGCCGGTTTCCTCATCGTAGGTGACGTGGAGTTCGAGCGTGCCGTGCTTCAGGCCGGATTTCTCGAGCGCGAGCATGGCGTAGGCGTAGGTGGCGATATCGGACTTCGAGACCGCTGCGCCGCGGCCGTACATCCATCCGTCGCGGATTTCGGCGCCGTAGGGGTCGGCGGTCCAGCCGGTGCCGGGGGGGACGACGTCGCCGTGGGAGTTCAGGGCGATGGTGGGGCCGGGGCCGTAGGTTTTGCGGGCAACCAGGTTGGTGGCGGAGATCATGCCGTGCTTGCGGCAGAGCTCGGTGGGGACCTTGTGGCGCTCCACGGTGAAGCCGAGGGCTTCCAGGAGCTTCGCGGTGACTTCGGCGTGGCGGGCGCAGTCGCCGGGGGGGTTGTCGGAGGGTTCGCGGACCAGGGCGGCGAGCATTTCGGTCTCGGCCTGTTCGTTGGCGGACAGGAAGGCGCGCAGGGCGGTGCGGTCGGCGGGCATCTCGAGTTCCTCCGGCGGGATGGCGCGTGGTGGCGCTTGCGGCGGGGGAAGTCAAATGGGGGGATGGGTGAGCGGCGGACGCCAGAAAGAAAGTGGCCACAGAGACACAGAGGCACAGAGGAGCAAGGCAAGGGAGTAGGGCGGGATTCTCCGGGCGTGCGGAAGCGCACCCGCATTGGGGTGTTTTTTGGCGACTGATGGGATGTGGGTGGGGATGGGGGGTGGTCGGGCGGGGGGTGCGGGACGGGGCTGGGGCGCGTGGTGGGGGATGGCGCGGGCGCCGCGGTTGCGGGACCACCAGGGGGTGAAGCGGCCGATACGGTACGCGCGCGGGGGCACGGGGCCGCGATGGCGGGCGCGGCGGGGGCCGGGCG
>JAIXTK010000419.1 GCA_027483995.1 Acetobacteraceae bacterium
CATGAGCGTGTTCGACAACATGGCCTTCGGCTTGAAGCTGCGGAAGTTTCCCAAGGAGGAAATCAAGCGCCGGGTGGACGAAGCAGCCAAGATGCTCGACATCCAGATGCTGCTGGATCGCAAGCCGAAGGCGCTCTCGGGCGGCCAGCGCCAGCGCGTGGCCATGGGCCGTGCCGTGGTGCGCAACCCCAAGGTGTTCCTGTTCGACGAGCCGCTGTCGAACCTTGCTGCCAAGCTGCGCGTGCAGATGCGCACCGAGATCAAGAAGCTGCACCAGCTGGTGCCCACCACCACGGTGTACGTGACGCACGACCAGATCGAGGCGATGACGCTGGCCGACCGCGTGGTGGTGATGAACCACGGCGTGATCGAGCAGGTCGGCGCCCCGCAGGAGCTGTACCACAACCCCGCCACCCGCTTCGTGGCCGGGTTCATCGGCTCCCCGGCCATGAACTTCCTGCCCTGCCAGGTGGTGGATGACGGTGGGCTGAAGGTGCAGCTGGCCGACGGCACCAAGATGGCCATCCCCGCCGCCCGCGTGGATCGCTACGGCCCCTACAAGGGCAAGAAGATGACCCTGGGCATCCGCCCGGAGCACATGACCGAAACCCACGACGCCGAGAAGCCCGGCGTGCAGATCATGAACGCCAAGGTGGACGTGGTGGAGCCGATGGGCATGGAAACCCTGGTGCACCATTTCGTCGACGGTGTGGCGGTGTGCTCGCGCATCGACCCGAACGTGCACACCGGCCCCGGCGAGGTCCTGCCGCTGGCGGTGGACATGAACAACATGCACCTGATCGAGGACGCGACCAACCGCGTGGTCTGATCGGGCACCCTGCCCTCTTGCATCGCGGCCGATCGGACGCCACCGTCCGGTCGGCCGCTTTGCGTTTGCGGCCCATCACGAGGAGGAACGGCGATGCCGGAATTGAGTGGCAAGACGGCCTGGGTCACTGGTGCTGGAACCGGCATCGGCCGCGCGATCGCGGTGGCGCTGGCGCGCGCCGGCTGCAAGGTGGGGCTCTCTGGCCGGACGCGCGGCACGCTGGATGAAACTGCGGCGGCGATCCGCAGCGAGGGCGGCATCTGCACCATCGCCACCTGCGATGTGGGCCATGCCGGCCAGGTGGATGCGGCCTGGAACGCGGTGGTGGCCGAGTTCGGCGACATCGACATCCTGGTGAACAACGCCGGCTGGAACACGCCGAACCGCGCCTGGAAGCAGCTGACGCCGGAGATCGTGCAGCAGATGGTGGGGGCGAACCTGACCGGGCCGTTCCTGTGCACGATGAAGGTGCTGCCGGCGATGCGCACCCAGCGCGACGGCGTGGTGGTGAACGTCTCTTCCATGGCCGCCACCGGGATCTTCCTGGTCTCCGGCGTGGCCTACAACGCCACCAAGCACGGTGCGCGGGCAATGAGCCTATCGCTGAACGCCGAGGAAGGGATCCACGGCATCCGCGCCGTGTGCATCAACCCCGGTGAGGTGGAAACGCCGATCATGGACAAGCGGCCGCAGCCGCCCTCGGCCGAGGCGCGCGCGCTGATGGTGCAGCCGGATGATGTGGCCGCGGCAGTGCTGTTCGCCTGCACGCTGCCGCCGCGCAGCTGCGTGAGCGAGCTGACCATCGTGCCGACCGACAACAATTTCTATCGCGCCGATGCGACGGCGATTGCGGCGCGGAGCTAGGAAAGCGGTTCTTTTTTGAAAAAAAGAACCAAAAAACTTTTGATCACTGGCACGCGCGCTGGATGACCAGCACGCGTGCCAGTCGGAAAAGTCTTTTTGCTTCTTTTTCTTCAGAAAAAGAAGACTCTTGCTGGAACAAGAAACCAGGGAAACGACCATGGCTGACCTGCCCACCCATCTGATTGCCGTCGACACGCTGCAGCGCTTCGTGGGCGACATCTTCGTCGCCGCCGGCACCGGCCGTGCCGAGGGCGACCGGATTGCCCATCACCTGATCGGCGCCAACCTTACGGGGCACGACAGCCATGGCGTGATCCGCGTGCCGCGCTACGTGCAGAACCTCAAGGACGGCGACGTCACCGCGGATGCGAAGATCACCATCGTCACCGAAGGCCCGACCCATGCGGTGATCGACGGCAACATGGGCTTCGGCCAGACGGTGGGGCCGCAGGCCGTGGATTTCGGCATCGCCAAGGCGAAGCAGGCCGGCATGTGCATCATCGCGCTGCGCGCCTCCGGCCATATCGGGCGCATCGGTGATTGGGGCGAGCGCGCGGCGGAGCAGGGTCTGGTCTCGCTGCATTTCGTGAACGTGTACCAGGGCCAGCTGGTGGCGCCGTTCGGCGGCGTAGACCGGCGCTTCTCCACCAACCCCGTGTGCATCGCCATCCCGATGGAGAACGGCCAGCCGCCGCTGCTGCTGGATTTCGCCACTTCCGTGGTGGCCGAAGGCAAGGTGCTGGTGGCCAGCAATGGCGGCAAGCCCCTGCCAGGCGATGCGCTGATCGGCCCGGACGGCAAGATGTCCGATGATCCCGCGGTGCTCTATGGGCCGCTCACGCCCGGCGGGCCGCGCAGCGCCGGCAACGGGCCGGGCGCGATCCGCGCCTTCGGCGACCACAAGGGCAGCGGCATCGCCTTCATGTGCGAGATCCTGGCCGGCGTGCTGACCGGCGGCGGCACCTCCGGGCCGGTGGATCCCGATCGCACCCGCCGGCGCATCGCCAACGGCATGTTTTCGATCTACCTGGACCCGAACCGCTTCGGCTCCAGCAACTTCGTGGCCGAGGCGCGCGAGTACGCCAACTACGTCAAGGCCTCGCGCCTGGCCGAAGGGGTGGACGAGGTGCTGGTGCCCGGCGAGCCCGAGGCCCGGGCGCGGGCGGACCGGCTGGCCAATGGCGTGCCGCTGCAGGTGGATACCTGGCAGAGCATCGTGGACACGGCGCGGGCGCTGGGGCTCAACCCGCCGAACTGAGGCCCCCTACCCTTTCAGGGTTCGCGCGGCGGCTTGGATGCAGGCCTCGAACGCATCGAGGCTGGTCCAGGCCGCGCCGCGCGGCAGGTCGCGGGCCATCAGCACCCCGCCCGATGCGGCGATGGCACCGTCGATCATCAGGTTGTCGTGCAGCGGCGCGAAATCCTCCACCAGCAGGCCTTCGGCGTCGCGCCAGGTGCCGTCGGCCGCCTGTGTGGTGGCGAAGGCGGCGCGGGTGCGGGCAGCGAAGGGGGCTGCGGCGTTGGACCAGCCGAAAACCGGGCGGCCGAGCGCGCGCATGAAGCCGAGTTCGAACACCGTGCCGGCATCGGCGCTGGGGCCGCGGAACGGGGTGAGGTTGGCCACCAGCGCGGCGCAGCCGGCGATATGCGCCTCATTGCGGCGGGCGATGCGGTAGGCCTCCGGCAGGGCGGCCCAGTCCGCGGGATCGCCGCCGGCGAGATCGTCCAGCGGCGAGACGCCGACCAGGCCGTGGCGGGCACAAATTGCCTTCAGCGCCGCGGCACGGGCCAGCGGATCGGGCAGGAACACGTCGGGGCCGGCGAGATAGACGCGCATGGGCGCATGTTGCCCTGGCAGGCGGCGCAACAGAAGCGCCGAGTGGCGATCAGGCGCCGGGAAGCCAGGCCAGCAGGGCTGCACGGCTGCGCGCGAAGGTCTCCGGCAGGCCTGCGGCGGCGGCGCGGGTGGCGGTGGCATCCTGCTGGCGCGCGGCGGTGAGGGTGGCGCGGGCCTCCCGCTCCACCTGGGCCAGGCCGTAGCTGCCGGCCATGCCGGCCAGGGCGTGGGCCTCATGCTCCACCTCGGCCGGATCAGTCTTCGCAAGGGCGGATCG
>JAIXTK010000251.1 GCA_027483995.1 Acetobacteraceae bacterium
GCGCGCGGGAAAAAGCCGATCGTCGCACTCACAGCACTCATGCGAAAGCTCGTCGTCGTCGCCAACGCAAAGCTACGCGATGCGCGCGCCGGCGAGGCACTTCAAGTGAGTTGATGACGATTCGGGTCTTTATTGGGAGGCGCGTGTGCCAGTGAATGAAGTCTTTTTGCTTCTTTTTCTTCAGAAAAAGAAGAACTTCCTTGCTTGAGGAATTGATTGCGCCGGAGCGCTTCCTTGCTGTTGTGGACACATCGGCCGGGCGGTTCGTGATCGAGGTGGTCCGGGCTTGGGCGCCGTTGGGGGCGGATCGGTTTTTTACGTTGGTGTCGTGTGGCTATTACGACGATTCGCGGTTTTTTCGGGCCGTGGCGGGGAAGTGGGTGCAGTTCGGGATTGCGGGCGACCCCGTGGTGGCGCGGGCCTGGCGGGGGCGGGTGATCGGGGATGATCGCCTGGTGCAGTCCAACACGCGGGGGTTCGTGGCGTTTGCCAATACCGGGCCGGGGACGCGGGCGGCGCAGGTGTTCGTGAACCTGGGCGACAATGCCGCGCAGAACGACTGGGAGCCGGGGTTCGCGCCGTTCGGGCGTGTGGTGGAGGGGATGGAGGTGGTGGACCAGCTTTACAGCGGCTACGGCGAGGGTTCGGGCGGCGGGATGCGGGCCGGGGGGCAGGATCCGATGTTCGAGCAGGGGAATGCGTGGTTGGACGCGCGGTTTCCGCTGTTGGATCGGTTGGTGCGGGTGGGGGTTGGTGGGTGAGGCGCGGCCCGCACCAAGGTGCGGGCTACGGGGGTGTTATTCCTCGGCGGCGAGGCGGGCGGCCTGGTCTTCGGCGGTGAGGGCGTCGATGAACTGGTCGAGGTCGCCCTGCATGACGCGGTCGATCTTGTAGAGCGTGAGTTCGATGCGGTGGTCGCTGACGCGGCCTTGGGGGAAGTTGTAGGTGCGGATGCGCTCGCTGCGGTCGCCGGTGCCAACCTGGCTTTTGCGGTCTGCGGAGCGGGCGGCGTGCAGGCTGGCGCGTTGGGCTTCGTAGATCCGCGAGCGCAGGATCTTCATCGCCTTGGCCTTGTTCTTGTGCTGGCTTTTCTCCTCCTGCATCGCCACCACGGTGCCGGTGGGGATGTGGGTGATGCGCACGGCACTTTCGGTTTTGTTGACGTGCTGGCCGCCGGCGCCTGAGGCGCGGTAGACGTCGATGCGCAGGTCTTCCTCGTTGATCTGGACGTCCACTTCCTCGGCTTCCGGGAGGACGGCGACGGTGACGGTGGAGGTGTGGATGCGGCCCTGGCTTTCGGTGGCCGGCACGCGCTGCACGCGGTGGACGCCGGATTCGTATTTCAGGCGGGCGAAGACGGATTTGCCGGTGATTTCGGCGGTGGCGGACTTGATGCCGCCGAGGCCGCTGTCGTCGTAATCCATCACCTCGAACCGCCAGGCGCGGGTGGCGGCGTATTTCTGGTACATCTGGAAGAGCTCGGCGGCGAAGAGCCCGGCTTCGTCGCCGCCGGCGGCGGGGCGGATTTCCAGGATGGCGGAGCGGTCGTCGGCCTCGTCGCGGGGGAGGAGGGCGATGCGGATTTCGTGCTCGAGGGCGGGGATGCGGTCTTTGAGCTCGTAGAGCTCGGCCTCGGCCAGTTCCTTCATGTCGGGGTCTTCGAGCAGGGACTGGGCTTCGGCGCGGGCCTGTTCGGCGGCGCGCAGCTCATCGACGCGGGCGACGACGGGCTCGATTTCGGAAATCTCGCGGGAGGCCTTGGCGAAGGCGTCGCCGTTGACGCCCTCGTTGAGGAGATGACGCAGCTCCTCGGCGCGGGCGACGATGCGATCAAGCTTGAGGGCGAGGGACATGAGGCATCACCTAGCGCCAACGGGCGACGGTGCCAACCGGGTTGGGGGAAGGCAAGGTTAACCGCCAAGGCGCCAAGGACGCCAAGGGGACGCCAAGAGAAGGTTGGGGCAGGAGGATGCGTCTTGGCGGCCTTCTTGGCGCTCTTGGCGCCTTGGCGGTTGACCTTGCTGCCTAGGCGAGCTTCGCCGCAAGGTCGGTGAGTGCGATCTCTTGCTGGTCGCCCGTGCTGAGGTTCTTCACCTGGGCGACGCCGCGGGCGAGTTCGGATTCGCCGAGGATGATGGCGGTATGGGCGCCGGTTTTGTTGGCGCGTTCCATGCGGCGTTTGAGGTTGCCGCGATAGGCCATTTCGGCGCGGATGCCGGCGGTGCGCAGGGCCTGGACGATATCGAGTGCGGCGGCTTCCTGGGCTTCGGCGGCGGGGATGACGGCGATGCCGGCGGGGGCGGCGGGGGGCTGGGCGAGGAGCATGGAGAGGCGTTCGACGCCGGCGGCCCAGCCGACGCAGGGGGTGTGGGGGCCGCCCATTTCCTCCACCAGGCCGTCGTAGCGGCCGCCGCCGAGGACGGTGCCCTGGGCGCCGAGCTGGGAGGTGACGAATTCGAAGGCGGTGTGGCTGTAGTAGTCGAGGCCGCGGACGATGCGGGGGTTTTCCACCACCGGCACGCCGATGCGGGCGAGGTGCTCGCGCAGCTTGCCGTAGAAGGCGGCGGAGTGCTCGTTGAGGTAGGGGTGGATGGTGGGGGCATCGGCCACGATGGCCTTGTCGCCGGGGTCCTTGCTGTCCACGACGCGGAGCGGGTTGCGTTCCAGGCGCAGGCGGCTGTCTTCCGAGAGCGCTTCCTTGTGGGCGGAGAAATAGGCGATGAGGGCCTCGCGGTAGGCCATGCGGCTGTCGCGGTCGCCCAGGGTGTTGAGTTCGAGGACGACATCCTGCGCGACGCCGAGGGCCTGGAGGATGGCCCAGCCGCAGGCGATCACTTCGGCGTCGGCCAGGGGTTCGGGGCTGCCGAGGACTTCCACGTCGATCTGGTGGAACTGGCGGTAGCGGCCTTTCTGCGGGCGTTCGTAGCGGAACATCGGGCCGGTGTAGAAGACCTTCTGCGGCAGGCTCTGGGTGAGGCCGTTGGTGACCAGGGCGCGGCAGACGCCGGCGGTGGCTTCCGGGCGCAGGGTGAGGGATTCGCCGCCGCGATCGGTGAAGGAATACATCTCCTTCATCACGACATCCGACGTGTCTCCGAGGCCGCGGGCGAAGACGGCGGTTTCCTCGAAGATGGGGGTGGACCATTCGTCGAAGCCGTAGGTGGCGGCGACGCGGCGGGCGGTTTCGATGACGTGGAAATGGCGCCGCGCGGACTCGCCGATCAGGTCGTGGGTGCCGCGGACGGGCTGGACCCTCGTGCTGCGCACGGTCTGACCTTCATTGGGGGCGGGCTTGCGGGCGGAGGATTCGGTCACTTGGGTCTTTGTCCTTGGGTCGAAGGAAGGCCTTCTTTCTCTTCAGGAAAAGAAGGCCTTCCTTGCTTCACTCGGCGGCGCGGGCGGCGGCTTTCTGGGCGACCAGCTCGGCCTGGATGGTTTTGGCCTTGGCTTCGACCAGCTCCACGATGTGCTCGACCATGCTCTGGCCATCCACCGTGTGGTCGGTCTTGCCGGCGTTGTAGACCATGTGGCGGTGGTTGCCGCCGCCGGTGACGCCGATATCGGTCATCAGCGCCTCGCCGGGGCCGTTCACCACGCAGCCGATGATGGAGAGCGAGATCGGGGTTTCGATGTGGGCGAGGCGGTCTTCCAGCGTGGCGACCGTCTCGATGACGTTGAAGCCCTGGCGGGCGCAGGAGGGGCAGGAGATGATCTTGACGCCGCGATGGCGGATGCCGAGGGATTTCAGCATCTCCCAGCCCACATGCACTTCTTCCTCCGGTTCCGCGGAGAGGGAGACGCGCAGGGTGTCGCCGATGCCGGCCCAGAGCAGGTTGCCCAGGCCGATGGCGGATTTGACCGTGCCGGTGCGCTTGCCGCCGGCTTCGGTGATGCCGATGTGCAGCGGGTGGTCGCAGACCTCGGCGAGTTGCTGGTAGGCGGCGACGGCCATGAACACGTCGCTGGCCTTCACGCTGATCTTGAACTCGTGAAAGTCGTGGTCCTGCAGGATCTTGGCGTGCTCCAGGGCGGATTCCACGAGGGCCTCCGGGTTGGGTTCGCCGTATTTCTCCAGCAGGTGCCTTTCCAGGCTGCCGGCGTTGACGCCGATGCGCATGGAGCAATTGTGGTCGCGGGCGGCCTTGATGACCTCGCGCACACGCTCCGGGCTGCCGATGTTGCCGGGGTTGATGCGCAGGCAGGCGGCGCCGCTCTGCGCGGCCTCGATCGCGCGCTTGTAGTGGAAGTGGATGTCGGCGACGACCGGGACTTCCACCTGGCGGATGATGTCCTTCAGCGCCAGGGCGCTTTCCTGATCGGGGCAGGAGACGCGCACGATGTCCACGCCGGCGCGTTCGGCGCGCTGGATCTGGGCGACGGTGGCGGCCACATCCGTGGTGGGCGTGTTGGTCATGGTCTGGACCGTGATCGGGGCGCCGCCGCCGACGGGGACGGAGCCCACGAAGATCTGCCGCGACTTGCGGCGCTCGATGTGCTGGTAGGGACGGTAGCTCATGAACTGCTCCGACAACTGACACGCCCCTATACCGCGCGGCGCGTGGGGGAGGAAGGTAAGGCCAGGGGCTTTGCCCCTGGACCCCACCAAGGGCAGGGGCCCTTGGAACCCATCACCTGTTCCGCCTTCGGCGGGGAGGGGCCATCCGGGTCTCTCCACCGCCTCGATGGCCCCTCCCCGCCGAAGGCGGAAAAAGTATCGGGGTCTGGGGCCTAAGGCCCCAGCGGGGTCGAGGGGCAGAGCCCCTTGCCTTGCCTTACTGCGTCCGCGGCGCCGGGGTGGAGGGGCGGGGCGGGGGGGCGGCGGCGAGGGTGGGGGTGAGTTTGCCGTCGCGGATGGCGTCGGCATCGAGCGGGAGGTCGCGGCGGACGGCGCCGTCGGCGCCCAGGGAGGGGGTGGCGGTGCCGTCGACCAGGAGTTCCGTGCCGCCGGCGTTGCCGGTGGTGAGGAGGAGCTGGAGCTTGGCGGGGACGGGCCAGGTTTCGCCGGGGCGCAGGACGCGGTTGAGGAGGACCTGGCCCTGGCGGTCGCGCACCTGGATCCAGGCTTCGGCCTTGGCGCGCAGCAGGATGCGGGTGCCGTCGGGCAGGGCGGCCTGGGCCGAGCTGGGGCTGGCGGGCGGCGGGGCGACGGTGGGTGCGGGTGCGGCGGCCACGGCGCTGGGGGCGGTGGATGTCAGGGGCGCGCCCGGGAGGGGGGCGGTTTCGGCCGCGGCGGGGCGGGGCGTGGGGATGGAGGGCTGGGGGGCGAGTTCGGCCAGGCGTTCCGGCACGGCGCGGACGGGTTCGGTGCCCGGCTTGTCGCCGCTGGCCTTGTACCAGCCGATATAGGCGCCGATGCAGAGCATGGATCCGAGCAGGACGACGGCGCCAGTAGGGATGCCGCGTTCCGGCACCGGGGCGGGGAAGGCGAGTTCGGGCTTGCGGGCGGCCTGCTTCACTTCCGGGCGGAAGCGGCGGGCGACGTCGTCCGGGTCCAGGCCAAGGGACTTGGCGTAGGTGCGCACGAAGCCGAGGGCGTAGGCGTTGCCGGGCAGCTCGCTCAGCTGGCCCTGCTCGATGGCGGCGAGGTAGGGTTTGCGGATGCGCAGATGGGCGGCGATGTCCGGCAGGGTCCAGCCCAGGCGCTCGCGCGCCGCGGCCAGCTCGGCGCCGACGATGCGCGCTTCCTCGGTGGCGTCTTCACCCGGCGCAGCGACGCCCTGCCGCCCGCCTCGATTTGATCCGCGATTGAACAGCACGACCCCACGCAAACCGTTAGGTTACCGGAAACCTCTCCGCTCCGGCTTCGGACCCCCGTCCAGCCGGTTCTAGACGGCCGGGCTGCGCTTGCCAACCGCCTTACGGGGCAATCCCGTACGGGGTGGGGGCAAGACTTGCAGTTGGGGCTTGGGTTTTTCAAAGGGTCAGAGGCTGTTTCCTGACGTTTGAATCGCAGGCCAGCGAGCAAGCCATTTGAATCGCCTGATTAACCGTATTGTCACGAAATGCATCTTTTTGGATGACTTACACCGGTAGGCCATGCTCCCGCGCCCAGGCGGCGATGGGTTCGCGCAGGCTGGCGGCGCCATCCCGGGTGCGGCGCAGGGCGGCCAGCAGGTTGCGCAGGGCGGGCAGGTCCAGCGCGGCCAGGGCGGCCTTCACCGGCAGGACGCCGGAGGCGGGCATGGAGAGGGAGGTGATGCCGAGGCCGACCATCGCCAGCGCCTCCAGCGGCCGGCCGGCGTGTTCGCCGCAGACCGAGAGGGGGACGCCGGCGCGGCCGCAGGCTTCCACCAGCTGGGCCAGCAGATCGAGCACCGGGGCGGAGAGCAGGTCGTAGCGGGCGGCGAGGCCGGGGGTGCCGCGATCGGCGGCGAAGAGGAATTGCAGCAGGTCGTTGGTGCCGACGGAGATGAAATCCACCTCCGGCAGCAGGGCATCGAGCTGCCACATCAGGGCCGGGATTTCGAGCATGGTGCCGATGCGGAGGCGGGCAGGGGCGGGGCGGACGCGGGCGGCTTCGGCGCGCAGCAGGGCGCGGGCGGCGCGGAATTCGGCCACAGTGGCGACCATGGGGAACATCACCGACAGGTCCCGCCCGCCGGCGGCGAGCAGCAGGGCGCGCAACTGGCGGCGCAGCAGGGCCGGGCGATCCAGGCCGACGCGCAGGGAGCGCCAGCCCATGGCCGGGTTCTCCTCCGTTGGCGCGCTGCCGGGCAGCAGCTTGTCGCCGCCGAGATCGAGCGTGCGGAACAGCACCGGGCGGGGGCCGGCGGCATCCAGCACGCGGGCATAGACGGCGGCCTGCTCGGCGGTATCGGCGATGGCGCCGCGGGCGAGCATGGCGATCTCGGTGCGGAACAGGCCGATCCCCGCCGCGCCGGTGGCATCGAGCTGGGCGAGTTCGAGGGCCAGGCCGACATTGAGCATGAGGGCGACGGGCGTGCCGTCGGCCGTGGCGGTGGGGCGGTCGCGCAGGGCAGCCCAGTTGGCGGCGCGGGCGTGGCGGGCTTCCTGGGCGCGGCGGTAATGGCGCACCACATCCTGCTCCGGGCGCAGGATGAGCTGGCCTTCATCGGCATCCAGCACCGCCTCGTCGTCGGATTCGGCGGCTTCCAGCGTGCCGCGCGGGGCGGCGAGCGCGGGCAGGCCGAGGGCGCGGGCGAGGATGGCGGCGTGGCCGGAGGGGGTGGCTTCCTCGATCACCACGCCGGCGATGCCGCGGGCGTGCCAGGCGAGGAGTTCCGCGGGGCCGAGGCGGCGGGCGATCAGGATGGCGCCGGGTGGGACCGGCCCCGCCTCCCCGCCATCGAGGGCGGCGAGCAGGCGGCCGACCATATCCTCGATATCGGCCAGGCGTTCGCGCAGATAAGGGTCGGTCACGCGGCGCATGCGGTCGCGCAGATCGGCGGCGATGCGGTGGACGGCGGCTTCGGCGGAGAGGCCGCCGCGCACGGCATCGGCCACGCGCTTCAGCCAGCCGCTGTCGGCGGCAACGAGCTTGTAGGCATCCAGGATTTCGCGCGAGGCGACGGCATCGGGCTTGGTGGTGGCTGCATCCGGCAGTCCGGCGGCGATCAGGTCGTCGATGCCCTGCTGCATGCGGACCACGGCGGCATCGAGCCGGGCGAGTTCCTGGGCGGGGTCTTCGGCGAGCAGGCGGCGGGGGGCGGCGGCGGGGCCGTTGACCAGGATGGGGCCGATGGCCACGCCCGGGGCGAGCGGCACGGCGGAGAAGCGGCGCGGCAGGGTATCGACCAGGGCCTGTTCGCCGGCTTCGGCCACGTGGGCGGCGAGCAGCTCCGCCAGCAGCATCGCCACCGTCTCCACCACCTCCACCTCATCCGCGTCGTAGTTGCGCGGGGTGCGGTTCTGCACGGCGAGCACACCCAGGGTGCGGCCGGCACGGCGGACGGGCACGGCGAGCATGGAGGCGTAGAGATCCTCGCCGGTTTCGGGGCGCCAGGCGAAGGCAGGGTGGTTCTGGGCGTCGGCCAGGTTCTGTGGTTGCTGGGTGGCGGCGGCGAGGCCGACAATACCCTCACCGACCCGCAGCCGCGTGGTGCCGATGGCTTCTGCCCGCAGGCCCTCGGTTGCCGCCAGCTCCAGCACCTCGCCAGGGCGCATGACGTAGATCGAGCACACCTCGGTGACCAACTCGGCCGCGACAAGGCGGACAAGCTCCGGCATCGGCGCCGTGCCGCGCGCCATGAGGTCGCGCAGCCGGGCCAGAAGGCGGCGCGGCGTGGACATGATCCGGAGATAGGGCAGAACGCGGCACGGGGAAATCGCGCCGGGATGATCACGAGAACGTTACCGGCGGGGATGGTCAGGGAAGGAAGAAAGAATTCTTCTTTTTCTGAAGAAAAAGAAGCAAAAAGACTTTCAATAACTGCACCGAGGATAGTTGTGGAGGCTTCGGTGCAAGTAGGAAAAGTTTTTTGGTTCTTTTTTTCAAAAAAGAACGGCTTGCTTCCTAGGCTGCGTGGCGCATTGCCAGCGCCGTGACCGCCTGGTCGACCAGTTCGGCGATGATGTCGGCGGTGGTTTGGATGGAGGTGACCATGCCGACGGATTGGCCGGCCATGACGGAGCCGGTCTCCACATCGCCATCCACCACGGCGCGGCGCAGGGCGCCGGCCCAGAAGTGTTCGATGGCGAGCTGGGCGGCTTCCTTGGTGAGTTCGCCGGACTGGAAGCGCTGGAGGGTTTCGGCCTGGTGCTCCAGGAACTTCTTGGTGCCGGCGTTGGCGAGGCCGCGCACGGGGATGACCGGGAAGCGTTCGTCCAACTGGATGCTGGGCAGGGCGTCGCGGGCGTTGGCGCGGACGAAGGCGCGCTTGAAGTTCTCGTGGGCGATGCTTTCGGCGGAGGCGGCGAAGCGGGTGCCGAGCTGGGCACCGGCGGCCCCCATCTCCAGGTAGGAGAGGATCGCCTCGCCACGGCCGATGCCGCCGGCGACGAAGACGGGCACGTCGCGCAGGTGGGGCAGGATTTCCTGGGCCAGGACGGTGAGGGAGACGGGGCCGATATGGCCGCCGGCCTCGCTGCCTTCGATGATGATGGCATCGGCGCCGGAGCGGACGAGGCGCTTGGCCAGGACGAGGGCGGGGGCGAAGGCGATCAGCTTGGCGCCGCCGTCCTTCACCGCGCGCACGGCGCCGCCGGGGGGGATGCCACCGGCCAGCACCACGTGGCTGACGCGCGCCTCCAGGCAGACGCGCACGAGGTCATCGAGCTGCGGGTGCATGGTGATGAGGTTGACGCCGAAGGGCTTGCTGGTGAGCGCCTGGGTGGCGGCGATTTCGCGCGCCAGCAGGTCGGGCCCCATGGAGCCGCAGGCGATGACGCCGAAGCCGCCGGCGTTGGAGATGGCGGAGACGAGGTGGCGCTCGCTCACCCAGCTCATGGCGCCGGCCAGGATGGCGTAGTCGGTGCCGAGGAAGTCGCGGCCGCGGGCCCAGAGGCGGTCCAGCTGGACGCGGGCGGCGGCGCGGGCTTCGTTGGTGATCTCGGTCATGCGCAGCCACTCCCAGCCGGTTCCGCCCGGATATGCCGGGAGAAGAACGATACGGTAACGTTCCGCAGACGCGCGGGCAACGTTTCCTTCAGGCGGCGTCGAGCCCGTAGGCAGTGTGCAGGGCCCGCACCGCCAGTTCCGTGTACTCGGCGCCGATGAGGACGGATACCTTGATCTCGCTGGTGCTGATCACCTGGATGTTGATGCCCTTGGCAGCGAGCGCCGAGAACATGGTGCGGGCCACGCCGGCATGGCTGCGCATGCCCACGCCGACGACGCTGATCTTGGCCACATCGGGGTCGGAGAGCAGTTCGGTGTAGCCGATCTCGTCCTTGTGCTCGGCCAGCACGGCCTGGGCGCGTGGCAGGTCGGTGCGGCCGATGGTGAAGGTCATGTCCGTGGTGGCGTCGGCCGAGACGTTCTGGACGATCATGTCCACGTTCACGTTGGCATCCGATAGCGGGCCGAAGATGGCGGCCGCGATGCCGGGGCGGTCCGGCACCCGGCGGATGGTGATCTTGGCCTCGTCACGCGAATAGGCGACGCCGGCCACCAGAGCCTTTTCCATGATCTCTTCCTCGTCCACCACCAGGGTGCCTGGCAGGCTTGCCCCCGTTTCCTCGCCGAAGCTCGACAGCACCTGCACGCGCACCCGCTCCTTCATGGCGAGTTCCACGGAGCGGGTTTGCAGCACCTTGGCCCCCACCGAGGCCAGTTCCAGCATTTCCTCATAGGCGATCTTGGCCAGCTTGCGGGCCTTGGGCACGATGCGGGGGTCGGTTGTGTAGACGCCGTCCACATCGGTGTAGATGTCGCAGCGATCGGCCTTCAGCGCGGCGGCGAGTGCCACCGCCGAGGTATCCGAGCCGCCGCGGCCGAGCGTGGTGATGCGGTTGTCCGGCCCGATGCCCTGGAAGCCCGCCACCACCGGCACCTGGCCAGCCTGCATGCGGGCGATGAGGGTAGCGCCGTCGATGCTGTCGATGCGGGCCTTGCCGTGCGCGTCGTCTGTGACCAGCGGGATCTGCCAGCCGGCGAAGGAACGGGCTTCCACGCCGATGGTTTGCAGCGCGATGGCGGTGAGGCCGGCAGTGACGTTCTCCCCGGTGGCGACGACGGCATCATATTCGCGCGCGTCGTGCAGGGGGGAGAGGTCCTGGCAATATTTCACCAGCGTGTTGGTGACGCCGGACATGGCGGAGACGACCACGGCCACCTCATTGCCGGCCTCGACCTCGCGCTTGACGCGCGCGGCCACGTTGCGGATGCGGTCGAGGTCGGCGACGGAGGTGCCGCCGAACTTCATCACGATGCGGGCCATAGGAGGGTGCGGGCTGCCGTTGGTTGCTGGGAGGGGCGCACACATACCGGCGCCGGCCCGCAGGGGCAACCTCGCGCGCCGCAAGGCCGAGTCGCTCGTGCCTGATCCGCGCGGTTAGAGCGCGGATCAGGCACGCGCTCTTTGTTTGATCGCGTGATTCACGTCTCCGGCGATTCCGCCTCCGACGATCACGCTTCAGGCCGTGGCCATGGCGAGGTAGTTCACCGCCAGGCGGCGCGTGGGGTGCCAGCCGCCGCGCAGCGGGTCGGGCGCGAGGCCGGTGATGTCGGTGGTGCGCAGCCCGGCCTGGCGCAGGCCGGCATCCAGCTCCGCCGGCGTGAGGAAGCGTTTCCAGTCATGCGTGCCGGTGGGGAGCAGGCGCAGCACATATTCGGCGCCGAGGATGGCGGTGAGCCAGGAGCGGCGGGTGCGGTTGAGGGTGGAGACGAACAGCAGGCCGCCGGGCTCCAGCAGGCCGGCCAGGGTGCGCAGGAAGGCGGCGGGATCGGGCACGTGCTCGATCACCTCCAGCGCGGTGATGGCGGGGAAGCGGGCGCCTTCGGCCAGCAGCTCCTCGGCGGCGGCCTGCCGGTAGGCGAGCGGCAGGTGCTGGCCTTCGGCATGGGCGCGGGCGGCTTCCAGTGCATCAGGCGCGGCATCGAGGCCCAGGACGTCGTGACCCAGCCGGGCCAGCGCCTCCGCGGCCAGGCCGGCGCCGCAGCCGATATCCAGCACGCGTGTGGGGGCGGCGAAGCGGCGGCGCAGGCGGGCATCGATCCAGGCGATGCGGGCGGGGTTCATCTGGTGCAGCGGGCGCATGGGGCCGCGCGGATCCCACCACTCGGCGGCCAGGGCGTTGAAGCGGGCGATTTCCGCCGCGTCGACCGATTGCGCGTGCATCCTGCTCTCCGTTCCCGCGTTGCGTATGTGGACATGGGCAGGACAGGAGGCAAGCGATGCGCTCTGGTTGCAGTCTTTGTCTCGCGCGTCGCCATCAGCCAACCCCGCGCGCAATGCCTGCTCCGGCAATCGCCGGCGGCGGCGGCGTTTGCCGGAGCAGGCATTTCAGATGCGTAAAGGAAGCCGCGCGGTTTCTGCATTGCGCACCTGCTGCACTGCGGCATGATGAACGTGGCGGTGGGCGCCGGAGTTTCCTATGTGACAGACCCATGAAGATCATCAGCTGGAATCTGCTGCGCCTGATTGGCGCCTCCGCCGACGAGGTGGCACAGCTGGTGGAGCGTGAGCAGCCCGACGTGCTGCTGATGCAGGAAGCTACCCAGGCGATCGACCGGCTGCCGGCCCTGGTGGGCGGGCATTACCTGCGCCGGCTGCAGCCGGGGCGGGTGCATGGGCTGGCGGTGTGGACCAAGCGCCAGCCGGTGCAGGCGCCGAAGGTGGTGCCGCTGCCGCAGGGCGCGATGTTCCGCCGCATCGGCATGGTGGTGGACATGGGCGATTTCGCGGTGGCGAATGTGCATCTCTCCCACGGGCAGGTGCTGAACCGGCGCCAGCTGTGGCGGATTGCCGCCGCGCTGCCGGACCGGGCCGCCGTGCTGGGCGATTTCAACCTGGTGGGGCCGTGCCTGCTGCCGGGGTTCCGCGACGTGGGGCCGCGCGAGCCGACGCATCGCTGCGTGGACATGGTGCCGCTGCGCATCGATCGCTGCCTGGTGCGCGGGCTGGATTGCCTGGGCACGGCGGTGCTGGGCCGCGCTTCCTCCGACCATCACCCGATCGTGGTGCGGCTCGCGGCCACCGCCAACCCACTGAGGCTGGCCGCCTGAGCTTGCCCAGGCCGTTTCCCCCGGCTTGAATGCCGGGGGAGGGTCAAGCATGGCGGAATTGGTGGGCGTGCCGGCGGTTGGGATCGATCCGTTCAGCCACGCCTTCTTCGATGACCCCTATCCCGGCCATGCCCTGGTGCGCGAAACCGCGCCGGTGGTGCGCCTGCCGGTGCTGGAGGCGCA
>JAIXTK010000297.1 GCA_027483995.1 Acetobacteraceae bacterium
GAAGTTACGACAAGTATTCGTGGGGGGTTTTATTGAAGCGATGCTATGTCGCTTCAGGGCTCCGCGCCAAGTCATTGATGGCTTTGGCGCGAACGCGCCGGGGGCCGGGCCAGCCCCTGCCGATGCCGCGCTGCGGCACCGGCCATCCGGTCGGAATTCAGCCTGCGCTGGCGCCGAGCGACTTCACGCGGGCAGACAGACGGGAAATCTTGCGGGAGATGGTGTTCTTGTGCACCACGCCCTTGCCGGCGGCGCGCTGCATCTCCGGCTGCGCCTCGCGCAGCGCGACGGCCGCGGCGTCCTTGTCGCCGCTGGCCACGGCCATCTCGACCTTCTTGATGAAGGTGCGCATGCGCGACATGCGGGACTTGTTGCGCTCGGTACGGCGCTCGATCTGGCGGATGCGCTTGCGGGCGGAGGCGGTGTTGGCCATGGGCTGATCGGATCTCGGCTATGGGGCAGGCATGAAGAAGGGCCGGAGACGACAGCTTGGGGGCATATCGGCCTCGGCGGCAAGGGGCGCGTTCTATGTCCGCGCCCCGGCAGAGTCAAGGAAGGGTATGAGCCCCTGAGCGTGAGCGCCGGAGGCCGATGGGCCGCAGGCGTGAATCACGCGATCAGGCAACGCTAGCCGCGCCCGAAATTCGGGGTGCGCTTTTCGGCGAAGGCCGCCATCCCTTCCTTCTGGTCCGGCGTGCCGAACAGGGAGAGGAACAGCCGCCGCTCGAAGCGCACGCCCTCGTTCAGCGTCACCTCGAAGGCGCGGTTCACCGCCTCCTTGGCCATGGCCACGGCCACCGGGGAGAGGCTGGCGAGCTTCTCGCCCAGCTTCAGCGCCTCGGCCATCAGCTCCGCGGCCGGCACCACGCGGCTGACCAGGTTGGCCCGCTCCGCCTCGGCCGCGTCCATCATGCGGGCGGTGAGGATCATCTCCATCGCCTTGCTCTTGCCCACGGCGCGCGTCAGGCGCTGGGTGCCACCGGCGCCGGGGATCACGCCCAAATTGATCTCCGGCTGGCCGAACTTGGCGGTGTCGGCCGCCAGGATGATGTCGCACATCATCGCCAGCTCGCAGCCGCCGCCCAGCGCGAAGCCGGAAACCGCGGCGATCACGGGCTTCTTGATCTCCAGCACCGTCTCCCAGCGCTTGCCGATGAAGTCGTCGCCATAGACGGCGGGGTAGCTGCGGTCGCGCATCTCCTTGATGTCGGCGCCGGCGGCAAACGCCCGCTCGCTGCCGGTCAGCACGATGGCGCCGATCGCCGGATCGGCGTCGAACGCCCGCAGCTGCGCGCCCATTTCCTCCATCAGCTGGTCGCACAGCGCGTTCAGCGCCTTCGGCCGATTGAGCCGGATCAGCCCGACGGGCCCGTGGGTCTCAACCTCGATCATCTCAGGCATGCGTGCCTCCCTCGTTCTGGGTTGGTCCTAGCTAACGCTGCCGCCGAGGGCAATGGAAGGTGCTGCGGCCGGATTGCACGATGCGCTCCACCCCCGCGCACCCCGGCGGGCCCGGACAGGCGGGGCAGGGCTCGCCCTCCCGCCCGTACACCTTCCAGGCATGTTGGAAATACCCCAGCTCCCCATCCGGCTGCACGTAGTCGCGCAGGCTGGAACCACCGGCCGCCACCGCCTCCGATAGCGTCGCCTTGATCTCCGCCACCAGCCGCTTCACCTGCGGCTTGGTGATGCTGCCCGCCAGCCGCGTGGGCGCCAGCCCGGCGCGGAACAGCGCCTCGCACACATAGATGTTGCCCAGCCCGGCGACGTTGCGCTGGTCCAGCAGCGCGGCCTTGATCGGCGTGCGCCTCCCCTCCAGCGCCGCCCCCAGCACCGCGGCATTGAACGCCTCGTCCAGCGGCTCCGGCCCCAGCCCGGCCAGCAGGCGGTGCGCGTCTTCCGCCGCCGTCGCCACCAGGTCCACCGAGCCGAACCGGCGCGGATCGACAAAGCCCACCAGCACCCCGTCCTCGGTCTCGATCGTCACATGCTCGTGCGCCGGCACCGCGTTGCGCCCCACCCGCTCGATCAGCATCCGGCCAGACATGCCGAGATGGATCAGCACGGAGTGCTTGGCCTCCTTGGGCCCCCGATCCAGCCGCATCAGGATGTATTTCGCCCGCCGCCGGAACGAGGCCACCACCGCCCCGGTCATCATTTCCGCCAGCCCGGCGGGGAACGGGAAGCGCATATCCGCCCGGTGCACCAGGGCACGGCTGATCCGCCGCCCCTCCAGCTGGGCGCGCAGCCCGCGCATCACGGTCTCAACCTCGGGGAGTTCCGGCATAGGGCGGGACGCTATACACTCCCCCCCATGACCGGCAATCCCGAGCCCACCACCCATTTCGGCTTCCGCGACATCCCCGTCGCCGAGAAGAAGCCCATGGTCCGCGCCGTCTTCGACAGCGTGGCGCGGAAATACGACGTGATGAACGACCTCATGTCGCTTGGCATCCACCGCGCCTGGAAATCCATCCTCACCACCAGGCTCGATCCCCGCCCGCACCGCACCCTGCTCGATCTCGCCGGCGGCACCGGCGACATCACGCTGCGCTGGCTGGACGCCGGCGGCGGCCCCGCCATCCTGTCGGACATCAACGAGAGCATGCTCACCGTCGGGCGCGACCGCCTGCTGGGAAAGGGCCACGCCGCCAACCTCAACTTCCTGGTTGCGGACGCCGAGGCCCTGCCGCTGCCGGACCGCACGGTGGATACCGTCAGCATGGCCTTCGGCCTGCGCAACTGCACCGACAAGGATGCCGTGCTGGCCGAAGCCCGCCGCGTGCTGAAGCCTGGTGGCCGCTTCCTCTGCCTGGAATTCTCCCGCGTCCAGGTTGCCGCCCTCGCGCCGGTGTACGATGCCTGGTCCTTCCAGGTGCTTCCCCGTCTGGGCCAGGCCATCGCCAACGATGCCGACAGCTACCAATACCTCGCCGAGAGCATCCGCATGCACCCGGACCAGGACACGCTGGCGGCCATGATGCGCACGGCCGGGTTCGAGCAGGTGCGCGTGCAGAACCTCGCCGGCGGCATCGCGGCCATCCACAGCGGCTGGCGCCTGTGATCGGCAAGAAGGTCCTCCTGATCGTCGCTGGCGGCATCGCCGCCTACAAGGCGATCGAGCTGCTCCGCCTCATCCGCAAGGCCGGCGGCGAGGCCACCTGCGTGCTCACCAAGGGGGGCGCCCAGTTCGTCACCCCCCTCACGCTGCAGGCCATCTCGGAGAACAAGGTCTTCGAGGACATCTTCTCGCTCTCCGACGAGAACGAGATGGGCCACATCCAGCTCTCCCGCGCTGCGGACCTCGTGGTGGTCGCCCCCGCCACCGCCGACCTGCTGGCCAAGATGGCGCACGGCATGGCCGACGACCTCGCCTCCACCGTGCTGCTTGCCACCGACAAGCGCGTGCTGGTGGCGCCGGCCATGAACGTGCGCATGTGGGAGCACCCGGCCACCCAGGCCAATATCGCCACGCTGCGCGCCCGCGGCGTGGCCGTGGTGGGGCCCGATGAAGGCAGCATGGCCTGCGGCGAATTCGGCCCCGGCCGCCTCGCCGAGCCGCCCGCCATCCTCGCCGCCATCCAGGCGCTGCTCTCCCGCCCCCGGCCCCTCGCCGGCCGCCACATCCTCGTCACCAGCGGCCCCACCCACGAGCCGATCGACCCCGTCCGCTACATCGCCAACCGCTCCTCCGGCCGCCAGGGCCACGCTATCGCCGCCGCCCTGGCCGAGCTCGGCGCCCGCGTCACCCTGGTCAGCGGCCCCGTCTCCGTGCCCGACCCGGCCGGCGTGACCATCCGCAGGATCGAAACCGCCCGCCAGATGCTGGACGCCTGCCAGGCCGCGCTGCCCGCCGACGCCGCCGTGTTCTGCGCCGCCGTGGCCGATTGGCGCGTGCAGAGCGAGACCGACCAGAAGCTCAAGAAAACCCCCGGCGGCGCCCCACCCGCCCTGGCGCTCACCCCCAACCCCGACATCCTCGCCACCATCGCCGCCGCCGGCCCCACCCGCCCGCGCCTCGTGGTCGGCTTCGCCGCCGAAACCCACGACATGCTCACCCCCGCGCAAGACAAGCGCCGCCGCAAGAACGCCGACTGGATTGTCGCCAACGACGTCTCGCCGGCCACCGGCATCATGGGCGGCACCGAAAACGAAATTCACCTCGTCAGCGAAACCGGCATCGAACCCTGGCCCCGCCTGGGCAAGGACGAAGTCGCCGCCCGCCTCGCCGACCGCATCGCCAAGGCCCTCGCATGACCATCCCCGTTCAGGTGAAACGCCTCCCGCACAGCGCAGGCCTCGCCCTGCCCAGCTACGCCACGCCCGGCGCCGCCGGCATGGACCTCCTCGCCGCCGTCCAGGCCCCGCTGGTGCTCGCCCCCGGCGCCCGAACCCTGGTCCCCACCGGGCTGGCCATCGCGCTGCCCCCGGGCTTCGAACTCCAGATCCGCCCCCGCTCCGGCCTCGCCCTCAAGAACGGCATCATCCTGCCCAACAGCCCCGGCACGATCGATGAAGACTACCGCGGCGAACTCCAGGTGATCGTGATGAACGCGGGCGCCGAGCCCTTCACCATCGAACGCGGCATGCGCATCGCCCAGGCCGTGCTGGCGCCGGTGGTCCGTGCCGCCTGGACCGAAGTTGCCGAGTTGGACGAAACCCAGCGCGGCACCGGCGGCTTCGGCAGCACCGGCACGCGCTGAAGCGCGGCCGCCTACCCCTCGCCGCGCCAGGGGGGGAAGGGATCGGCGAGGCTGGCCCAGGCCTTGGCACCCAAGCGCATCTCCTTGTCGGTCAGCAGGCAGGCATCGAGCGACGCGCGGATGGCGGCCGCATCCATGCCGATGCCGATGAACACCAGCTCCTGCCGCCGGTCCCCATACATCGGGTGCCAGGTCTTGCGGATCGTTGCCTGCCACGCCGGGTCCTGCGGCCGGTGCTGGGGCGGCACGGCCGCCCACCAGAAGCCCGCCGCCTCGTGCCGCCCGACCGCCCCGGCCAGTTGCCAGGAGCCCGCCCAGCGCATGCGGGTCGCCAGCCAGAAGAACCCCTTCGCGCGGATCACCCCCGGCATGTCGCCGCGCAGGAAGCGGTGGAAGCGCGCGGGATGGAAGGGCCGCTGGGCGCGATAGACGAAATTCGTGATCCCGAACGCCTCGCTCTCCGGCAGGTGGCCACCGGCCAGCGCCTGGGCCCAGCCGGCCTGCTGCTGGGCACGCTCGAAATCGAACCGCCCCGTGCCCATCACGCGGTCCAGCGCCACATGGCCATGCGTGGCGCGCACGATCTGCGCACCCGGATTGAAGGTGGCCAGGATGCCCTCCAGCCGCGCCAGCGCCGCCTCGTCGAGCAGATCGGCCTTGTTCACCACGATCACGTCGGCAAACTCGACCTGTTCGACCAGGAGATCGACCAGCATCCGCCCGTCCTCCGTGCTGGCGGTCTCGCCGCGGTCGGCCAGGGTCTCCTTGCTGGCATAGTCGCGCAGAAAGGCCGCGGCATCGACCACCGTCACCATCGTGTCCAGCCGCGTGCTGTCGGCCAGGCTGAAGCCCTCCTCGGTGCGGAAGTCGAAGGTGGCGGCCACCGGCATGGGCTCGCTGATGCCGGTGCTCTCGATCAGCAGGTAGTCGAAGCGCCCCTCGGCGGCCAGGCGCGCCACCTCCTGCATCAGGTCCTCGCGCAACGTGCAGCAGATGCAGCCGTTGGACATCTCCACCAGCCGCTCCTCGGTGCGCGACAGCTGGCCGGCATTGCCGACCAGGGCGGCATCGATGTTCACCTCGCTCATGTCGTTGACGATCACGGCCACGCGCTTGCCCTCGCGGTTGGCCAGCACATGGTTCAGCAGGGAGGTCTTGCCCGCGCCGAGGAAGCCGGAGAGCACGGTCACGGGCAGGCGCGGCGCGGGGGCGTGCGGGGTCATTCGAAAACTCCGGTCTCATCGATGCAAAGCAGCAGGCGTGCCCGGCGCGTGGGCGGCAGGTGGCTGACCGGCGGCGAGCGGTGGCGGATGCGCGGGCCGTGATCGGGATGGCGGTTGCCCTTGAACAGGCCGACCTGCATCGGGGCCATGCGGTGCAGCCCGCCCTCCGCGTCGCACCACTCGGTGCCGGCACCGGCATAGGTGCACAGCAGGCGCAGCCGCACCGCATCGACATGAAACAGCCGGCAGGCATCGTCGGCGACGTGCTCCAGCCGCAGCCGCACGCCGGGCGCGCCGGCAACCTCCGTGAAGACCCGCGCCAGGGCGGCGATATCGGCCAGGATCGGGCCGGCCTGCGAGGGCAACTGGGCCCGCAACCGGCGGATCGCCACCTCCACCGTGCCGCTTGCGACCAGGCAGAAGGGCGGGCGGGCCAGCAGGGTGGCGATGGCCCGCGGCGGCGCCCGGCGCGGCCGGCGGTCCCAGATGGCCAGGCCGATCGTGGCGCGCTGGATCTGTGCCAGCGCCCCCGCACCCAGGCATTGCAGCACCGCGCCGCCCCCATCGCCGGATGCGGGCTGTGCGAACCCCGCGGCACCCAGCCGCGCCACGGATGTTCCGGCTGTCTCCATGATCCCTGCTCGCCATCTCTGAGCATGATATGTTATACTATAACATTCCCAAGACAAGCCCCGACGCAGCTGGCTGCGGGCCTCAGCGCCCGGATGTCGCGCTGCGGAACAAATACAACCCGCTGCCGGCAATGGTCAGCGCGCCCAGGATGGTGAACACCCCGATCGCCTCGCCGAACACGGTGGCGCCGATCAGCACCGCCCAAAGCAGGGAGGCATAGCCGAACGGCGCCAGCAGGGAGGCGGGGGCGAGTGCCAGGGCGCGGATCTGCAGGAAATGCCCCACCCCCACCAGCGCCCCGTGCACCAGCAGGAACGCCACCAGCCAGGGCGGCACCGGCACGACGTGGAACGGCACCAGCAGGCTCGACGCCACCAGCCCCACCACCGAGACGTAGAACAGGCTGGCCACCGGCCCGTCGCGCTGCGCCACGCGGCGCGTCAGCAGCTGGTAGCAAGCATAGGCGCCGGCCGAGAGCAGCGGCAGCGCCATCGCCCAGTCCAGCGCCGTGGCCCCCTCCATGCCGAAGCCGGGCCGGATCACCGCCACCACGCCCAGGAACCCCACCGCCACCGCCGTGGCCCGCCGCCAGCCCACCCGCTCCCCCAGCAGCGGCAGGGACAGCAGCGTGACCAGCAGCGGGGAGGTGAAGGACAGCACCTTGGCGGTGGCAAACGGCAGGTAGCTCAGCGCGAACACGAAGGCCCCGGCGGAGACCGTCAGCGCCACGCCGCGGCCCAGCTGCACCCGCGGCGCGGAGGTGGTCAGCAGGCCGGCCCAGCCGATCCAGGGCAGCAGAAGCAGCAGCGATCCGGTCTGGCCCAGGAAGCGCAGCCACAGCAGCATCGGCACCGGATAGCTCGCGGTCAGGCCCTTGGTGACGGCATCGAGCAGGCTCGCCATGGTGGCGAAGCCGAGCATCAGCGCGATGCCAGCCAACGGGCGATGCGGTGCGGACAAGGGGCGCCTCGAACAGGGGCGCCAGATCAGCGCGCGGCGGCGCCCCCGTCAATCCGCGCCGGGCCGGGCAGCGGCAGGAACAGCGTCACCCCCCAGCACGCCGCCAGCATCACCGCTGCGCCGATCAGGCACGCCACCATGCCGCCGATCCCATAGAGCAACCCAGAGAGCAGGATGCCCAGGAACCGCCCGGCCGCATTGGCGGCGTAGTAGAACCCCACGTCTTCCGCCGCCTTCTCGCTGCCGGCATAGGCCAGGATCAGGTAGGAATGGACGGAGGAGTTCACCGCGAAGAGCACGCCGAACACGCACAGCCCCACGGGCACGAACCATTCGGGCCCCGGCACGCCGACCAGCATCATCGCCGCCAGCCCGGCCGGCACCAGGGTGAGCGCCAGGGACCAGGCGCGCGCCGCCGGCACCTCGGCGGAAAGCCCATCGGCGCTGCGCCGCACCAGCGCCGGCGCGCTGGCCTGGATCAGCCCGTAGAAGATCGTCCAGACCGCCAGGAAGCCGCCGACCAGCGTGAAGCTCCAGCCCGCCGCCGTCAGGAACACCGGCAGCCCGACCACGAACCACACGTCCCGCGCGCCGAACAGGAACACCCGCGCCGCGGCCAGCAGGTTCACGCCGGCGTTCTTGGCGAACAGCTCCTTCGCGGATTTCGACGCCTTGGCCTTTCCCATCATCGCCGGCA
>JAIXTK010000190.1 GCA_027483995.1 Acetobacteraceae bacterium
CGCGAAGCTCAGCCGCCCCTTCCCCGTGCCGGTCACCGCATCGTAGCTGATCGGCGTGTGGCCGAGATGCAGCACGGACAATTCGTCCATCCCGTGCCCATGCGCCCCTGCCTCCATCGCGAAGGACACCAGCATCGTATCATCCACCGGCTCCGGCAGCGCCACGCCGGCCTGGCGGAACACCATCAGGTCGTATTTGGCGTTCTGGAACACCTTCAACACGCAGGGATCCCCGAACAGGCCCGAGAGCGCGGCCAACGCGTCCGCCTCCGCCACCTGTGCCTCCACCCCCTCATGCCGCAGCGGAATGTAGCAAGCCTTCCCCGCCGCCGTGGCCAGCGAGACCCCCACCAGCCGCGCCCGCATCGCATCCAGGCTGTCGGTCTCGGTATCCACCGCCACCACGCCCGCTGCCCGTGCCGCCGCGATCCAGCCCTGCAGCCCCTCCAGCGTCGTCACCGTCTCATACGGCCCGAACCCGCTGCCATTGTCCGGGGCCACCTGCACCGGCGCCTCGGCGAACAAGTTGCCCTGTGGCCCCCCCTGGGGCGCACCGGCCCGCACCGCCGCCGGCGGCGGCACGAACGCGCCGGCCGAAGCCCCCGCCTCCATCCCCAACCTGGAGGCCAAGCTCCGGAACCCCTGCGCCGCCAGCCACGGCCCCAGCACCTCCCGGTCCGGCTCCCGCGCCACCAGCGCCTCGATCGGCTCCGGCAACGGCACCTCACAGCACAGCTCCACCAGCTTGCGCGAAATCCGCGCCAGCTCCGCATGCTCGATCAGCAGATCGCGCCGCTTGCTCGGCTTCATCCCCGGCGCCGCCGCCAGAATCCCCTCCAGGTCGCCGAATTCCTGGATCAACTGCGCCGCCGTCTTCGGCCCGATCCCCGGCACCCCCGGCACATTATCCACGCTGTCCCCGATCAGCGCCTGCGCATCGATCAGCTTCTCCGGCCCAACCCCGAACTTCTCCATCACCTCGGCGAGCCCGATCGCCTTCTGCTTCATCGGATCGAGCATATCGATGCCCGGCCGCAGCAACTGCATCAGGTCCTTGTCAGAGGAAACGATCGTCGCCCGCCCCCCCTGCGCCACCACGGCCACGGCATAGCTGGCGATCAGGTCATCCGCCTCCCAATCCTCCAGCTCGATCGCCGGCACCCCGAACGCCCGCGTCGCCTCCCGCACCAAGGCAAACTGCGGCCGCAAATCCTCCGGCGGCTCCGGCCGCTGCGCCTTGTACTTGTCATACAGCCGATTGCGGAACGTCAGCCGCCCGGCATCGAAAATCACCGCCAGATGCGTGCCCACATGATCCCTGAGCAACCGAGACAACATGTTGCTGAACCCAAACACCGCATTCACCGGCGTCCCATCCGGCCGGCTCATCGGCGGCAACGCATGATACGCCCGGAAAATGAACCCGGACCCATCCACCAGGATCAAATGCGGCGCCGCTGCGTCATTCATGTCGCGCACCCATCGAAGAGGAAAGGAAAGGCCAGGGGCCTTGCCCCTGGACCCCACCAGGGACCTGAGGTCCCTGGACCCACATCAGTTGTTCCGCCTTCGGCGGGAGGGGCCGTCTCGGCGCGCGACACAGACCGGGTCGGCCCCTCCCGCCGAAGGCGGAAAAGGGAAAGGGGTCTGGGGCCTAAGGCCCCAGCGGGTCCAGGGCAGAGCCCTGGCCTTCCTTCCGTCCTCGGCGGTGCGCGCCATCAATGCCCGTGGTCGCCGCCGGCGTCGGCGTTCAGCACGTAGAGGCGCGAGCAGTACGGGCACAGCACCTGCTGTTCCACGATGCGCAGGTACACGCGCGGGTGCCCCAGCGCGCCGCCGCCGCCGTCGCAGGGCACGGTGCGTTCGTCCACGTGGATGGTTTCGGTGGGCGTGATCCCGGGAATGGGCGAGGCGTTGCCGTCCGGCATGATGCATCCTTCGGTGTCGGTGTCGGTGGGGGCACGGGGGCTGTCGTGCGATCTGGCCGGCATGATAGCCATGGCCCGCATGCTTTCAACCGTTCCCCGCCGAGGCCTGCTGCTGGGCGCCGCCGCGCTGGCCGCCTGCACGCCCGCCGCCGCCCCGCCGGGCCCCCTGGCCCACGCGCCGGTGCAGGCGCAGGACCACTTCGTCATGGGCGACGGCATGCGCCTTCCGTACCGCGCCTGGCGCCCGCCCACGGAACCGCACGCCGTCCTCCTCGCCCTGCACGGCTTCAACGACAGCCGGGACGCCTGGGAGCTGCCCGCGCCCGCACTCGCCGAACAGGGCATCGCCCTCTACGCGCCGGATCAGCGCGGCTTCGGCGCCACCGAGGCCCGCGGCCTCTGGCCCGGCGCGGATGCCCTGGCCGACGACGCCCAGGCCATGCTCGCCCTGCTCCGCGCCCGCCACCCCAGCGCCCGCCTCGTCGCCATGGGCGAGAGCATGGGGGCGGCCGTGCTGATGCACATGGCCACCCGCGGCAGCGACATCCCGGCCGACGGCCTCATCCTCCTCGCCCCGGCCGTCTGGGGCCGCGCCAACATGAACCTGTTCATGCAGGCCGGCCTCTGGCTCGTCGCCTCCGCAACGCCGGGCCTCACCGTCACCCGCGCTCCCGGCATCCGCATCACCGCGTCGAGCAACACGGACGCCCTGCGTGCCCTGGGCCGCAACCCGCTCACCATCCGCGCCACCCGGTTCGACACGCTGCGCGGCCTGGTCGACCTCATGGACCTCGCCCTCGCCGCCGCCCCGCGCATGCCACCACTCCCCACGCTCGCCCTGTATGGCGCGCAGGACGAGATCATCCCCAAGCCCGCCACCCGCGCCACCTGGTCGCAACTGCCCGGCCCCCCGATCCGCCGCCTCTACTACCGGGAAGGCTACCACCTCCTCCTGCGCGACCTCGCCCGCGCCGCCCCGCTGGCCGACATCGCCGCCTGGCTGCGCGATCCCGCCGCCCCCCTCCCCTCCGGCGCCGAGGCCGCAGCCGCCGCCTGGCTCGCCACTCCTTCTTGACATCGTAACGAAACCTGCAACGCTGCCCCTGTTGAAGAATTCAACGCGAGGCAGAGATGGCCGAGCCCACCCCGCCCCCGATCACCGCGCAGGACGCGCTGGCGCAGGAACAGGCCGCCCTGCACCTGCCACCGGGCGAGGCCACCGCGCTGTGCCTCTCCGGCGGTGGCATCCGCAGCGCCGCCTTCTGCCTCGGCGTTGTCCAGGGCCTCGCCCGCATGGGCGTGCTGAAGCAGTTCCACTACCTCTCCACCGTCTCCGGCGGCGGCTATATCGGCGGCTACCTCTCCGCCCGCCTGCGCGCCCTCGATTGGAACGCCGATGCCCTGCAGCAGGAGCTGAGGCAGGGCGGCAACGCCCCCTGGCTCACCCGTCTGCGCCAGTCCGGCAACTTCCTCACCCCCCAGCTCGGCCTGTTCTCGCTGGATACCTGGACCGGCCTCACCCTCTACACCCGCAACCTGCTGCTCACCTGGGCCTCCCTGCTGCCCTGGATGCTGCTGCTGGTGCTCGGCTTCATCGCCTACCGCACGCTGGTCGCGGTCGCCGGCACCGCGCATTTGTTCGCCTTCGCCGCCCTTGCCGCCGGCGCCATCGGGCTCGTTGTCAGCACCGTATGGCTCTGCACCGGCTTGCCGAGCCACCACCGCGATGCCAGCGGCGCGCCCCGCTCTTCCAGCCCCGGCCCCACCCCCACCACGATCGCCCTCGTCGCCCTGCTTTGGCCGATGCTGCTCCCCTTCGCCCTGGGGAGCTGGCAGAACGATCACGGCGGGTTCGACCCGCGGCCGATCGAGACATTCGCCGCCGTGAAGGTCGCGGGGCTCTACGCCGCTTGCGTCCTGGCCGGCTACGGCATTGCCCTCTCCCGGGCGGCCGAGGACGTGAAGGGGCGCTACCACAGCAATTTTGCCCCCTGGCTCCTGGCCACGCTGTTCTCCGCCCTGCTCACCGCCACCGGCCCCTGGCTGCTCATCGCCTATGTGCCGCAGAAATCCTGGGTCGAGGTGCTCGCCGTTGCCGGCCCAGCCTGGTTCGCGCTCGCCATGATCATCCATGCCGGCACCTTCATGGGCCTGCGCCGCAAGGCCCCCGCCATCACCGCCGAGCTGGACCGCGAATGGACCGCGCGCATGAGCGCCCGCATCCAGCTCCTCTCCGTCGCCGTCGCACTGGCCGGCTTCCCCATCCTTGCCATGCCCGATTGGTTCATCCCCGAAGGCAATGCGGTCTGGACCACCGGCGCATGGCGCAGCCTGCTCACCCCGCTGCTCTCCGGCCCCGCCGTCGCCTGGCTCGGCCACCAGGCCTTCACCCGCATGTCCGCGCTGAACGAGCTGGATGCCGGCTGGCGCGACAAGGCGATGGATTTCGGCCTTGCCCTGCTGGCCGGCGTCTTCCTTGCATTCATGCTCGCCATTTCCAGCGCGGTGCTCCAGTCCTACGTGCTGGGCCCGGTGCAGCAGGGCATCATGGGCCTGGTGCAGGCACCGCCGCCGCCCACCTGCACCGTGGCGCCAGACCCGGCGCGCTGGTGCCTCACCAGCTTCTATTGTTCGGGCAGCGCCCTGCCGGCCCCCGCCCCCTCCTGCCGGCCCACGCCGCACAATGTTCCGATCCTCCTGATGCTGGGCCTCCAGGCCGGCCTCGCCCTGTTGCTGATCGCCGCCGCCCGCATCCTCTGCATCGACAACAACCGCTTCACCCTGCACGCGGTCTATCGCAACCGCCTCGTCCGCGGTTTCCTCGGCCCCGCCCGCGACCCGCAAAACCCGGCCACCCGCCGCAATCCGGAGCCCGTCACCGGCTTCGACCCGAACGACGACCTCCGCCTCGCCGCACTGGGCCTGCACGAGGCCGAGGGAAAGCCGCGCCCGCTTTTCCCCGTCATCAACATCGCGGTCAACGTCACCCGCACCTCCAATCCGCTCTGGGCCGAACGCAAGGCGCTGTCCTTCACCGCCACCCCGCTGCATTGCGGCTACTACCTGCCGCTCGCCGAGCCCCAGCCGGCCACGGCACCCCCCGCCACCTATGTCGCCACGCGGCATTTCAACCACAGCCTGCGCGGCGAGACGGACACCACGCCCAAGGACCAGCAGGGCCTCGGCCTCGGCACGGCCATCACCATCTCCGGCGCCGCGGCCAGCCCGAATTCCGGCTACCACTCGCGCCCGGCCACCGCCTTCCTGATGACCCTGTTCAACGTCCGCCTCGGCCTCTGGGCACCCAACACGCACCACCTGCCACCCGCGCCCGATCACGCCCCCGGCGCGGTGTCCGCCTGGCTGGGCAAGGCGGCGCGCGCCGCCCTCGGCCTGCTGGCATCCACCCCCCACCGCCGCCCCGCGCTGGAGGGCCTGAACCCCGCCGAGCAGCGCCTTGCCCTGCTCAACGACCTCACCGGCAATACCTCGATCGACCGCAGCGCCATCTACCTCTCCGATGGCGGCCATTTCGACAATCTCGGCCTCTACGAGATGCTGCGCCGCCGCTGCACCCGCATCGTCGTCGTCGATGCCGCGCATGATCCGGACTGCAGCTTCGCCGATCTCGGCCAGAGCCTGCGCAAGGCCGCGATCGACCTCGGCGCCACGGTTTCCATCACCGCCACCCATATCGGCCCGCGCAAGCCGGGCACCGAGAATCCCCGCCTGCTGGGCTTCGCCGTCGGCACCATCGACTACCCCGCCACCGACACGGCGCCGGCCGCGAAGGGCGAGCTGCTCTACATCAAGCCCACCTGGCTCGCCGACCTGCCGATGGATGTGCGCGCCTATGGCGCCGCGGAGAAGGAGTTCCCCCAGCAACCCACCTCCGACCAGTGGTTCAGCGAAAGCCAGTTCGAAAGCTACCGCAGCCTCGGCACCCACCAGCTGCAGGCGCTGGCGCTGGAGACCGGGCGGGATCTCTCCCTGGAAACCCTGTTCAAGCGCGCCGAAGCCAGGCTCGCCGCCACCCCCGCCCCCTGACATAAATTCACGCCGACACCACTTTTTTTCCTTGCCGCCGGATGCATCGTCAGTTATTAAAATTAACTATGCAGCATCCCCTCCACCATCCGGCCGCCCTCCGGGGCAGGCCCGCCATAGGCGCGTCGGCGCACGCCCGAATTGCGCCCGCGGTGCTGCACCCGGCGCTGCAGGCCCTGCTGCTGTCCCTTTTCGCCCTCGCCGTCCTGCCCGTCTTCGCCGTCTCCCTCTCCGCCAGCCTCCTCCGCCGCACCGCTCTCGCCTGGGCCGCATCGGCCGAGGGCTGGGACGAGGAATGGGATGAAGACGAAGACGAAGATGAAGACGAATACGGCCGGTACCACGCCCGAATTCCCACCCTCCCCACCTTTGGCCGCGCTCCCCACGCCGTCTCCGTCGAGTACGGCCTGCTCCGGGACTGGATCCTGCGCTGTCTCCCCGGCCTCGGCATGGCCCCCACTTCGGTCCCGCCGCCGCCCCGCCCGGCCCACCACCGCCCGGTCCGCGCGCCACCCCTCCCCATCCCCGCCTGACCCCCATCCCCACCCCACGCCCCACCCCACGCCGCACCGGGGGCCGCCCCCGCACGCCCTAATCGTTGCGTTATCGTAATTGCGACTCCGGACAAACCCCTTTCGGCCAAAACCCATCCACGCTATGAAGCCCCGGCGTGGACCCGTAGCTCAGCTGGATAGAGCGCTGCCCTCCGAAGGCAGAGGTCGATGGTTCGAATCCATTCGGGTCCGCCACCCCTCCCGATATCCCCTGGGCCGGCCTAAGCTCCCCCCACCCCAGGGAGAGCGCCCATGCCCCATGTCGAGATCCGCCCGGCCCGCGCCGAGGAAATGGCCGACTACGCCCGCCAGGCCTCCCGCCAGCTCGCCATGGCCGATTCCCTCTTCGAAGGCATGGACCCCGCCTGGACCATGTGCGCCGTCGTCGATGGCGCCATCGCCACCACCTACGCCGCCTGGCCGCTGCAGATCCGTCTCAATGGCCGCGCCGTTCGCATTGCCGGCGTCACCCAGGTCTCCACCCACCCCGCCCATCGCCGCCGCGGCTACCTCCGCGCGGTGAGCCAAAAACACTTCGAAACCCTGCACGAAAAGCGCGATGTCGCCTTCGCCGGCCTCCACCCCGCCTGGGTCGCCCTCTACCAGCGCTACGGCTACGGCACCGTCCACCAGCGCCACACCTACCGCATCGCCCCCAGGGACATCGCCTTCCACCGCCCCCTCGCCCCCACCGGCACGCTGCGCGAACTCCACCCGGAAGCCGATTTCGCCACCCTGGTGGACGTCTATCGCCAGTACCGCGAACCCCGCACCGGCCTCGTCCATCGCGGCCGCGCCATGTGGCTCGCCGGCGCCCTGCAATCCCCACCCCCGGGCCACAAGCAGGTCATCCTCGCCTATCAGGAAGGCGCTACAACCCTCGGCTACGTCGCCTACCACCACGGCATGGCCCCCCGCCCGCGCCCCCTGGTCATCACCGACCTCTTCGCCCTCACCCCGCCCGCCCACCAGGCGCTCTGGCAGGCGCTGGCCAGCTACGACAATGTCGAGGACATTCTCTGGGACAACGCGCCCGCGGACGACCCCCTGCCCCTGATGCTCACCGAACCCCGCCACCTCAACCGCGGCGTGCGAGACGGCATCATGGCCCGCCTCGTCACCGTGGAAGACGCCATGGCCCAACGCCCCTACGCCGCCGCCTCCGAACTGCGCTTCACCCTCAAGGACAGCTTCTGCCCCTGGAACCAGGGCAGCTGGCGCATCGCCACCTCCCCCGAAGCCGGCCACGCCACCCGCATCGATGGCCAGGACACCGACCTCACCCTCACGCCCGATACCCTCGCCTCCCTCGTCTTCGGCCGCCTCACCGCCACCGAAGCCGCCACCGCCGGCCTGCTGGAAAACATCCGCAACGCCGATGCGCTCGCCCGCTGGAACGAAGTGCTCCGCCTCGCCCACCCACCCCACGAAGCCGAGCACACCTGGTAGCCCCGACAAGGGCGCCAAGAGCGGCCCGCTACCGCGTGCTGTAGGCGCCCACCAGAACATAAGGACCCTGCGCGAGCCGCGCCCTGATCTCCACCAGCGGAACAGGCCGCTCGGAGGCCGCCGCCACGGCATAGCGGAACGCAAACGGCGCCCCCGGCAACGGCGCGGCGTTGACGAAGGTCACGCAAAACCCGAGCCCATGCAGGGCGCTCACCGCCTTGCCCAGGGCGGCCGACTGCCCGGGCGCGTCGATCGACAGCACAACCCTGTCCGGCATCTCGGCCAGCGCCGCCGAAGCCGGGCCGATCACCCAGAACAGCGTGGTGTTGGTCGGATCGTCCTGGATCCCCTCGGCCAGCGCGACCAGCCCGAACAGCGGCATCGCCGCCGGCCCCGCCACCGCCGCCGACGTTCCGTCCCCGGCCGCCACCTCGCGCGCAGCCGCCGCGGTGGATGCGGTCTCGACCAGCTGAAGGTCCGCGTACTCCCGCCGCAGCACGACGGACGCCTCTTTCAGCGCATTCGGATGCGACAGCACGCGCCGAAGGTCCTCGCGCCTTGTCCCCGGCTTCACCAGCAGGTGGGACACGATCGGAAGCTGAACCTCCCCCACCACGCGCCATCCGGGATCGCTGGCGCCCAGCAGCGCCGCGTGCGCCGCCGCCGGGAATGCGCTCGTGGTCGCCACGATCGGAAGGATGCCCAGCCTGGCCCGCCCGTTCGCCACGGCCTCCGCCACCGCGCCCAGGCTGCTCTGGGCGCTGGGCAGGGCATCAATGCCGCGCTGCGCCAGGGCGGCGAGCGCCGCCTGCTCGGAGTAGGTGCCCCGCGGGCCGAGATAGGCGAGCTCGGCGGGCTGTGCCGGCTCGGTCGTGGCCGCACCGGCGGCTTGCTTCATCATGGCAAAGCCGCCTACCCGGCTCGAAACGCCCCTGTCAATCAATCCTCCTCCGGCCCCACGAAGCCGAGCACAGCCGGTAGCCGCGCCCCGCGCCCGGTGGCAGATTGCGCCGCCTGACCCGGAGCCCCCGATGACCGACACCCTCGCCCTGATCCAACCCCTCGTCCCCGAGCTCACCGCCATCCGCCGCGATATCCATGCCCACCCGGAAATGGGCCTGGAGGAAACCCGCACCGCCGCCCTGGTGGCGAGCAAGCTGCGCGAATGGGGCGTCGAATACGTGGAAGGCATCGGCAAGACCGGCCTCGTCGCCACCATCCGCGGCAAGCTCCCCGGCCAGCGCGCCATCGGCCTGCGGGCCGACATGGATGCGCTCGCCATCGTGGAGCAGACCAACGCGCCCCACGCCTCCACCTACCAAGGCGTGATGCATGCCTGCGGGCATGACGGCCACACCACCATGCTCCTCGGCGCCGCCCGCGCGCTGAAGGAGAACCCGGATTTTGCCGGTACCGTCCACCTGATCTTCCAGCCCGCCGAGGAAGGCCGCGGCGGCGCGCTCGCCATGCTGGCCGATGGCCTGCTGGAGCGTTTCCCCTGCGACACGCTCTACGGCATGCATTGCTCCCCCGGCATGCCCATCGGCCAGTTCGGCATCCGCAAGGGCGCGGCCATGGCCGGCGGCTGCATGTTCCACGTCACCTTCACCGGCAAGGGCGGCCATGGCGGCGCCACCCCGCATCTCTCGATCGACCTCTCGATCATCCAGGCCCACTTCGTTCTCGGCCTGCAAACCATCGTCGGCCGCAACATCTCCGCCTTCGACCCTGCCGTGATCAGCGTTGGCCATATCGGCGGCGGCGACCGCCAGTCCGCCAACGTCATGCCCGCCGAAATGACCGTCTCCGGCACCGCACGCCACTACAACGACGCCACCAAGGAGATCATCGAGCGCCGCATCACCGAACTCGCCGAAGGCCTGGCCAAGCTGCACGGCGCCGGCGTAACCGTGGACTTCACCTGGGTCGCGGAACCGCTGGTGAACGCCGATGGCCCCACCGATGTGGCCAAGGCCGCCGCCGCCTCCGTGGTGGGCGAAGCTGCGGTGAACCCCAACATGCCCGCCACCGGCGGCGGCGAAGACTTCGCCTACATGCTGAAGCAGAAGCAGGGCGCCTTCATCCGCATCGGCAACGGAGCCTCCTCCGGCGTGCATACGCCCACCTTCGACTTCAACGACGAGGCGATCCCGTATGGGGTGGCGTATTGGGTGGAGCTGGTGAAGCAGGAATTGAAGCTATGAAAGAGTCTTCTTTTTTCTGAAGAAAAAAGAAGCAAAAAAGACTTCATTCGCTTGCACGCGTGCCGGTCACCCAGCACGCGTGCCAGCATACAAAAGTTTTTTGGTTCTTTTTTTCAAAAAAGAACCTCTTTCCTGAACCCTGCATTCGCCTTCGGAAACTCCATCCTGGCACTGCTGCCAATGCCGGTCAGACAGAGCTGGTTCACCTTCAGATCCCCAGCGATCGACAGCAGCGCGAACGCCTCGCTGGCACTGACGCCGAGCTTGGCTTGCATCAACTCCATCATCGACCGCGTGGCGATCTGCGCCGCTTCCTCGAAGCGCGGTGCCGCGGCGGTGGTGATCCACAGCCGGTCGGTTTCCATCCAGGGCCATTCGGTGGCCGCACCCTTGTCCACGCTCATCCGCAGGTGCACCCGCCCGCCGATCTCCACCCCGCTGCCGCTGATCTCGCCGTCGCCCATCGTGGCGTGCAGGTCACCGACGTAGAACTGCGCCCCGGGCACGCGCACCGGCAAATGGATGCGGGTGCCCACGGCCAGGCGGTTGTTGTCCATGTTGCCGCCGTGCCGGCCGATATAGGCGGTAGCGATCGCCTCCTCTGGCGCGCAGGCCATCACCCCGATCATCGGCCGGATCGGCAGGCGTAGGGACCCGAACTCGGCCTGGTTGTCCCGGATGTGCACGATGGTGGTCTCGGTGCGGTTCACCAGCCCGGTGATCAGCCCGGCATCCGGCTTCACCATCACGAAGCCCTGCTGGTCCAGATCGATGCGCAGCACCTCCACCACCAGCGCATCGCCGGGGGCGGCGCCCTCGATGCGGATCGGCCCGGTGGCGGGGTTGGTCCTGGGATACCGGTCGGTGAACACCGGCGCCGTCGGCGCCTCGTCCTCCGGCCGCTTCACCTTGCCGGAGCGCGCATCGTGCGTCTCCACCATCACCTCGCAGGGTGCCTGCACCACCAGCCTGGGCGGGGCATCGGGATCGATCGCGAAGGCAAGCTCGCTACGGTCGAGGAAGTGGATTGGCGCTGGCATGGCCCGGCTCCCGGCAGAGGTATCGGCAAGAGCAGCTTAACCCGAAACGGCGACACTGCCGCGCCCCTTCCGGTACCGGAGCCGCCCATGCCAGTTCGCCCCTTGCTTGCCGGCGCCCTGCTGGCATCCCTGGCCTGCGCCGTCGTTCAGCCGGCGCAGGCCGCGGCGATCCTGCTACAGCACTTCGCCAGCCAGGAGGCTTTCACCGAATACCTCGCCAAGCGCGGCCTGGATGCGGGTGCCGACATCCGCGCCATGGCCCAGGCCCGTGTGGGCGACAGCCGCGCCGGCGGCACCTGGGAGCTTGGTTTGTTCGGCGCCGGTGCGGGTGCCGACGACAAGCCCGCCAGTTCGGCCCAGCTGGATTGGATCGCCCAGCAGGACAAGACCTCCTGGGTGCCATTCACCCTGTCGCGCTTCGGCGAGACGCTGGCCTTCACGATCGGCAGTGCCACCACGGCGCTGGCCTTGCCGAAGGGCGAGGAGATCTCCGCCCTGGCCTTGTCGGCGCTCGCCGGCACCAAGGACGGTCGGGTGATCCTGCGCGACCTGACGCTCGACGGCGCTACCCTGGACAATGCCGACCTCAAGGCGGAGTCCGGCGCGCAGGACACGTCCCTGGTGGAAGGCCTGTCGGGCGACTTCTCGCTGACGGGCGAGGCGCGGATGCGTTGGGATGTGCTGCCAAAGGACCCCTCGGCCCTGATGCTGCAGGTCTCCGCCTACACCCTCACCGGCGACGTGCTGTACACCACTGGCGCGCCGGTCACGAACACCGCGCAGGCGGCAATCCCGGAGCCTGCCAGTGCGCTGGTGCTGCTGGCGGCGTCCCTGGGCCTGATCGGCCATCGCCACATGCGCCGCCGTGGCGCGGGCAGGGGATGACACCGACAGGAGCAGGAAACATCCGACGGGTCCGGGATGGTAGCGGCGGACGGATTTGAACCGCCGACCAAGGGATTATGATTCCCCTGCTCTACCGCTGAGCTACGCCGCCATCCCACCCGTGCGGAGGAGCGGCACATAGACCCGCCCGGCGCGGCCCGTCAACTGCGCAATGTCGCGGCCTGCCACTCAGCGGCTGCCACGCGTCGCGTGGCGCCGAAATGATGCCACCCACCCCTCGGGATCGGCATCAGCCTGCGGTCAGGCGGCGCAGATGAAGCCCCCGCCCAGCACGCGGTCGCCCTGGTAGAACACGCAGGCCTGCCCTGGCGCGGCCAGCGCCGGCACCGCCAGATGCACCTCGGCCCCCCCGGCGGTGGGCACCACGCGCGCCGGGCGCAGCGTGTCGCGCGCACGCAGCTTCACGTGGCAATCGAACGCGGCGGGTGCCACCAGCCAGTTCACCTCGCGCAGCTTCACCACCGGGCTGCCGGCGGTGGGCGCACCCACGACCACCCGGCGGCGCGCGGCATCGAGCCCCACCACCACGCGGCGCGTGCCTTCGTGCTGTGCGGCGGCGCCGAGGCGCTTGGCCTGGCCAACCGTGTAGCGCGCCACGCCCTCATGCATGCCGATCACCGTGCCGGCTTCGTCGACGATCTCCCCGGGCTGCACCGCATCCGGGCGGAACCTGGCCACCACCTCGGCATAGCTGCCGGAGGGCACGAAGCAGATATCCTGGCTGTCCGGCTTGCGCGCCACCGGCAGGCCGAGCCTGGCGGCCTCTGCCCGCACCGCGTCCTTGTTCGGCATGCCGCCCAGGGGAAACAGGCTGCGGTTAAGCTGCTGCTGCGTGGTGGCGAACAGGAACCAGCTCTGGTCGCGCGCTTCATCCACCGCGCGGTGCAGCTCCGCCCCCTGCGCGCCATCGACGCGGCGCACATAATGACCGGTGGCCATCGCCTCCGCGCCCAGGTCGCTGGCCAGGGCGATCAGGTCGCCGAACTTCACGCTCTGGTTGCAGCGCACGCAGGGCACCGGGGTTTGCCCGGCGGCGTAGCTGTCGGCGAAATCCTGCATCACCGCGGCGCGGAACCGTGCCTCGGCATCGATCACGTAATGCGGGATGCCCAGACGATCGGCGACGGAGCCGGCATCGTAGATGTCCTGCCCGGCGCAGCAGGCGCCCTTGCGGCCGACGGCGGCGCCGTGGTCGTAGAGTTGCAGCGTGACGCCGATCACGTCGTGGCCAGCCTCGGCCATCAGCCCGGCCACCACCGAACTGTCGACGCCGCCGGACATGGCTACCAGGATGCGCATGGGGGGATCCTAAGCAAGGATTCTTCTTTTTCTGAAGAAAAAGAAGCAAAAAGACTTTTATTCGTTTGCAGCGTAACCTGTCGGGAGCCCCCGGCCCAATTCGAAAAGTTTTTTGGTTCTTTTTTTCAAAAAAGAGCCGCTTGCTTAGCCGGCCAACATGTTCCGACTGCCGGCCGGCAGCTTCACCACCAGCCCATCCAGCTCATCGCTCATCACGATCTGGCAGCCGAGGCGGGATGTCTTTTCCAGCCCGAAGGCGAGGTCGAGCATGTCTTCCTCATCCTCGGTTGGGTCGCCGAGCTTCTCAAACCACGCGGCGTCCACGATCACGTGGCAGGTGGAACACGCGAGGGAGCCTTCGCAGGCGCCTTCGATATCCACGCCGTGCTTGTGCGCGATCTCCAGCACCGACAGGCCGAGCGGGGCGTCCACCTCGCGCCGGGCGCCGTCGCGATCGATGAAAATCATCTTGGGCATGGGGGGCGTCAGGCCTCGGAAGAGTGGGACGGGGAAGCCGCGTGGGCGCGCGCCAGCATGGCGACGGCGGCATCGATATCGGCCGGGGAGGTAAAGCGTCCGATCCCGATGCGCAAGGTCCGCGCCGCCTGGTCGTCCGACAGGCCGAGCGCCTTCAGCACGTAGGAGGGCTCGACTTCCGCCGAGGAGCAGGCCGAGCCGGTGGAGACGCACAGCTCGGGCATCGCCGCCAGCATCGCCTGGGCTTGGGCGGCGGGGAAGGTGAGGTTGAGGTTGCCGGGAATGCGGTGCGTGGGGTCGGCATTGAGGTGAATGCCGGGAATGGCCTGGCCGAGTTCGGCCATCAGCCGGTCGCGCAGGGCGGCGATGCGCTGGTGATCGGCGTCCATCTCGGCACGGGCGATGCGGCAGGCCTCGCCGAGGCCGACGATCAGCGGCGCGGGCAGGGTGCCGGAGCGCAGCCCACGCTCCTGCCCGCCGCCGGAGAAGAGCGGGGCAAGGCGCACGCGCGGGCGGCGGCGGACATAGAGGGCGCCCACGCCCTTGGGGCCGTAGAGCTTGTGGCCGCTGATGGAGAGGAGGTCGATCTTCATCGCCTCTACATCCAGCGCGATCTTGCCGGCGGCCTGGGCGGCATCGGTGTGGAACTGGGCGCCGGCCGCGTGGGCGAGGGCGGCGAGGGCGGCGATGTCCTGCACCACGCCGGTTTCGTTGTTCACCGCCATGACGGTGAGCAACAGGGTGGGCACGGACAGGGCCTCGCGCACGGCATCGGGATCGAGCAGACCGTCGGGGCGGACGGGCAGCACCACGGGCTCGAACCCCTCGGCCGCGAGGTCGGCCACCGCCTCCAGCACGCATTTATGTTCGGTGGCGGCGGTGATGATGCGCTTTCGCGGGTCGCCCTGCCCTGCTGCGAAGCGGGCAAGACCCTTGATGGCGATGTTGTTGCTTTCGGTGGCGCCGGAGGTGAGCACGATCTCGCGCGCATCGGCGCCGATCAGGGCGGCGACATGGGCGCGGGCCGTCTCCACCGCCGCTTCCGCGAAGCGGCCCATGGCGTGCTCGGCGGAATGCGGGTTGCCGAAATGCTCGGTGAAGAAGGGCAGCATCACCTGCACCACGCGCGGGTCGCATTGCGTGGTGGCCTGGTTGTCCAGGTAGATCGGGCGGTTGGGGCGGTTGTTCATCGCAAGGGCCTCACGCCGCGCGGCGCAACAGGCGCCTGGCCATCTCCAGATAGGCGGCGACGAGGCGATCTGCATCCTCGGCCGTGGCATTCCACGGCAGTGACACGCGCACGGCGCAGCCGGCCAGCGCGCCCAACCCCATCGCGGCGAGCACGTGGCTGGCCGCGACCTTGCCGGAGGAGCAGGCGGCGCCGGCCGAGACCTGGAAGCCCGCGAGATCGAGCGCAATCACCTGCGTATCCGCCCGCACGCCGGGCAGGGCGAGGCAGGTGGTGTTGGCCAGCCGCGGGGCGGCGGCGCCCAGGGCGACAGCACCGGCGGCGGTGGCGGCGGCCTCGATCCGGTCGCGCAGGGTGGCGAGGTGGGGCTGGTGGGGCAGGTCGGCCACCGCGGCGGCGGCGGCGGCGGCGAGGCCGGCGATGGCGGGAAGCGGGGGCGTGCCGCCGCGGCGCCCGCGTTCCTGCCCACCGCCACGCATCAGCGGCGGCAGGGCGGGGTCGCCGGCCAGCAGCAGCGCACCGGCGCCCATTGGCCCGCCGAGCTTGTGGCCGGAGACGGCGATGCTGTCCGCGCCCAGGGCCGGAAGGTCGATGGCGAGGCGCCCGGCGGCCTGCACGGCATCCACGTGCAGCCGCGCGCCATGGGCACGGCACAGTGCAGCGGCGTCGGCGATGGGGTGCAGCACGCCGGTTTCGTTGTTGGCGAGCATCAGGCATACCAGGGCAGGCGGGCCGGCGGCCAACTGGCGGGCCAGGGCGGGGAGGTCGGCGACGCCGGTCGTGTCCACCGCCACCATTTCGGCGCCCGGGGCGGCGGCGCGCACCGCATCATGCTCCGTGGCGCCGATCAGAATGCGCCGCCCGATGCCGAGGCCGTGCAGGGCGAGCGCGTTGGCCTCCGTGCCGCCGGAGGTGAACACCACGCCGGCGGGGGCGGCCCCGAAGCAGCCGGCGAGGCGGGCGCGCGCCTCCTCCAGCACCCGGCGTGCAGCACGTCCGGCGGCATGGACGGAAGAGGGATTGCCGGCCGCCTCCATCGCCGCCAGCACGGCCGCGCGGGCGGCGGGGCGCAACGGTTCGGTGGCATTCGCGTCGAAGTAGGCCATGCCGCCTCCCTTCAGGCGCTACAAAAGCGAACAAACAGCCGAAAGCGCGCAGCCGGGGGCTGCACGCTCCGCGCAACAATATGGCCGAGAGTCACTGAAAGCCTAGCGACTTCTTCTCTCGCGCGTCAACGAATCTCCTTGTCTCACACCCTGCAAGGGTGGCATGCCTTTCTGGCGTTGGTATCTGCGCTGGCCGAAGGCGCACCTTATGACAGTCTCGCGAGGCCGTGATCTTCGTGCCCAGCAGACGCCCGGCGCGGCGCAGTTTTCGCGCGGGCAGGGGCATTATTCGACACGCCTCCATGTACGGTTCGCGGCGCTTCCTCCGCGGGCCTCCAGCAACAGGGATCGGAATTCCGCGCACCATGCCTGAAGTCATGTTCGCTGGCCCTGACGGCCGCCTCGAGGGCCGTTACCACCACTCCAAGGAAACCGGCGCCCCGCTGGCGCTGATCATGCATCCGCACCCGCTGCATGGCGGGACGATGAACAACCGCGTTGCCTACACGATGTACCAGTCTTTCCAGAAGCTGGGCTTTTCCGTGATGCGGTTCAACTTCCGCGGCGTGGGCCGCAGCCAGGGCCGCTACGATGGCGGCATCGGCGAGATCAGCGACGCCGCAGCGGCGCTGGACTGGATGCAGGCGGTGAACCCGAACCATGGCGGGCTGTGGATCAGCGGCTATTCGTTCGGCGCCTTCGTGGGCATGCAGCTGCTGATGCGCCGGCCGGAAGTCTCCGGCTGGGTGAGCGTGGCGCCGCCGGCCAACCACTATGATTTCGGCTTCCTCGCCCCCTGCCCCTGCGGCGGCCTGATGCTGCACGGCGACACCGACGAGCTGGTGCCGGAGCCCGCCGTACGGAAGCTGGTGGACAAGCTGAACACCCAGAAGGGCGTGAAGGTCGATTACCGCATCCTGGAAGGTGCGGACCACGTGTTCGCCGCCCAGGCCGACGATATCGGCGAGGCGATCGAGGACCACGTTCGCACCACCATGTCCCGCCGCACCATGGCGCTCGCCGCCGACTAAGTCCGCCCGCCTACCCGGACTGAAGCAGCCCCGCACACCGTTCGCGGGGCTTCTTCATGTCTGGGCCCCGCGCTAGAAACCCGCCGACCCCACCCCGGAACCCACCTCCATGCCCAGCAGCGACTTTCTGCACGAGGCCACCGAACGCGGCTTCGTCTTCCAGTGCACCGATACCGAGGCGCTCGACGCAGCACTCAAGGCCGGGCCGGTGGCGGGCTATATCGGCTTCGACGCCACGGCCAATTCGCTGCACGTGGGCAGCCTGGTGCAGATCATGCTGCTGCGCCTGCTGCAGCGCACCGGCAACAAGCCGGTCACGCTGATGGGTGGCGGCACCAGCCGCATTGGCGACCCCTCCTTCCGCGACGAGGCCCGATCCCTGCTCACCGATGAGCAGATCGCCGCCAACCTCGCCGGCATACGGCGCTGCTTCGATCCGTTCGTGCGCTTCGGCGATGGCGCCACCGACGCGATCATGCCCAACAACGCGGATTGGCTGGACAAGCTCGGCTATATCCAGCTGCTGCGCGAGGTCGGTGTCCATTTCAGCGTGAACCGCATGCTGTCGTTCGACAGCGTGAAGTCGCGCCTGGACCGGGACCAGGGGCTGACCTTCCTGGAGTTCAACTACTCCATCCTGCAGAGCTACGATTTCCGCGAGCTGAACCGCCAGTATGGCGTCACCCTGCAGATGGGCGGCTCCGACCAGTGGGGCAACATCGTCTCCGGCATCGACCTGGTGCGCCGCACGGACGCCAAGCAGGTGTTCGGCCTGACTACGCCGCTGATCGCCACCGCATCGGGCGCCAAGATGGGCAAGTCCGCCCAGGGTGCGGTGTGGCTGACGGCCGACCGCCTGCCGGTGTTCGACTATTGGCAGTTCTGGCGCAACACGGAGGATGCGGATGTCGGCCGCTTCCTGCGCCTGTTCACCGACCTGCCACTGGCCGAGATCGCGCGGCTGGAGGCGCTCGGCGGGTCGGAGATCAACGAGGCGAAGAAGATCCTGGCCACCGAGGCCACCACGCTGGCGCACGGCGCCGTGGCGGCGCAGGCCGCGGCCGAGGCGGCGCGCGGGCTGTTCGAGAGCGGTGGCAGTGGCGGCGAGATCCCGCTGGCCCTCATCCCCGCCGACAAGGTGGGCGAGGGTGTGCCGGCCTTCCTGCTGGTGGCGCTGTCAGGGCTGGCCGCCAGCAACGCCGAGGCGCGCCGCCTGGTGCGCGGCGGCGGGGTGCGGGTGGATGATGCCGTGGTGTCCGACGAAGGCCAGGTGTTCACCCCGGCACAGCTCGCCGCGGGCGTGAAGCTGTCGGTCGGGCGCAAGCACCACCGGCTGGTGAAGGCCGGGTAGCGGCTTTCAGCTCCGGCGCTTCGCCCGCAGCCAGTCCAGGTGCTCGCGGGCGTGGTTGACGGTGAAGGTCTCCCGCCGCCGGTCGCCGCCGAAGCGGCGGATGCGGCGTTCGGTGATCTTTTCCAGCGCCACCAGGATCTCCTCCGCCGCCTCCAGGTCGCCCACGCCGCAGGCGTGGTTGAAGGCGGTCAGGACCTTGTCGGCCACGCGCATGCCGCCGGGATACTCGGCGGGCGGGGTGGCGGCCGAGGGCGAGGCGTGCGGGCCGGCATCGGGCTTGGGCAGGATGTCCCGCATGGGGTTCCTCCGTTACGTGTGGCGGAGCGTATCCTTCGCCGGCACGGCTGAACGGAGTGTGAAGGAATGCGGGCCCAGGCCCGATGGCCTCATGCCGGCCGCCGCCGGCCAGCCCGGCGCGCGGTTGGTATCAGTCGGGAACGGGCATGTTGAAGGCCACGCACCAGTTGGCAAGCGGCAGCCGCTGTCCCTGCCATTCCGGCAGATCGGCCGCCGCATCGTGCCCGGTGAGGGGGTCGTATTCGTAGGTGTCCTCGGCACGCGCGGGGTCGCTGTCGTGCAGGGCGCCCAGCCCGCCATGGCGGGCGCGGTCGGCATAGCGCACGCGCAGCGCCGGCCCCGGTGCGCGTGCCATGGTGATGGCCACGCGATCCGGCCCTTCCAGCACCACGGCGGCGATCGGCACCTCGCCCGCGGCGTCCACCAGGGTGAATCCGCCATCGCGCGGTGCCACCTGCATGCGGTGGCGGAACGGCTTGCCCCAGGCCAGCGGCGGCACCGGAACGTGGAAGCGCAGACGCACCACATCGCCCTCGCGCCGCACGGCCAGGGGGTGCAGCGGCTTCCAGGCCTCGCCGCGCGTGAGCACGCGGTGCATCACCTTGCCGAACTGCGCGCCGAGCCAGCGGTAGCCGTTCGGATCGAGGTGCCCCCCCTTGTCCGGCACCGGGTAGGCGGGGCCGACCATGAAGCAGCCGGGGTCGGAGAGCGCCACGTCCAGCTGGGCCATGGCCACCGCGTGGTCGTCCTGCGCGTAGACACCGCCGGTCTGGTAGAGGAACAGCGCCGGCGGCTCGGCCTGGCCGGCGATCCCGTGCACCACGTCCTGCATCACGTCGTCGCGCCAGCGCCGCAGCGTGGCACGATATGCCTCGCGGTCGCCTCCGTTCCCGTCCGGGCCGCGCGTGTCCTGCTCGCCTTGCAGGAACAGCAGCGCCACGATGCCGTAGCTCTGCCCGGCGCCGGCGGCTGTCTGGCGCGCCAGGGCGGCACAATCGCGCAGGCGCAGGAACATCTCCGGGCGCGCGCCCTTGGACAGTGCGGCCAGGGTTCGCCCGCCCACGCCGCAGGTGCTGGCCAGCAGCGGATGCGCTGCCGCGCCTGGATCCTCGGCCAGCATCCGCCCGCGCCAGTGGTTCACCGCCGCTTCCAGCACTGTCTCGCCCAGCGCGGTGGCGCGCGGTGGCAGGCCGGCGGCCTGGGCGGGGGAGAGCAGCGCGCCGCTCTCGCGCTCCTGCACCGTGGCGGCCAGTGGGTGGAAGGCCGCTTCGCCCACTGGCCGCCAGGTGGGCCGGTTCTCGTCCCGTGGCCGCACGCTGCGCCCCAGCATCAGGCAATCATGCCGCGGCGTGGTGGACAGCGCCGGCCAGCCTTCCCAGCCACTGGCCAGCGACTGGCCGTAGGCGATCACATGGTTGATCCCGAAGACAGGCCGGGCCAGGGGCGGGCTCACAGGCCGAGCTGTGCGGCCATGTCCTCGATATCGGCCGCCACGATGTCCCAGTCGCTGTCGGCGGCGAAGTCGCGCACCTGCAGCGGGCCGTATTCGGTGGGGCGCGGCCAGAAGGCGGTGCGCAGGCCGCAGCGCCGGGCGGCGTGCAGGTCGTTGTTGTGGGCGGCGGCCATCATCACCTCGCCGGGCTGCAGGCCCAGGATGCGTGCGGCCCCCAGATAGGTTTCCGGATCCGGCTTGTAGTGGCCGAACAGCTCCGTGGAGCACACCATGTCCCACGGGATGCCGGCACGCTTGGCCATGTTGACCAGCAGCGCCACGTTGCCGTTGGAGAGCGGGCCGATGATGTAGCGGGCCCGCAGGCGGGTGAGGCCCGGCACCGCATCCGGCCACGGGTTCAGCCGGTGCCAGCCGCGGTTGATGTGGTCCAGGTCGGCCTCCGACAGGCCGGTGATGCCGAACCGTGCCACCAGCTGGTCCAGCGTGGCGCGGTGCAGGTCATCGAGGATGGTCCAGGGCAGCTCGCCGCGGCGGACCCGGTCCATGGAGGGGGCATAGGCGGCGCGCCAGGCATCCACCAGCCCGGCCCAGTCGCCGGCGATGCCGCGCGTGGCGGCCCAGGCGGACAGGTCCGCGATCAGGCTGCCACGCCAATCGACCACCGAGCCGAACGTGTCGAACAGGATGGCCTTCACCGGGGCGAGGTCGGGGCGGGGCAAGGTTGATGCCATGGTGTTCCCTTTGTTGTATCCTTTTGCATCCGTATTCCCGCCGGGAGCAAGCCCCGTCAGTTCTGCCCGCCCTCGCGCGAGCCTGGCGTTGGCGTGGCCGGCCCGGCGCCGGCTGGCATTCCCTCGAAGATGCCGCGCAGGAAGCCGGGCGCCACTGCCGAGAGCGGATTCACCCGCACCGAGGGATCGTCGAACCCGCCGGTGACGACATAGGCCATGGCGAACAGCCCGCCGCCGGTCTCCGGGCTCACCAGCTTGCCGATCACCGGCACCCGGCCGAGCAGCGAGTTGAGGAAATAGGCCGGCACCACCGTGCCCTGCAGGTCGAACTGGCGCCGGATCATGTCGATCCGGCCCTTGATGGTGAGGCCGAGCGAGGCGCTGAACACCCGCGCATCGGCCAGCTCGATCATGTCGCCGCGGTAGCGGAACGGCCCCACCAGGCGGGAGAAGCGCAGATCCGGCCCGCTGAACGCCTCGAAGGCGCCCACCACCGTCACCGCCTGCAGCAGCTTGGCCACCGCCGGGGCATCGCGCACGCCGAACTCGGTGATCTCCGCCGTGCCCGACAGCAGGTGGTCGGTCCGCGTATCGTCGTAGCTGCCCGTGAGGTCGAGCCGGCCGCCGCGGATCTGGTCAGTGACATCGAGCGCCGCCAGGAGCCCGCCGGCATCCTGGGCGGTGATGGTCAGGCTGCGCCGCCGCGGCAGGCCTGATGGCAGGATGGAAAGCTCGAACGGCCCCAGCCCGGCCCGGCCGGTGACGCGTGCGACGCGGGTGTTCAGCCCGTCATTCTCGCTGCGCGCGCGCACCGCGGTGATGATCCGCCCGGGGCCCAGCACCAGCCGTTCCACCTGCAGCTCCGCATTCCAGACCGGGCCGCGCTGCTCCTCGCCCGGTTTCACCGGGTCGCGCCGGGCCATCTCGCCGGTGAGGTCGAGGCTGGGGCCGGAGAGGCGCACCATCCACGGCTCGCCATCGGCGCGCGGCCATTGGATCTCGCCCTGCGCGTTCGTGCCGCTGCCCAGCACGGCGCGCGCCAGGCGCAGCTTGCGCGGGGCGCCGGCCGGCAGGTCCAGCGCCGCCTGCACCGAAATGCCGTCGCCCTCCACGCGCAGCCTTTCGATGGCGGCCAGCCGGTCGCGTTGCAGCACCGCCTGCAGCTCGGCGATCGCCGGCCGGCCGGCGGGCTTGCTCCAGTTGAGCCGATCGGCGCGCAGCCCCAGCCGGCCGATATCCGCGCGCACGGCCAGGTCGGAGCGCCCGTTGCGCCGCTCCACCAGGTCCAGCTTCAGCGCCGCCGACCCTTCCAGCACCAGTTCCTGCGTATTCAGCCCCAGCGCCACCATCTGCGCCGCCTCCGCCGTGCCGCTGAGCGTGACCTTCTGGATCACCTGGCTGGCCGGGCCGGCGGTGAAATCCGCCTCCACCGCCACCTGCGACGGGATGCCCGCCAGCGTGGCGGTGCCCGTCAGGCGCAGCCCGTCATTGCCGGCCTCGAAGGCCAGCGCCCCGTTGGTGAGGTCGTGCCCGGCGGCGATCCCGCCCAATGCCAGGGCCGAGAGCTTGCCGCGCGTGCTGATCCGCACCTCGTCCATCGGCAGGTCGTTGATCAGCGGCATGGAGGCGATCGTCACCCGCCCCTCCACCCGCCCGGCCGGGTTGCGCATCGGCACCGGGCGGCGGCTGAGCAGGTTCAGCCGCGGATGGTTCAGCACCGCCACCAGGTCCGGTACCGGGCCTTCCATGTCCACGGTGATGGTGGCGAACTGCTCGCTCTGCGCCAGCCCGGTCAGCCGCACCGTGCCGCCGGTCAGCACCAGCCCGGCCTGCACGCCGGAGCGGGCGGTGATCTCGATCTCGTTGGCCGACAGGAAGGCGAGCCGCGCGGCCACGCGCTCCGTCGGTGGCACCGGGCGCAGCCAGTGCACCACCATGTCGCGCCCTTCCACCGCGCCGGAAACCTCGGTCAGCTCCCCGTCCGACAGGTCGGGGGCGGCCAGCACGCGCAGCCGCAGATTGAGATCATGTGCCGTGCCGGCGGTGATGTTGGTGGTGACCCAGTCCTTCGCGCCGGGGGCGACCCCGTCGGGCCAGAGGTCCGCGAGGTCTGCGAAGCCCACCTGGTCCAGCTGCAGGTCGAGTAGGCCCGCGAGCATCGTGCCCTGTGGCCGCACCGTGGCCATGCCCGTCAGCACCGTCTGTCGCGCCCCGCCGCCGGTGGGCAGCGCGAGGCGCCGCAGCGCCACCCGAGCCCCCTCCGGCGAGCCCTCGATCTCGGCCAGCCCGCCCGACACCGCCAGTTGGCCCGTGCCGATGCGCAGGGTACCGGCGCCCATGCGCGCCTGCAGCCGGCCATGGCGCGGCAGCAGGTCCGCCCCCAGCTCGGCCGTTGCCGTCAGCGCCACCGTGGCGTGCACGGCGGCAAGTGGGGCGAAGGCCGGGCTGAGGGATGCGAACTCCGCCGGCACCACGGCGGCGAGCGTGGCCGCCACCGCCAGGGTGGGTGGTCCGCTGGACCCATCGGTCTGCGGCTGCGCGGCGGGCAGGGACAGCTCGGCCGCGACATCCAGCCGGCGATCGCCCACCATCAGCTCCAGCGCCGCGGTGCCCTCCACCCCGCCGGCGGCGAAGCGGATGAGGTCCAGCTCCAGCCGCGGCGTGCGCCAGACCACGCCCAGCGCGTCGTCCTGCACCGTGACGTTGATGTCGCGCAGCTGCAGCCGGCGCAGCTGGCCCAGCAGCGAGGCCCGCCCCTCTGCCGCGAACCCGGGCGGTTGGGCCAGCGCCTCGAACAGCCAGCCGAAATCAGGAGCCCGGTGCGCGGCGGGCAGCACCGTCTCATCCTCGCGCGGCGCGGTGAAATCCACTGCCAGGCTGCCATCCCGCTTGCGCACCGCGCGTACCCGGGCGCCCTGCACCAGCAGCGCGCGCGGCGCGATCGTGCCGGTGGCCAGCGCACGCACGGAAAGGGAGACATCCACCTCCGGCACCTGCGCCACGCGCCGCCCCTCGGCATCGTGCACCACGAGCTCGCGCACGCGGATGTCCAACGGCCGGTCCACGCCGCGGCTGAAGCCTTCCCACACCAGCGCCGCCTCGCCGACCTCGATGCGCATCGGCGCGATCTGGCGGTTGGCCGCCTCTACCAGCTGCTCGGCCAGCCACGGCACCGCAAGAGGCCCCTGGTCCAGCCGCCACGCCAGTGCGAGCAGCCCGGCCGCCGGCAGCACCAGCAGCAGCAGGGCGATGCGAAGCACCTGGTGCAGCGTGCGCCCGGCCGCCCCGGCGGCTTGACCGATCACCTGCCGCATGGCCAGCCTGCGCCATCATGCCGCATTCGAGCGCCTTGCCCGCCACCCCCTCGCCCGACGCCAAGACCGGCCCGTCGCTGCTCTCCGGCACCTGGCCAAAACCGGCCGACACGGAAGCGGCCGGGCGGCTGGTGGAGCGTTTCTCGGACCTCGGCCGCAGCGAGGCGAAGCTGGCGCGCGACCCCGTGGTGCGCGCCATGCTGCTGGCGATCGGCGGCAACGCGCCCTTCCTGGCGGACCTCGCCATCCGCGATTCCGCCATGCTGCGCGCGGCGTTGCGGGATGGGCCGGATGCCGTGGTGGCCGGCATCATGGCCGGGCTGGCGGCGATCCCGCCCACCCTGGCCCGCGCCCAGCTCGCCAGCCGGCTGCGCGCGGCCAAGCGCGCGGTCTCCCTGCTGGTGGCGCTGGCCGATATCGGCGGGCTCTGGCCGCTGGACAAGGTGACGCAGGCGCTGGCGGACCTTGCCGAGGCCGGGCTTTCGCTGTCGGTCGCGCACCTGCTGCGCGCCGCCCACGATTCGGGGGAGCTGACCCTGCCGGATCGCGCCAATCCCGCTCATGCCTGCGGCTTCACCGTATTGGGCATGGGCAAGCTTGGCGCCCGCGAACTGAACTATTCCAGCGATGTCGACGTGATCCTGATCCATGACCCGGCGGCCGGAGTCTATCACGGAGACGCGCCGGTTGCATTCTACACCCGCATGGCACGCGGTCTCGTGACCCTGATGGAGGCGCGGGACTCCGACGGCTACGTCTTCCGCACCGATCTGCGCCTGCGGCCCGACCCCGCCGCCACGCCGCCCTGCATCGCCCTGCCGGCCGCCATCGCCTATTACGAGAGCATGGGCCAGAACTGGGAGCGCGCCGCCATGCTGAAGGCGCGCCCGGTGGCCGGCGACCATGCGCTGGGCCACGCCTTCCTGGAGGCGATCCGCCCCTTCATCTGGCGCCGCCACCTCGATTTCGCCGCGGTGGCCGATATCCACGCCATGAAGCGCCGTATCGACGAGCATAAGGGCAACCGCGAAAGCGCGGAGGTTGATCCGGTCGCCCGGCTGCTGGGCCACAATGTGAAGCTCGGCATTGGCGGCATCCGCGAGATCGAGTTCCTCGCCCAGTCGCTCCAGCTCGTCTGGGGCGGGCGCGACCCCACCCTGCGCGTGCTGCGCACCATCGAGGCACTGCGCCTTCTGGTGCGCGCCGGCCACGTGCCGCGCCGCACCGCCGGCGAGCTGGCCGCCGCCTACCGCTTCCTGCGCCGCGTGGAACACCGGCTGCAGATGGTGCACGACCGGCAAACCCACTCCCTGCCCGAGAAGCCCGAGCAGATGGCGGCCTTCGCCACCTTCATGGGCTACGACAGCGCCGCCGCCTTCGCCGATGCGCTGCTGCGCCACATGGCCCGCGTGCGCACCGCCTATGGCGCGGTGTTCGAGCAGATCCCGGAACTCGCCCCCGCCGCCGCCGGGCTGGTGCTGGATTTCCGCGGCGTGGGAGAGGCCCCGCCCGAGACCATGGCCAGCCTCTCCGGCCTCGGCTTCAAGGAGGTGGAGCGCATCGTCTCGGCCGTGCGCGGCTGGAAATCCGGCCGTGTCCGCGCCCTGCGCTCGCCCCGCGCGCAGGAGCTGATGGACCAGGTGCTGCCCGCCCTGCTTGCCGCCCTGGCCCGCCAGGCCCAGCCCGATGCCGCGTTCAACCGCTGGGACAGCTTCCTGGCCCGCCTGCCCGCCGGGGTGCAGCTGCTCTCCCTGTTCCAGCGCAACCCCGTGCTGCTCGACCGCATTGCCGGCGTGCTTGGTGCCGCGCCCATGCTGTCGGATTACCTCGCCCGCACCCCCGCGGCCCTGGAAGGCCTGCTCGACCCCGCGCCGAGCCCCGACTACGCCCGCATGCTGCGCCTGCGCCTGGGCGATGCCCGCGTGCTGGAGGATGCCATCTCCATCATCCGCGCCACGGTGCGCGAGGAGGAGTTCTCGCTGGCCGTCGCCACCATGGAAGGCCGGCTGGATGCCGATGCCGCGGGGAAGCTGCGCGCGGCGCTGGCCGAAGCCGCCCTGGCCGCCCTGCTGCCCCCGGTGCAGGAGGATTTCGCCCGCCGCTTCGGCCGCGTCCGCGGCGGTGGCCTCGCCCTGGTGGTGATGGGCAAGGCCGGCGGGCGGGAGATGATGGCCGGCTCCGACCTGGACATGATGATCGTCTACGACCACCCGGAGGCCGTGGCGCAAAGCACCGCCCGCGCCCCCGCCCGCCCGCTCGCCGCCAGCCAATGGTTCATCCGCGCCGTGCACGCCTATGTCGCCGCCGTGACGGCACCGGATGCCGAAGGGCCGATGTTCGCGGTGGACATGCGGCTGCGCCCCTCCGGCAACAAGGGCCCGGTCGCCGTCTCGCTGGCCGCCTTCGAGCGCTACCACGGCCCGGCCGGCGCGGCGGAAGGCGGGGCCTGGACCTGGGAGCGCATGGCCCTCACCCGCGCCCGCGTCATCGCCGGGCCACCCAAGCTGCGCGCCCGCGTGGAAGCCGCAATCCAGGCCGCCATCGCCGGCGCCGGGGAGCCCGCGCGCATCCGCGCCGACGCCACCGCCATGCGCGCCCGCCTGCTGCGCGACCTGCCGCCCTCCGGCCCCTGGGACGTGAAGCTGCGCCCGGGCGGGCAGATCGAGGTGGAATTCGTCGCCCAGGTGCTGCAACTCGTCCATGCCGCTGGCGTGCCCAGCACCCCCACCACGCGCGAGGCCCTGGCCCGTCTGCGCGACGAGGGGCTGCTGCCGGCGGATGACGCCGCCCTGCTGATCCGCGCCGACCGCGTCTGGCGCACGGTGCAGGGCCTGCTGCGCATCACCTATGGCCGCCAGCCGGCGGAGAAGCTGTCGGAGGCCGCGGCCGCCACCTTGCTGCGCGCCGCCACCGCCGCGGGCGCGCCGGCGGTTGACGTGGCGCAATTGCACGCCACCTTCGCAGCGTTGGCGGAACAGGTGCGCGCATGCTTCGCGCGCCATGTCGGGGAGATCGACGGATGAGCGTGGACGCAGGCGATACCGCACCAGACTTCACCATGGCCGCCAGCGGCGGCCGATCCGTGAGCCTGGCGGGCCAGAAGGGAAAGCCCTTCGTGCTCTACTTCTACCCCAAGGCGGATACGCCAGGCTGCACCAAGGAAGCCTGCGGCTTCGAGGAATCGCTGCCGCAGTTCAAGGGCATCGACGTGATCGGCGTCTCGCCCGATGCGATGCCGCCGATCGAGAAATTCGCCAAGAAGTACAACCTCACCTTCCCGCTCGCCTCGGACGCGGACAATGCCGTGGCCACCGCCTATGGCGTGTGGGTGGAGAAATCCATGTACGGCAAGAAATACATGGGCATCGAGCGCTCCACCTTCCTGATCGACAAATCCGGCAAGATCGCGAAGGCCTGGCGCAAGGTGAAGGTGGATGGCCACGCGGCCGAGGTGATGGCGGCGGCGGCCAGCCTGTAAGCAAGAGTCTTCTTTTTCTGAAGAAAAAGAAGCAAAAAGACTTTTGTACCTTTGCGCCGTGGCTAGCCCGGGCGCAAAGGTGTAAAAGTTTTTTGGTTCTTTTTTTCAAAAAAGAACCGCTTCCTTCCTATTGCGAGTAGCACCACGGCGCCCGCCAGCAGCAAAACCTGCGAGGCAGGTCGCCCCCAGGGGTCGAACCCCAGATTGGCATTCAGCACCCTCATGTAGGGCACCTTGGTGGCCAGCCCGTACCACGCCACCTCGGTCACCGCCGTGATCAGCGCCGCTGCCGGCGCCAGTGCGGCCAGCCGCCACAGCCCCGGCCGCTTCAGCACGCGCCAGAGCATCAGCCAGGCGAAGATCCCGAACCAGAACACCGCGTCGCTGGCGTTCACCTTGGCCTGCAGCGCGTAGTGGAACATCGCCAGCACGGCCAGCGCATAGGCCCAGCGATGCAGCGCCTTCCAGCGCTGCCGCAGCCGCTTCTGCCAGCCATCGGTGGAGGTCCAGGCCAGCACCGACAGCCCCAGCACGGCCACGAACCCCACCGTGAGGTAGAAGCGCAGGACGATCTCGCTGGCCACCGTCCACAGGTTCCACTTCTGGTCCGCCACGTAGAGCAACAGGTGCAGCAGGGCATAGAGCGCCGCCGCCACGCCCAGGATGCGCCGCACCTGCAGGATGCGCGGCCAGTCCAGCACCGCGCGGGCCGGCGTCACCGCCAGGGAGAACACCAGGAACCGCACCGCCCAATCGCCGCTGCGATGGATCGCCTCGGTCAGCGGCCGCGGGCCGAGATCGGCCAGGCCCCAGCGCAGCACCAGCCACAGCGCGGGATAGAGCGCAAAGGCCAGCACCGCCGCCTTCAACGCGGAGAAGCGGCCGGCATGGTCGGTCCAGGGAATCCACTCGTTGCGCATCATCGCCGCCATCCACACCATCTCATGCAGACAGACTCGGCGCTACGCGCGGCGTGACACGGGCGGCTCAGCGTCCTGGTGGGCGCGGACCGCCTCCCTGTGTTGCTCCCCCTTGCCCCATGCCCGGTGGCACATCCAGCCGCGAGAAATCCGCCGGCGGCTTGAACAGCGCGGCGGCTTGCGGGCCATATTTCACCGAGGTCGCCTCGATCCCGCCCTTGCCGTCGCTACCACGCCCGCGCAGCAGCACGCCGTCATCGGTCACGCAGGCGGTGCCGGCGCCTTCGCGCGAGGTCACTTCCCACAGCGTGCATTTCAGCCCGGCCACCGTCTCCGCGCCGCGCTTCACGAAGGTCATGCTCTCGTTCAGCACGAAACCACGCGCGAAGGCGTCGCTGGCCGGCATTTCCACGTAGCGGCGGTCCTGCGGCATCACCATCACCATGCGCTGCGTGGTGCGATCGACGATCACATAGGCACCGCCCGCCCCCACGCCCTCCACGCGCAGCAACCGCCCGCCCTGGGTGGTGGCCACGCGGATGTCCTGCGCACCCTGCGGCACCTGCGCCCCGGCCTGGGCCGGCGCTGTCGCGCGATAGGCCACCATCACGTCGCGCGTCGGCGCCACCGGCGGCCGGTCCTGCGCCAGGGCGGCGCCGCAGGAGGCGAGAACCCCAAGGGCCGCGAGAAGATAAAGATGCATGGAATGCCTCCGCCGAGCCGGCAGGCAAGGTTTCACCCCGCCCCGCCAGCGTCAACCTTGCGCCCGGCGATGGCCCGTATCTCCGCAGCCAGCGCGACCGCGTCCGGTTCCACAAGCCACGAAGCCGGCGCTTCCAGCGCTGCCGCCAGCATCTGCTTGTAGCGGTCGCGCGGCACCTCCCGCGCCCCGAACCGTGTCAGGTGGCTGGTCACGAACTGCGTGTCCAGCAGCGTGAACCCGCCCAGCCGCAGCCGCGCCACCAGGTGCACCAGCGCCACCTTGGAGGCATCGGTGGCCCGGCTGAACATGCTCTCGCCGAAGAACGCGCCGCCCAGCGCCACGCCGTACAGCCCACCCACCAGCGCGCCGTCGTGCCAGCTCTCCACCGAATGGGCCACGCCGCGCCGGTGCAGGTCGGTGAACAGCCCCTCGATCACCGGGTTGATCCAGGTATCCTCCCGCCCCGGCGCGGGCTCCGCGCAGCCGGCGATCACGGCGGCGAAATCCCGGTCCACCGTCACGCTGAAGCCGCCGGATTCCACCGTGCGCAGCAGCCGGCGCGGCAGGTGGAAGCCATCCAGCGGCAGGATCCCGCGCTGCTCGGGGTCCAGCCAGTACAGCCGGTCCGCCTCGCGCGTTTCGGCCATCGGGAAGAACCCGGCGCGATAGGCCCTCACCAGCAGTTCGGGCGTGATCTCCATGCTGCGTCGCGACATGGTGCCAGTGTGCCCAGCCGCGCCGCCGAAGGCCAGACGGATCAGGGCGAGTTGATGCCCAGCACCCAGGAGCGGAACAGCGCCAGGTCGATGTTCCCCCCGCACAGCACCACGCCCACGCGCTTGCCGGCCCAGCGCGCGCGCTCCTGCAGCAGGGCGGCCAGCGGGGCCGCGCCGGCGCCCTCGGCCAGGTTGTGCGTGTCGGTCCAGTAGGCACGGATGGCCTCGGCCACCTCGTCGTCGCTCACCGTCACCACGCGGGAGGCGCCGGCGCGGATGATCGCCAGCGCCTCCGCATCCGGCTGCCGCGTGGCCATGCCGTCGGCCATCGTATTCGCGCTGTTGGTCTCCACCACATGGCCGGCGGCGAAGGACAGGGCATAGGAGGGGGCCCCCGTGCTCTGCACGCCGATGATCTCGGTGGAAAGCCCCAGCAGGTCGCGCGTGCGGATCGCCCCGCAAATGCCGGAGCCGAGCCCGATCGGCACATACAGCGCATCCAGCGCCGGTGCCGTGCGGAACAGCTCCAGCGCCCAGGTCGCCACCCCCACCACCAGGTCGGCATGGAAGCTGGGCGCGAACAGCAGCCCCTCCTGCTCCGCCAGCCGCTTGGCCTCCGCCCGCGCCTCGTCGAAATCGGCGCCATGCTCGATCAGCCGCGCCCCGAAGGCCTGCATCGCCGCGTTCTTCTCGGTGGAGTTGCCGCGCGGCACCAGGATCGTCACCGGAACGCCCGCACGCTGCCCGGCATAGGCCAGGGACTGGCCGTGATTGCCGCGCGTGGCGGAAATCACGCCGCGCACCTGCGTGCCGCGCTTGGCCAGCCGGTCGAAATAGGTGATCCCGCCGCGCACCTTGAAGGCGCCGGTGGGCGTGTGGTTCTCATGCTTCACCCACAGCTCGCACCCCGCCCGCTCTGCCAGCAGCGGCCAGCGGTAGGAGGGCGTGGGCCCGAAGGCGCCATGCACCAGCGCCAGCGCGGCTTCCAGCTCCTGCATCGAGAACATCGGCGGCTCCATCAACGAAAAGGGGCCGCCGCGGCTTACCGCGACGGCCCCGATCAGCATAGCCCTGCCCGGGTTGTCCCAGAGAGGGCCGCGCCGTCAGACCAGCTTGAGGTTGGTGGCGGCGGCCTTGCCGCGCTCCATCGCCACGTCGTAGCTGACCTTCTGGCCGTCATTCAGGCCCTTCAGGCCCGCGGCCTGCACGGCGGTGATGTGGACGAACACGTCCTTGCCGCCGTCAGACGGCATGATGAAGCCGTAGCCCTTGGTGGCGTTGAACCACTTCACGGTGCCCATAGCCATGATCGTAGACTCCTGCGTTCAGCCGTGCGCCAGCGCGGCTGCTTGTGTTGCGTGGGTTGAAAGGTTGCGGGACGCCACGGCCGGACAGTTCCGACGCGCGGCGCGATTGGTCTGCAGGGGTCGCCGATGATCGATCAGGCGATGCCGTGGCAGTTCGCGCGCCATGCCGCCCGGGCACAGCTTGCGCCTGGGGCGCCTTGCCAACGGGCACGCCGCGGGCAAAGACAATTCCGTCGCTGACGGGTGGCGAGGCGGAGAAGGTGCCTCAGGCCAGCTTGAGGTTCGTGGCAGCGGCCTTGCCGCGCTCCATCGCCACCTCGTAGCTAACCTTCTGCCCCTCGGTCAGGCCACGAAGCCCGGCCGCCTGAACTGCGGTGATGTGCACGAACACATCCTTGCCGCCATCCTGGGGCATGATGAAACCAAAGCCCTTCGTGGTGTTGAACCACTTCACAGTACCGATAGCCATAACTCGGTCGAACTCCGTAAGTCACTGTGCAACCCGTGCACAGCTTGGGGTGACAACCGGCATTCAGGAGAGCGGACCGGAACCGGCGCACCCGCGGAATCTGTTGATCCCTGCCCGGATTTCCTCGCCCGCGTCGCGCGATCGTCACCAAAATGCGATTGCGGCGGCAATTTGGCGCAGAAACAGCGGCGAGAGTCAAACATTACCGCATCGGCTGTATCCCATGGCGTGCGCAAGGCCGCAAACGGGCCCTTCGCAAGGCACCCAAGGCATGCGCGCATGGCGTATGCGGAACAACGAAGAACGGCCCCGGTGTTGCCACCGGGGCCGGTTCCCAATCGTGTCGGCAAGGCTGCCTCCCTGCCCGGTTTCCCAGGCAGGGAGACCAGGACTTAGAAGTCCATGTCGCCCATGCCGCCCATGCCGCCGCCCGGAGGGCCGCCAGCCGGGGCCTTGCGCTCCGGCTTCTCGGCGATCATGGCTTCGGTGGTCACCAGCAGGCCGGCGATCGAGGCCGCGTCCTGCAGGGCAGTGCGCACAACCTTGGTCGGGTCGATGATGCCGGCCTTGACCATGTCCTTGAACTCGCCGCTCTGCGCGTCGAAGCCCCAGGTGTACTCGTCCTTGTCCAGCACCTTGCCGCTGATCACCGCGCCGTCTTCACCGGCGTTCTCAGCGATCTGGCGCAGCGGGGTCAGCACCGCGCGGCGCACGATGTCGATGCCCACGCGCTGGTCGTCGTTGTCGGCCTTCAGCTTGGCGAGCACCAGCGAAGCGCGGGCCAGGGCCACACCGCCGCCAGGGACGATGCCTTCCTCAACGGCCGCACGGGTCGCATGCAGCGCGTCGTCCACGCGATCCTTGCGCTCCTTCACCTCAACCTCGGTGGCGCCACCGACGCGGATGACGGCCACGCCGCCAGCCAGCTTCGCCAGACGCTCCTGCAGCTTCTCGCGGTCGTAGTCGGAGGTGGTTTCCTCCACCTGCGCGCGGATCTGGTTGCAGCGGCCGGTGATGTCGGCCTTCTTGCCGGCGCCCTCGACGATCGTGGTGTTCTCCTTCTCGATCACGACCTTCTTGGCCTTGCCGAGCATGGCGAGCGTCACGGTCTCAAGCTTGATGCCGAGGTCTTCGCTGATCACCTGGCCACCGGTCAGGATCGCGAGGTCTTCCAGCATCGCCTTGCGGCGATCGCCGAAGCCCGGCGCCTTCACGGCGGCAACCTTCAGCCCGCCGCGCAGCTTGTTCACCACCAGGGTGGCAAGGGCTTCGCCCTCGATGTCCTCGGCGATGATCAGCAGCGGACGGCCCGACTGCACAACGCTTTCCAGCAGCGGCAGCATCGGCTGCAGGCCGGACAGCTTCTTCTCGTGGATCAGGATGTAGGGCTGATCCAGGTCGGTGATCATCTTCTCCGCGTTGGTGATGAAGTACGGAGAGATGTAGCCGCGGTCGAACTGCATGCCCTCGACAACGTCGAGCTCGGTCTGGATGCCCTTGGCTTCCTCAACCGTGATCACGCCCTCGTTGCCGACCTTCTGCATGGCTTCGGAGATCATCTTGCCGATGTCCGCTTCGCCATTGGCAGAGATCGTGCCCACCTGCGCCGTCTCGGCCTGGGTGGTGATCTTCTTGCTGCGCTTCTTCAGCTCTTCCACCAGCGCAACCACGGCCTTGTCGATGCCGCGCTTGAGGTCCATCGGGTTCATGCCCGCGGCCACGCTCTTGGAACCCTCGCGCACGATGGCCTGGGCCAGCACGGTCGCGGTGGTGGTGCCGTCGCCGGCCTCATCATTGGTGCGGGAAGCGACTTCCTTCACCATCTGCGCGC
>JAIXTK010000303.1 GCA_027483995.1 Acetobacteraceae bacterium
AGGCGGCGAAGGGCGTCGGCTTCGATCGGAGCGGCGACGGGATGTGGCATCACGGTGAGCCATCGCACAGGCAACACCGGTGATCTAGGTATATTTTACGGATTTAGGCGATTTAACGTAGATTAACGCTAACTGATGGCCTCCTCTCGCCAGCTTCCTGCAGCCGGCCGCTGAAAAGCGAGGCGCCAAGTCGGAAAGTTTTTTTGCTTCTTTTTGTTCACAAAAAGAAGATTCTTTCCAGAAAAAGCCCGACCCCAGGCATCAGTTGAAGAACAGCACGCCCACGCCGCTCACTTCGAAGGGAACGCCGATCGGCAGTTCCGCCTTGGTGACGCCGGTCCAGGTGATGGCGGTTTCCACCAGCCCGTTGCCGTCGATATCGGCGAACAGGGTGGCGCCGAGGAAGCCGGGCAGGCCGTTGCTCTCGTCCCAGGCGGCCAGGCTCACGCCGTCGCGCCAGCCCCACAGGGTGAGTTTTTCGCCGGGCTGCCAATCGGTGACGCAGGACCACACCGGCACCAGGTCGCGCCCGTCGATGAAGAAGGTGTCGCTGCCCAGGCCGCCGGTGAGGAAGTTGGAGCCGCCGCCGCCATCCACGAAATCATCGCCCGCGCCCATGGAGGCGGCATCGTTGCCGGCGCCGAGGTTGGCGAAATCGTTGAAGGAGGTGCCTTCCAGCACGTCGCTGCCGTTATCGGCGGGCAGGATGTAGACGAGGTTGTTGCTGTTGGGTGCCAGGCGGGTTGGCAGGCCGAAGCGCAGCTGCCCATCCACGAGGTTCTGGTACAGCTCTTCCGTGCCGGGCTGGCCGCGCAGCGAATCCACCGTGATGGCCGCCGTGGCGCCGAACTGGAGCTGCTCCACGAAGCGCATCTCGTCTGCGCCATCGGGCCCTGATACGCGCGTGACATTGCCGAGGATGCCGATCGTGTATTGGTCGGCCTTCTGGCTGAACACCACCGTATCGGTGCCGGCGCCGCCATCGATGGCGTTGGCGGCGGTGCTGCCGGTGAAGGTGTCGTCCTTGGAGGATCCGAGGATGTTCACCACGGTGGAGGCGCCGATGGCATAGGTGACGCCGCCGGTGGCGTTGGAGAAATCGGCCAGCTTGGTGGCCAGTTCCAGGCCCGGCAGCGCGAAGGCGCCGGCCGCACCGGCATTCAGGGTGGCATAGGGCACGGTGCCGGCGCCGGTGCCGTTGGTGGCCCAGAGTTCCTGCCCGTTGGTGCCGTCATCCAGCTGCACCAGCAGGCGGGAGGGATCGGCGAGGCCGTTTTCCACCAGCGGGCCGACGATGGTGGGGGAGGAGCCATCGCTGCCCGGGTTCGCGTCTGCCACCAGCTTGGTGCCCAGCGCGGTGCCGTCGCTGACCCACAATTCGCTGCCCGCGGCATCGGTGGTGGCCACGAAGACGGCCTGGCCGTCCACCGCCGTCCAGCCCGTGGGGTCGCTGGATTTGCTGCCGGGGTTGATATCCAGGAACAGCGTGGTGCCGGCCTTGGTGCCGTCGGTCACCCAGAGCTCGGCGCCGTTCGTGCCGTCGTCCAGCCGCACCAGCAGGCGGGTTGGGTCTGGCACGCCGCCGGTGATGAGGGGGCCAAGGATGATGGGATCGGAGCCGTTGGCGCCGGGCCGGGCATCGAGCAGCAGCGAGGTGCCCTTCGATGTGCCGTCTGTGACCCAGAGTTCGCGCCCTTCGGCCGCGGTGGTGGCGGCGAAGACGGCGAGTTTGCCGACCGCGGTCCAGGCGCTGGGGTCGGAGCCGGTGGTGCCGGCGGCGATGTTCAGGAACAGGCTGGTGCCGGCCTTGGTGCCGTCGGTGATCCACAATTCGCGGCCGTTGGTGATGTCATCCAGCGCCACCAGCAGCGTGTTGGGATCGGCCACGCCGCCGACCAGCAGCGGGCCCAGCACCTCGGGGTCGGAGCTTGGCAGGCCGGCCGCGGCATCCAGCAGCAGGGTGGTGCCGGCGCCGGTGCCGTCGCTGGCCCAGAGTTCCTGGCCGTTCGTGCCGTCATTGGCGCTGAAGACGGCCAGGTTCTTCACGGCGGTCCAGGTGGAGGGGGTGGAATTGCCGGCGGGGTTGATATCCTTCAGCAGGGCAGTGCCGCCCGCTGTGCCGTCGGTCACCCAGATTTCGCGGCCGGTCTTGCCGTCGTCCAGCACGAACATGGCGCGGGCGGCATCGGCCTTGCCGCCGGCGATCAGGGGGCCGAGATACAGCGGCGCCGCGCTGGCCGCGCCGGTGTTGAGGTCTGCCAGCAGCGTCGTTCCGCCCGCGGTGCCGTCGCTGACCCACAGCTCGTTGCCGGCAGCGGCCGTTTCCGCCGTGAACACGGCATGGGTGCCGACGGAGAGCCAGGTGGAGGCGAAGGAGCCGGCCGCACCTTCATTGATGTCCTTGAACAGGGTTGTTCCGGCGGCGGTGCCGTCTGTGATCCAGAGCTCGGCGCCGGCCGTGCCGTCATCGGCCAGCAGCAGCAGTTTCGTGGGGTCGCTGATGCCGTTCACCAGCAGCGGGCCGAGCATTTGCGGGCTGGAGCCGGTGGCGCCGTTGCGGATGTCCTTCACCAGGGTGGTGGCCGTGCCTGGCCCGTAGCTGACGAACAGCTCCTGCCCGCGTCCCGTGCCGATTGCCGTGAAGATCGTGGCCATCGTTCGCTTGGTCCTTCGCGGAGAGGCGCAGCCGCCCCGAGACGGAGCTGCGCCCGGCATCGCACGGCGCATCCCCGCGCGTGGCGGAATGCCAAGGTTGCAGCTAACAGTTTACTGCCCGAAACCGTCTCGCGTCCAGACCGCGCATGCGGTGTTAACCATCACGAAACGTCGTGCTCCTGCCAGCCCCTCCTTGCATCGACCCATGAGGAAGGGGCCGATGCGGGCTGGTATGGGTCCTTGTTTTGCGCGCCGCCACCGGCCAGCCCGGCGCGCGATTCCAACCCGTCGATCGCCGGAAGAGTCGGCGATCGACGGGTTGGCATCAGCCGCCCACGCGCACGACGAGCTTGCCAGTGTTGCCACCGCGGAACAGCATTGCCAGGCCTTCCGGCGCGTGCTCCAGCCCCTCGATCTCATGCACGCGATGGCGCAATGCGCCTTCGGCCATGCGGGCGGACAACCAGGCCCGGCCCTCACCGAAACGATGGGCGAAGTCGCTCACGATGAAGCCTTCCACCCGGGCGCGCTTGCCGATCAGCTGGCCCATGTTGCGCACGCCATACAACTCGCCCGCTGCGGTTTGGGAGATGCGGCCGCAGATCACCACGCGGGCGCGCAGCTTCAGGTTGGCCAGGGCGGCATCCAGCATGGCGCCGCCCACGTTGTCGTAGAAAACGTCGAGCCCGCCTGGGCATTCCCGCGCCACGGCGGCGGCGAGGTCCGGCTCCGCCTTGTAGTCGATGGTGGCGTGGAAGCCGAGCTCGTTGCGCAGCCAGGCGCATTTCTCCGCCCCGCCGGCAATGCCGACGACGCGGCAGGCCTCGATGCGCGCCACCTGGCCGGCGATCTGGCCGACGCCGCCGGCCGCGCCAGAGACCAGCACGGTCTCGCCCGGTTGCACCCCGCCCACGGCGCGCATGCCGAAATAGGCGGTGAGCCCGGTCATGCCCAGCACGCCCAGCCAATCCGTGGGGGTGACGCCCGCGGGCAGCTTTTCCACCGCCTCGGCTGCCAGCGTGGGGTGGCTCTGCCAGCCGGTGCGGGCATGCACGAGGTCGCCGGGTTCCAGCCCCGGCACCTTGCTTTCCACCACCCGCGCGATGCCGCTGCCGCGCATCATGTCGCCGGGATCGATGCGCTGCACGTAGCCGGGGTTCTCGCTGATCCACACCCGCATCGCGGGATCGACGGAGACGTAGAGCGTTTCCAGCAGCACCTCGCCGGGGCCGGGGGCGCGCACCGCCACTGTTTCCTCGGCGAAATGCTCCGGCCCGGCGATCCCCTCGGGCCGGGTGCGCAGCACGATGCGGCGGTTCGCGTTGCGCATCCCGGTGATCCTCTCAGTAGCCAGACAGCGCGGCGTAGCGATCGCGGTGGAAGGCGGCATCCCCGAAGGTCTGCTCGGCCACGCGCGCGCGCTTCAGGAAGAAGCCGATCTCGTGCTCGTCGGTCATGCCGATGCCGCCATGCATCTGGATGCCCTCGTCGCCCGTGAGCCGCGCGGTCTGGTTCGCCTTGCACTTGGCCAGGCTCACCAGCAGGCTGGCATCATTGGCACCGGAATCCAGCGCATCCAGCGCCGCGGTCACGGCGGAGCGGGCCAGCTCCACCTCGCAGTACATTTCGGCGGCGCGGTGCTTCAGCGCCTGGAAGCTGCCGATCGGCACGCCGAACTGCTTGCGGTCCTTCAGGTACTGCACCGTGCGCTCGAACGCTTCGGAGGAGCTGCCGAGCATTTCCGCGGCCAGCCCGGCGCGGGCCGCGTCCAGGATCTGGTCCAGCAGGTCTGCCCCGCCATCGACCGGCCCCAGCACCGCTTCCGGCCCCACCGCCACGTTCTCCAGCGTGATGCGCGCGGCGTTGCGGCTGTCCACCATGATGGAGCGGCGGCGGCTGACGCCGGCGGCGTTGCCCGGCACCAGGAACAGCGTGATGCCGTTGCGCCCGGCTTCCTCGCCGGAGGTGCGTGCCACCACGATCAGCGTGTCCGCCACGTGGCCATCGAGCACGAACTGCTTGGCGCCGTTCAGCACCCAGCCGCTGCCATCCTTCTTCGCGCTGGTGTTGATCCAGTACGGGCGGTGGTGCGGGTGTTCCTCCAGCGCCAGGGCATAGATCGCCTCGCCGCCGACCAGGCCCGGGAAGTGGTCGGATTTCTGGGATTCACTGCCGCCCTTGTCGATCGCCACGGCGCCCACCAGCGCCGTGCCCAGCAGCGGGGTGGCGGCGAGCGAACGGCCGGCCGCCTCCATCACCTGGCCCAGCCCGACATAGCCGAAGCCGGAGCCGCCATGGTCTTCCGGCACCAGGAAGCCGGTCCAGCCCAGCTCGGCCATCTCGCGCCAGAGCGGGCGGGAGAAGCCGTCGGGGTCCTGGCTGTCGCGCAGCTTGCGCAGGGAGAGGATGGGCGATTTTTCGCGGAAGAAGTCGTGCGCGCCCTCGCGCACCATCTTCGCGTCGGAAGAGATGATCATCGGCATCGGTGTTGCCTCAATCCGGCAGGCCAAGCACGCGCTTGGCAATGATGTTCAGCTGCACCTCGCTGGTGCCGCCCTCGATGGTGTTGGCCTTGCTGCGCAGCCATTCGCGGCCCAGGCGGATTTCGTCATCGGTGAAATCATCGCCCTCCCAACCCAGCTGCTGCGTGCCGGCGGAGGCCAGGATGGTCTCGTAGCGCAGCTTGTTCAGCTCGGTGGCGTAGAACTTGAACATCGCCGACAGCGGGCCTGGGGGGGCGCCGCTCTCTGCCTCTTCCGCCGCGCGGCGGCGCGTCAGGCTGAAGGCATGGGCGTCCATGGCGTGGCTGGCCACGCGCTCGCGCAGGCTGCCATCGGCGATGCGGCCGTCGATGGCGCCCACGTGCTGCTTGGCCATGTCGGGGATCGGCTTCTCCCGGCTTTTGGCGCCGCGTTCGCCGATGCCGCCGATCGACTTGCGCTCATGCTCCAGCAGGCGCTTGGCGATGGTCCAGCCCTTGTTCAGCTCGCCCAGCAGGTTGCCCTTCGGCACCTGCACGTTCTCCAGGAACGTCTCGCAGAAC
>JAIXTK010000241.1 GCA_027483995.1 Acetobacteraceae bacterium
ATCGAGGCCAATGCCCGCCTTCAGGTCGAGCATACGGTCACAGAGGAAGTCTCCGGCGTCGACCTCGTCCAAACCCAGATCATGCTCGCCGCGGGCTCGCGCCTCTCCGAACTCGGCCTGGACGCCCCCGTCCCCCTACGCGGCCACGCCATCCAGCTGCGCGTGAACATGGAAACCCTGCGGCCGGACGGCAATTTCCGCCCCGGCGGCGGCACGCTCGCCGTCTACGAAGCCCCCAACGGCCCCGGCGTCCGCACCGACGGCTTTGGCTATGCCGGCTACAAAACCAGCGCCAATTTCGACAGCCTCCTGGCCAAGGTCATCGTCCACTCCACTTCGCGCGACTTCGGCCACGCCATCGCGAAAACCCAACGCGCACTCAGCGAATTCCGCCTCGAAGGCGTCGGCACCAACATCCCCTTCCTGAACGCCATCCTCGCCCACCCGGATTTCGCCAGCGGCGCCGTCCACACCCGCTGGGTCGATGAGAAGATCAAGGAACTCGCCCAACCCGCCGACCGCCGCCAACGCTTCGTCGCCGCCCCCGCACCAGGCAGCGCCCCGGCACCCGCCGCGCCAGCGGCCGAACCCGAAGGCTTCGCCGGCGCCCGCGTTAAATCCCGCGACCCCCTGGCCCTCTTCGCCTTCGACCAGCAGGTGAAATCCGAAGCCAAACCCGCCGACAAACCCGCCGAAGCCCCCACCGCCAAGGGCCCCGATGGCACCATCGGCCTCGCCGCGCCGATCCAGGGCACCGTCGTCGCCATCTCGGTCGCCCTCGGCGACGAAGTCCGCCAGGGCCAACAGGTCGCGGTGGTGGAAGCGATGAAGATGGAACACATCATCACCGCCCGCGAATCCGGCATCATCCGCGCCATCACCATGGCCGCCGGAGACGTCGTCCGCGAAGGCTACCCGATCGTCTTCCTGCAACCCGCCGAAGTTGCCGGCGGCGCCATCGCGGCCGATGCCGCGATCGACCCAGACCACATCCGCGGCGACCTGCAGGAAGTCATCGACCGCCACGCCACCACGCTGGATGAAAACCGCCAGGCCGCCGTCGCCAAGCGCCACGCGCTCGGCAACCGCATGCCGCGCGAGAACATCGCCGAACTGGCAGACCCCGGCAGCTTCACCGAATACTGGCCGCTCGTCGTCGCCATGCAGCACGACCGTCACGACCTCGAAACACTCCGCAAGCAAACCCCGGCCGATGGCCTGCTCGCCGGCATGTGCACCATCAACGCGGACAAGGTCGAAGCCTCCCGCGCCCGCGCCATGATCGTCCATTACGACTACACTGTCCTCGCCGGCACCCAAGGCCGCCGCAACCACTACAAGCAGGACCGCATGTTCGAGCTGGCGCACCGCGCCCGCATCCCCGTGATCCTCTTCGGCGAAGGCGGCGGCGGCCGCCCCGGCGACGACAACAACGGCCCCCGTATCGCGGTGGATACCACCACCTTCACCACCTTCTCCAAGCTCTCCGGCCTCGTCCCCCTCGTCGGCGTCGTCAACGGCCGCTGCTTCGCCGGGAACACCGCGCTGGTCGCCTGCTGCGACGTCATCATCGCCACCGCCAACACCACCATCGCCATGGGCGGCCCGGCCATGATCGAAGGCGGGGGCTTGGGCATCTACACGCCGGAGGAATGCGGCCCACTCTCCTTCCAGGTCCCGAACGGCGTCGTGGACATCGAGGTGAAGGACGAAAAGGAAGCCGTCGCCACCGCCAAGAAATACCTCTCCTACTTCCAGGGCCCCATCAAGGATTGGAAAGCCCCAGACCAGCGCAAGCTCCGCCACATCATCCCGGAAAACCGCCTGCGCCTCTACGACATGCGCGAAATCCTCCACACCCTGGCCGACGAGGACAGCGTCCTCGAAATCCGCCCGAAATTCGGCATCGGCATCATCACCGCCTTCATCCGCGTCGAAGGCCGCCCCATGGGCGTCATCGCCAACAACCCCCACCACCTCGCCGGCGCGATCGACTCCGACGGCGCCGACAAGGCCGCGAGGTTCCTCCGCCTCTGTGACGCCTTCGACGTCCCCGTGCTCTCCCTCATGGACTGCCCCGGCATGATGGTGGGGCCAGACGTGGAGAAAACCGCGCTGGTCCGCCACTGCGTCCGCCTGTTCAACACCGGTGCCAACATGACCGCGCCGTTCTTCGGCGTCGTCGTCCGCAAGGCCTACGGCCTCGGCGTCCAGGCCATGCTCGGCGCCGGCTCCCTCGTCGGCTTCTTCACCGTCGCCTGGCCCACCGCCGAATTCGCCGGCATGAACATCGAAGGCGCGGTCAAGCTCGGCTACCGCAAGGAACTCATGGCCATCGAGGATCCCGAGGAACGCCGCGCCGAATTCGACCGCCGCGTCGCCCACGCCTACGAAACCGCCAAGGCCGTCAACGCCGGCGTCGGCGGCGGGCTGGACGACGTCATCGACCCCGCGGAAACCCGCAGCTGGATCGCCATGGGCCTGCGCAGCCAGCCGCCCCAGGAACCCCGCACGGAAAAGAAGCACGCCTACATCGATACCTGGTAAGCAAAGCGCCTTCTTTTTTCTGAAGAAAAAAGAAGCAAAAAAGACTTCATCCGTTTGCGCCGAAGACATTCGTCATCCTCGGCGCAAACGGGTAAGTCATATACACGATCCCGAGAAATCTCCTGTCTGCACGGAACGGATCCCGGCACGAGGCCTCCCCGTCCGGGCGGCCCTTGCCCATCCCCAGCCGGAACGCCTGAACCAAGCCGTGGCAGCGCCACTCGGTATGGGAGGGCGTCCTGCACAGCCAACTACGCAACCATTGAGGGTTTGCGCATTCGCATCGGCCACGCCATGTTGGCCTTCAGTCCAACCACCGATTTCGTCCCGAAGGTTTAAATATTTCAATGCCTCACAATATCAAGACATCTAACACCCCCACAGAAATTCTCATCCCCACCATAAAGGATAACCCACATCTTCTTAAAATTCTGGAACATTTCGACGGCTTCACTACCTACCACCCACCGGATCCGGAGGATGTAAATTATTTATTCATATGCTACACGAACCGCTCCGGCTCCAACTATCTCGCGGAACTGCTGGAATCAAGCGGTCAGTATAATTTGGCCGGCGAAGATCTCAATTGGGAGACGGCACTTGATCACAAAAACATCTATAATTTCAATAATTTCCATGAATACTTTAACCATCTGGTCCGAGCAAAGCAAAAATCCGGAACCTTCATTTTAAAGACAGCCATCTCCCACATAGAAATTCTGGGGGCATCCGGCATTCTCGACAAAATAATACACCGGTCCAAATTCCTGGTCATCCAGCGAGGAGACAAGCTCGGCCAGGCGATCAGCCATGCGCTGGCATTCAGCACTGGAAAGTATACGTCATGGATGGAAGGCACCAAATCTCCCGAGGATATCGCTTTTTCTGAACCAATGGTAACCCAGATACTACAAGACATCCTGGAAGCCGAGCATCAATATGGGGAGTTTTTTGCCCTCAATGGCATAGTACCAACCTACTTGACATACGAACAAATCGTCGCCGCCCCCCTACTGCTTTGCCCCTTCATTGCAACACAGATAGGGTTGAATGGCTTCACACCAGACCTGTCGAAAATCAAACTCGCGCGCCAGGCCAATGCAGTGAACGACCGCTGGCGATCGCAATTCCTCGCGTCCCGCAACGCATCCTCCCTGCGGAATGGCAATACGCAGGGATAGACGGCACTGTTCATTCAGCGTCAGCACAGTCGCACTGGCGTTTCATGATGCCACAAGTTGCAGCCCCCAACGCGGCCAAAGAAGCTTTCCCATCCAGCCAGCCCCGGCAAAGGCCCAGGCCTTGCGCCTCCGCCACGCCCCATCCCCCTGTTCCCGGCGAGGGCGCCGGGGTGGTGGGGAGAATTGTGCCCGAGGCAGTTGGCCAAACGCCCAACCCCTGGCACGATGCTGAACTTGCGCCGGCCCCAAGACCGGCGCCCAAACACACCGAGCCTGCGATAGGGGAAACGGAATGAGCTACCACCAGGCCTTCAAGGGATTGAAGGTGATCGACCTCACCGGCGGCGTCGCCGGTCCCTCCTGCGCCATGATGTTCGCCCAGCACGGCGCCGAGGTGATCAAGATCGAAACCCCGCACAATGGCGGCGACTGGGCCCGCATCCTCGGCAAGACCTACGGCGACCACTCCTCCTTCTCCTTCTTCGGCACCCTCGGCAAGAAGGCCGTGGCGCTCGATCTCAAGACCCAGGAAGGCAAGGACATCCTCTGGAAGCTGATCGACGGCGCCGACATCTTCATGGAAGGCTTCCGGCCCGGCACCATCCAGCGCTACGGCTTCGGCTACGATGCCGTCCGCGCCAAGAACCCCGGCATCATGTACTACTCCATCTCCGGCTTCGGCCAGGTCGGCCCCTGGGCCGGCCGCCCCGCCATGGACCCTGTGCTGCAGGCCTTCAACGGCATCGTGCATGAAAACCGCGGCGAGATGGACAACCACCCCCACCGCATCGCCATCTCGCTGATCGACATGTACACCGGCCTGCTGGGCTTCCAGGCGCTGTCCACGTCCGTCTTCGTCAAGAAGATGCAGAACCTCACGGAAGGCCGCTATATCGAAGCCAGCCTGATGCAGGGCGGCGCCATGCTCTCCGTCATCCGCCTCATCGCCGGCTACCTGGAAAACGGCGTGCTGCAGCGCGGCATCATGCCCGCCGGCGTGTTCGACACCAAGAACGGCCAGATCAACGTCACCATGGTGCGCAACACCGATTGGGCACCGTTCTGCGAGGCGATGGAAATCCAGCACCTGGAACACGACCCCCGCTTCAAGGAACCCGCCACCCGCCGCGCCAACATGGATGAGCTGCTCGGCCTCGTCCGCCCGGTCTTCAAGTCGAAGGAGACCATGTGGATCAGCGAGCGCCTCACCGAACGCAACATCATGAACGGCCAGGTGAACAGCTAC
>JAIXTK010000264.1 GCA_027483995.1 Acetobacteraceae bacterium
ATCCTCAACCTGCTGGTGGAACTCCAGCAGCGCCGCGGCATGGCCAGCCTCTTCGTCAGCCACGACCTCGCCGTGGTCCGCCACGTCTGCGACCGTGTCGCGGTAATGTATCTCGGCCGCCTGGTGGAACTCGCCCCGCGCGACGCCCTCTTCGCCGCCCCACGCCACCCCTACACGCGCGCCCTGCTCGCCGCCGTGCCGGAGCCGGACCCGGTCGCCCAGCGCGCCAAGCCCCGCGTCCCGCTGGCCGGCGAGATCCCCAGCCCCTCCAACCCGCCCCCGGGCTGCACCTTCCACACGCGCTGCCCCTTCGCCACCGAACGCTGCCGCCAGGAGGTGCCCGCCTGGCGCCCCCTGGGCGACAGCATGGTCGCCTGCCACCACGCGGAAACCCTGGCCTAGCCCCAACTCTGCCCATTTTTCGCGCATTTCAACGCCGAAGCACCCACCCCCTCCCCACCATCCGTCAAATTGCCCCGTTTCCAGGCATTCCGCCCTTTACACCGCCCCAGGGCCCGCTAGCGTCACCGCATCGCCTCCAGGAGTGAGCCATGCCCCGCGACGCCAGCGATCCGCTGCTGCTCACCCCAGGCCCGGTCAGCGTCTCCCGCTCCACCAAGGAGGTGATGCTGAAAGACCGCGCCTCCGGCGGCACCGAATTCGTCCGCGACCTGAACCTGGCGCGCAACTACATGGTCGCCCTGGTCAACGGCCAGGGCGCCTACACCGCCATCCCCCTGCCCGGCAGCGCCACCTACGCGAACGAAGCCGTCATCGCCGGCCTCGTCCCGCCCGGCGGCAAGCTCCTCGTCCACACCAACGGCGTCTATGGCGACCGCCTGATCGAGATCTGCGCCCATACCGGCGTCCCCCACGCCGTCATCCGCACCGCCCCCTTCACACCCCCCACCGCGGCCCAGTTCGAAGCCGCGATCCTGGCCGACCCCGCCATCACCCACGTCATGGTCGTGCACTGCGAAACCAGCACCGGCGTGCTCAACCCGCTGGAGGAGATCGCCGCGGTCTGCCGCGCCCATACCAAGGGCCTGTTCGTCGATGCGGTGGCCTCCTTCGGCGCCATCCCCATCGATGCGCCCGCCCTCGGCCTGCAGGCCATCACCGTCTCATCGAACAAATGCATGCAGGGCGTGCCGGGCATCGGCTGGTCCGTGGTGCAGAAAACCGCGCTGGAAAACAACCGCGGCAACTGCCGCGCCCTCACGCTGGATCTCTGGGACCAGAACCAGCACATGGACCGCACCAACAGCTTCCGCTTCACGCCCCCCACCCAGGTGCTGGCCGCCTTCGCCCAGGCCTGCCGCGAGCATGCGGCGGAAGGCGGCACCCCGGCCCGCCTCGCCCGCTACACCGCCAACTGGAAGCGCCTGGTCGACGGCATGCGCCAGATGGGCTTCGCCACCGTGGTGCCCGATGCCAATGCCTCGCCCATCGTCGCCACCTTCCACAACCCCAAGCACCCGGCCTTCAGCTTCCAGAAGCTGTTCGAGGGCATGCAGAACCGCGGCTTCGTCATCTTTCCCGGCCGCCTCGCGCTCGCCGACACCTTCCGCATCGGCTGCATGGGCGACGTGCACGAGACAGACATGGCCGAAGCCATGACCGCGGTCGCCGAGACCATGCACGACATGGGCATCCCAGGCCTCGGCCACACCGACCTCGCCGCCCAGGACTGACGCATCCGCCGCTCGTAGGGCGGGTCGCGCAGCGGACCCGCCACCCCACCCACCGGCAAACGCCCGACCTACAAAGCGAACCGCCGCCGCCGCAACATCCCCAGCATCGGCAACCCCGCCGCCAGCAGCGCCAACCCCGAAGGCTCCGGCGTGGGGTTGCTCCCGATGCTGCACCCCGCCGGCGCCGTGATCCGCATCAGGCTGTCGTTCTGAGAAAGAAACAACGTCCCGCCGGTGGTATCCAGCCCCGCATAATCGCCACGGTTGCCGCCGCTGGCGATCGTCGTCTCGGTGGCCGCCAGCGGATCAATCAGCCCCACCGTGCCGTCATTGTTGTTCACCACGATCTGCCCGGCCAGCGCGCAGGTCCCGGCCAGCACGCCCATCCCGTCGGAGCCACGGCCCAGATACGCCGTGGTGAACACCTCCTGGCCATAGGTCATGGCCCCGTACAGCGCGCTCGTCCCGTTCACCAGGCTGAAGCCCCGCACCTTGTCGGCCCAGAAATCCGCGACATAGGCCACCTGCCCGTCCGGCGTCACCGTCACCCCGTCGGCATAGGACAGGGGGTCGTTCGCCGTCAGCGTGTTCACCACCGTGAAGCTCTGCGCCACCGGGTCGATATCCACCAACCCCTGGAAGGAGGAGGAAATCAGGTGCCCGTTGGCGGGGTTCGTCCACAACCCATAGCGCGCCATCAGCCCCGGCAGCGCCAACGTGGACTGCACCGTCCCGTCCTGGTTCAGCTTGTAGTAGCCGCCGGAAAAGGCGGAGCCGTAGAGCTGCCCCCCCACGGCAGTGATCGCCATGCCCCCCGGCACCGTGGTCCCGGCATTGGAGAGATAGCCATACAGCGTCTGGTTGTCGGCATTGGCGTAGGTATAGCTGTCGAACCCGCTGGTCAGCGGCGCCACGATGTTGCCGCTCGCATTCACCGCCACGCTCACCAGCGTGTAGTCGTAGTACCCGCCCAGCGGCAGCCCGCCCACCACCGTGGTCAGCGTGAACCCCATCCCGGTCCCGGTGCCATTGAGGGTCAGCGCAGAGGCATTCGCCGGCCGCGTCCCGCAAACCGCCAGCGCCGCCACCAAGGCCAGCGCGCCGTTTCGCCACCATCCAGCCATGGCCACCTCCCGCGGTGCCGTTTCCACGAGCCTAGGCCCAAACGAAGCGCCCAGGCAATGTTCTGCACCCGTACCCCTCCGCAGAAAAATGTTCCAACACCCCTTGCGTCGCTAACTATTGTTAGTTATATACACCGCCATGAGCACCGCAGCACCCGCAACCCAGGCCGAGCCGACCGCCCGGGAGGACTCCGTCCTCACGGTGGAAGAGCTCGCCCGCACGCTGGATGCCATCCTCGCCTCCCTCCTCGCCCTGCTGCGCACATTCGCCCGCTACACAAGCGCCCTCGGCCCGCTGGCCACCCCCATCTGGAACCGCATCTCCCGCACCCGGGTCCGCCTCGCCCGTGCCATGGCCCATCTCGCCGCCGGCCACACGCGGCACCCCACCCAGCCCCGCACCCCGCGCCCGCGCCAGGCCCCGCACGAACAGGATCCCCGCAGCCACGTGCCCGTCCGCCGCCACGGCTGGCTCGGCGCCCTGCTGGACCATCACGTCCGCGCCTATGCCTCCCAGCTCGAATTCCTCCTCGCCCGCCCCGGCGCCGCCGCCCTCATCGCCGCCTCCCCCGGCGCCACCCGCACCCTGCGCCCGCTCTGCCGCATGCTCGGCACCGAACTCCCCGCCGCCCTGCGCCTCCCCCCGCGCCCCAGATCGGCCCGGCCCAGGCCGGCCCGGCCCAAACCCGCCAAGCCGCCCCGCGCGAAAGGCCCCAGCCCCGGCCTCGCCCCCGGCGACCAGCCCTTCCGCCCCTACGTCCTCAAGGCCATCCGCTACGCCAAGCGCCACGGCCTCTGGCGGCCCTGGGAACCCGACTAGCCCACCCACGCCTTATTTGTTGCGATATCGAAATTTATTTGCCAAAAAAAGGCGAGGCCGCAGCCCCGCCCCCGTTCAGCCCCGGAAAGGCTTCAAGCCTTCTGCACGTTCCAGAACACCGGCACCGGCCCGCGCAGCAACCCGGAAAGGTTGCTCCGCCACGCCGTCGCCTGCAGATACTGCCCCAGCGGCGCATAGGGCACGAAGCTGAACGCCTCGCGCTGGATCTCCTCGGCAATCCGCTTCTGCTCCGCCGGATCGGTCGCATCGATCCACTGCTCGCGCAGGCTCTCGATCTTCGCGTTCACCGGCCAGCCGTACCACGCCTTGTCCCCGTTCGTGCGCAGCGGGCTCGCCAGGATCGGGTTGCCCTGGTCCACCGCCGGGAAGCCGGACATGAACAGGCTCCAGCCGCCCTTCTCCAGCGGCTCCTTGCTGTTGCGCCGCTGCACGATCGTGCCCCAATCCATCGACTGCTCGTCGATGTTCAGGCCCACCTTGCGCAGCTGGGACACGTAAACAGAGGTGATCGCGTCATAGAAGGGCTGGTCCGTCGGGTGCATCACCACCAGCTTCTCGCCGCGGTACCCGGCATCGGCCAGCATCTTCCTCACCTCGGCCGGCGAACGCCGCACCCGCACCGCCTCCATGCCAACCTCGCTGGCCGCCTCGCTGCCCGGGATGAAGAAGCCCACCGGGGCCCGATACGCTTCGGTATCGTCGCCCATCAGCCCGGTCATCACCTCCACCTGGTCCACCGCCGCCAAAATCGCGCGCCTTATCGCCGGGTTGTCCAGCGGCGGATGCATGAAGTTCGGCCGCAGCGCCGGGTAGATGCCATAGGGGTCCAGCTGCCCCACCTTCACATCCCGGGCCTTGCGCAGCAGCGGCAGCAGATCGGGCAGCGGCATCTCCACCCAGTCCACCTCGCCCGTCACCAGCGCATTGGCCGCGGTCGCCGCGTCCGGAATGATCTTCCATTCCACCCGGTCCACATGCACCCGGTAGCCGCCCGAGGCATAGTCCGCCGCCTCGCCGCGCGGCACATACGCCTCGTTCCTGGCGAACACCGCGCGGTTGCCGGAATTGTACTCCGCCTGCACCCAGCGGAACGGCCCGCTGCCCACCACCTCGGGGATCTGCTTGAACGGATCGGTATTGGCCAGCCGCTCCGGCATCA
>JAIXTK010000180.1 GCA_027483995.1 Acetobacteraceae bacterium
ATGAAGCTGGGCGCCAACCACCCGATGGGCCCGCTGGAACTGGCCGACTTCATCGGGCTGGATACCTGCCTTTCCATCATGCAGGTGCTCTATGAAGGCCTGTCGGACAGCAAATACCGGCCCTGTCCGCTGCTGGTGAAGTATGTCGAGGCCGGTTGGCTCGGCCGCAAATCCGGCCGCGGCTTCTACGACTACAGCCAGACCCCGCCCCGCCCGACGCGCTGACCCCGCCATGAGCCGCCCCGCCCTGCTCGGCATTGGCGGCCACGTGGTGGGCGCGCTGGTGGAACAGCTGGGCGCCGTGCCTGGCCTCGCCGAGGCGGTGGATCTGCATCTCTGCCCCACCCTGCCAGGCGCCCCTCCGCGCGCCGCGCCCGATGTGCTGGCCCGCGCCGCCGTGGTGCTGGCCGAGGCTGGCGCACTGGACCCGGCGGAGCGCGCCCTGCTGCCCCCCGGCTGCGCGCTGATCACCCTGCCCCGCCTGGAGTTCGAAAGCCTGTGGCCGCTGGCCGCCGAGCATCCCCCACGCGGAGCGCTGCCCGGCGTGCCGGCCGTGTTCGGCGACCGCATCGCCTTGAGCGTGCTGCGCAGCGCCGCCCCGCCCTCCGGCCGCCGCGCCGCCTACGAGGCCGTGGCGCTCAATACCCTGGTGGATCTGGACCGCATGCACGCCTTCGTGGCGCGGGAGATGTTCCGCCGCGAGGAGGGGTGCGACATCCGTCTGGCCGGCTTCGTGCTCGCCCGCTTCCGGCAGGAGCGGCTGTTCCACAGCGCCCTGCATCCCGCCGCCCCGCTGCTGGCCGTGGCGATGTCCCAGTTGCTGGGCCACCCCGCCATCGCCGCCCTGGGCACCGGCAGCCACGATGCCCGCCTCGCCGCCGTGCTGCCCGGGCTCGCAACCCTCTTTGCCGACCAGCAGGCGCCGGTGCACCAAGCGGTGGCCGCGCATTTCGGCCTGGCCTGGTGGAGCCCCGCCCTGCGCTACCGCCAGGGCGAGGCCGAACGCAGCTTCGACGAATGGCTGGACTGGCACCTGCAACCCACGCCTTCCGCACCGGCCACCCCAGCCGTGGCGCCGGGCCCCGATCTGGCCGCGCTGCGCGCCTCCGGCGCCCTGCCGCACATGGCGGAATTGCAGGCCGCCACCGAGGTGGAGCGCGCGCCCCCCTTCTTCGCCACCACCATCGACCCCGGCATCGCCCCGCATGGGGCCGCGCTGCTGCATCCGGATTCCGGCCGCTACGCCCTGCCCGCCACGCTGATCGCCCAGCTGGACCAGGCCATCGTGCTGGGCGGCAGCGGCACCGTGCTGTTCCAGGGCCTCGCCCTGGCCGACACGCTGCCGCAGCCCCCGCCGCCCGCACCCGCCGCGGCGCGCCAGAGCAGCACGGCCCAGTCCCTGCTCGCCTTCGGGCCGGGCTGGGAAAGCGATCCGCACGGCATGCTCACCCTGCTGCCGCGCCTCGTCACCGCCGCACGCCTGCGCCGCCAGCACCCGGAGTTGCGCGTTCTGCTGCCGCAGGCCGCCCGCGCGCCCTGGCTGGAGGAAATGCTGGCCCTGCTCAACCTCTCCGCCGCGACCGACTGGCTGGCGGAGGAGGCTGTGGCCTGCACCAACCTCGTCGTCACCGGCCGGCTCGGCCTGGCCGAGGTTTCGCCCATGGCCCGCACCGCCGCACAGGCGCTGGCGGCCCTGGTACCCATGGCACCGCCCGGGCCCCGGCGCCTCTATTTGCGTTCGGCGGAATTTGCCCCCCGGCTGCTGAACGAACCCCTGGTCGCCGCCACCCTGGCCGCCCGCGGCTTCACCCTGGTGGATGCCGACCGCACGCCGCTGGCCGATCGCATCGCCCTGCTGCGCCATGCCAGCGCCGTGGTTGCCCCCCAGGGCAGCATCCTGGCCGAATGCGCATTCTGCCCCGATGGCGCCGCGGTGCTGGAGTTGCTCGGCCCCGCCGATGCCTCGCCGATCTTCTGGTCGCTCGCCTCTGTCTGCGGCCTGCGCTACGGCTACGTGGTGGGTGAGGCCCAGGGGGCCGCGGCGCCGGGCGGCCCGTACCAGGTGCCATTGCCCATGCTGGAGCATGCCGCGAGCCTTCTGCCGGCATGAGCATGGCCGCCGGCCTTGCCCAGCGCCTGGCTCGCTTTCCCCGCCTCGGCCTGGCCACCCTGCCCACGTCGCTGGAACCCATGCCCCGCCTCTCCGCCCATCTCGGCGGCCCCAGCCTGTGGGTGAAGCGCGAGGATCTCTGCGGCCGCGGCCTGGGCGGCAACAAGCTGCGCAAGCTGGACCTCGTGCTGCATGAAGCGGTGCAACAGGGCGCGGATACGCTGGTTTCCGGCGGCGTTGTGCAATCCAACAGCCAGCGCCAGGTGGCCGCCGCTGCCGCCCAACTGGGCCTCGCTTGCCACCTCGCCGTGTATCATGGCCGGGTCGCGCCGCAGGGGCCGGCCTATGCCACCTCCGGCAACGCCCTGCTCAACCGGCTGTTCGGCGCCACGCTGCACGACGTGCCCTGGACCGGCGACCGCAACGGCGCCATCGCCGCCCTGGTTGAAACCCTGCGCGCCGAGGGGCGCCGCCCCTTCCTCGTGCCCTACGGCGTCTCCAGCCCGCTCGGGGCCGTGGGCTACGCCTCCTGCGCGGTGGAGATCGCCGGGCAATGCGCCGCGCAGGGGTTTGCCCCCGCCGCCGTCGTGTTCTGCTCCGGCAGCGGCGCCACCCAGGCCGGCCTTGCAGTCGCCGGCGCCGCCTGCCTGCCGGGCACCGATATCGTGGGCATCGATATCGATGCGGAGCCAGACCGCGTGCGCGCCGACGTCGCCCGCTACGCCACCGGGGCCGCCGCCCTGCTCGGCCTGCCCTTCGATCCCCGCACGCTGGAGGTCGTCGCCGGCCATGCCGGACCGGCCTATGGCGTGCCGCACAAAGCCACGCTGGAGGCGTTGCGCCTCGCCGCCCGGCAGGAAGCGCTGGTGCTGGATCCCGTCTATTCCGCCAAGGGGCTCGCCGGGTTGATCGCGCTGCTTCTGGCCGGGCGCTGGCGGGCGGACCAGCACGTGGTATTCATCCACACCGGTGGGGCGCCTTCGTTGTTTGCGCATGAGGGGGTGGCGTGAAAGAAAGAGTCTTCTTTTTCTGAAGAAAAAGAAGCAAAAAGACTTTTGTTCATTGGCAGCGGCACTGCCCGTTTTATCGAACGAACAAAAATTTTTTGGTTCTTTTTTCAAAAAAGAACGCGCTTTCTTTCTAACTGCCAGCCGCCGCCCGCGCCAGGTTGGTGATCTGCTCGTCCAGCCCCGCCTGCGCGCCCAGGAACGCCGCCAGCAATTGCTGCGCCCATTCGCGCTCCCGCACTCCGATCGGGCTGCGCGGGAACTGCAGCGTGGCGGCCACCAAAACGGGCGCCGCCTCCGCGCCGGCCACGCTGTTGCGCGCCTGGCGAATCCGCTCGGCCAGCCCACCGCGGCTCGGCGCACCATCCAGCCACAGCCGGGTTGCTGCCATCGCCGCCGGGTTGGCGCTGGTGGCAAGGCGCCAACTGCCCTGGCCCTGCACATCGAGCGCGCCGAACTCCATCTCGTCGGCCAGATCCTCGCGCGCCAGGCTGCGCCGGGCCTGCACGATGGCAGAGGGGTTGGCGCGGGTGGAGAACACCTGCACCGTCATAGTCAGCCGCACCGGGCCGCACACGTATTCCGCCACGCTGCGGCTGCCCTGCGGATCCACTGCCCCCGGCGTGCCGGGCGGGGTGTGCACCACGGGCCCGGCGGCGATGCAGCCCACCGCCGCATGCAGCGAGGGCGGCGTGATCTCAGCCACCGGCAGCGCCCGCTGGTCCAGAAAGGCGGAGGCACTGGCCGCACTCGCCGCGAAAGCCGCCACCAGCACGGCGGCCGCCACGGCGCGCAGACGGGCCCCCGGCAAGCGCTCCGCCGGCGGCACTTCGCGCACGGTTGCCACCGTGTCCTCGCGGAACGGCATGCCAGCCAGGATCAGCAGCAGGATCACGATGGAGAAGAAGATCCAGCCATACAGGATATGGTCCGCCGCCGCCGCCTCCGCACTGCCCAGCGCCTCGCCCAGCAGCACGATCCCCAGGGCCCGGAACCCGTTGGCCACGATCGGGATGACGATGGAGGCGACCAGGAACAGCGCCCGCTTGTGATAGCTGCGGTAGATCAGGCAGGCATACAGCACGCCGAAGGCGATTGCCGCGATCAGGAAGCGCAGCCCGGCGCAGGCCTCGGCGACGAAATACCGGCCGGAGGGTGTCTCGATCAGGAACGAGTCGGCATAGAACGGCACCCCCAGCACCGTCAGCCCCACCAGGCTGAACTGCAGGGTGAAATGCTGCAGGTACGGCGTCAGGAACGCGCCGAAGGGCACCAGGAAATACAGGTAGAGCAGCGGGGCGGACATCGCCCAGAACACCCGCCAGCCCAGCACGGCCAGGAACAGCAGCTGCACGAAGCTCATCGCCACCAGCTGGCGGCCTTCCATGATGCCCATGCGCTCCGCCGCCATCCAGGCCACCACGCCGGGGATCGCCATCAGGCCGAGCCAGGGCAGCGGCTCCACCCGCAGCCCGGCCAGGTTCTGCCGCCGCTCCCAGGCGAGATAGAGCGCGATCGGCAACACGAACCAGCAATGGGAATAGGCGGTGGAATCGTTCCACACCTTCACCGCCGACATCGCCTCCTCGTGGAACAGCAGGCCGAGCACGGCCAGGCCCGCCACCAGTGCCAGCCCGGCATCGGCCGCGATCCGGCCCGCATCGGGCGACAGGTCGGCAGGCAGGGAGCGGGCGCTCATGGGGTGGCCTCCTCGGGCATGGTCGTGCGGGCGGGGTGGGCGGCGGCCGGGTTTTCCCGCACCTGCGGCAGGCTGTCCATCAGATCGTCGAGCCGCGCCAGCGTCGCCCCCCAGGCATAGGAGGCTTCCATGGCCGCGCGGGCGGTGGCCGGCAGGGTGGGATGGCGCCCGGCCAGTACCGCGGCGACCGCTTGGGCCATCGCTTCGGCCCCGTCGGCCACCAGCAGGTCGCGGCCCGGGGTGGCCACCACGCCTTCGAAGGCCTGAGGGGAGGCGACGACGGGGCGGGCCATCGCCATCGCCTCCAGCACCTTGTTCTGGATACCGCGGGCGATGCGCAGCGGCGCCACGGCCACGGCGGCATGCGCCACCCAGGGCCGCACATCCTCCACCCGGCCGGTCACCTGGATGTCCGGCCCCGCCAGCGCCTGCACCGCGGGCAGCGGGTTTGCACCCACCACGGCGAAGCGCGGCGCGGGGGTGAGCCGGCGCAGCAGGGGCATCACCTGGCCGGCGAACCAGATCGCGGCCTCGGCATTGGGCGGGTAGTCCATGTGGCCGGTGAACACCACGCGCGGCGCATCATCGGCCCAGGGGCGCGGGAAGGCGTGGCACGGGTGGAAAAAATCCAGGTCCACCCCGTTCTGCACCGCGAAGACGCGCCCCGCCGTTTGTGGCGCCAGGGTGGCGACGCGGCGGCATTCCGCCTCGCTCACCAGCAGCGAAAGCTCCGCCTGCCGCACGGACTGCGCCTCATACGCCAGCAGCGTGCGGGCCTCGCGCGCCCAGACATGGCGCATCGGCCAGCGCCCCTCGGCGCCATAGGCGGCAAATTTTTCCGAGTCCACATCGACCATGTCGAGCACCCAGGGCACGCCCGCGCCGTCGAAATACTGCGCCATCGGCGTGGAATAGGCGAAGCCGAGCCCGATCGGGCGTTCCGCCAGCAGCGTCTTCACCCAGGCCGCCAGCCCGGCATGGCCGTAATAATCCACCATCAGCGGCCGCCCCGGCCGCAGCCGCGCGAGCGCCCGCAGCTTCTGACCGCGCGGCGAGATCGGAAAGCTCGCGACCTCCCCGCACACGGCGCGCACGGCATCGAGGTGGCTTGCATCCTCGCCGTCCACCGACAGGCAGCCCAGGTGCACGCGCCAGGTTTTCGCCAGGTGCCGGATCAGGTTCCAGCTGCGGATCTTCTCGCCCTTGTCGGGCGGGTATGGGAAGCGGTGCGCGAGAAAGAGGAGTTCTCTCATCTCACCCCAATCCGCGCACGATCGGCGGCCCCAGCAGGTTCGCCACCGGCAGCGGCAGCCGCTTCCAGGCGGCGATGAACAGCCGGTATTTCGGGTTGAGCGGATTGATGTCCGGGATCGACGCCCCCGGCGCCAGCCGGAACCGGTAAGCCAGCGGCGCCGGCTCGAACCCCCAGTTCTTCTTGAAGGAATAGGCGCCGGTGCCGACCTTGCTGCGGCCATAGTCGAACAGCCGGAAGCCCCGCCCCGCCGCCCGGCGCATCACCTCCCAGTACATGAAGTCGTTGGCGTAGCGATCGCGCGCCGCCCGTGTGCCGCCGCCGTAATAGGGCAGCACCTCGTCGCGGAAATAGAAGTTCATCACCGAGGCGATCGGCACGCCCGCGTCCAGGATGGTCACGATGTCGGCATCCTCGCCGAAGGCGTCCATCAGGATGTCGAAGTAGCGCTGCGGGAAGACCGGCGTGCCCAGGTTGCGCACGCTCTCGGCATAGATCGGATGCAGGCGGCGCGTGTCGCGGTCGATCTCGGAGGTGAGGCCCGCCGTGATGCCCTTGCGCACCATCGCCCGCTGCTTGCGCGGGATCGCCTTCATGTTGGCGTCGTCGTCACCGCTGATCGCGCGGCGGAAGATCACGTACAGGTCCGATTTCACCGGCCAGTCCGCCTCGTCCAGCCAGCCCTGCGGGGGCGCGTGCAGGAAGCGGAATTCCAGCACCGGCACGCCGGCGCCGCGCATCACGCTTTCGGCATGTGCCACCAGCGCCTGGAACGCCTCCTGGTCCGCGGCCAGCGGCCCGCCATTCACACAGAACGGCACCGAGATCAGCGAATCCCCGAACAGCATGGTGCGCACGCGGGCCAATGGCAGCACGCCAACGATCGCCCCGTCGCGCTCGGCGGCGACGTAGTGCGTGGCATGGCCAAAGGCGCGCGCGATCACCCGGCGCCAGGCGGCGCGATGGAAGAACGTGCCTTCGGGTTGCGCCAGCACGAAGGCGTCCCAGGCCGCCTCCAACCCGGCAGCATCGGCAGCATCCTCCAACGGGCGCAGGCGCAGGGTCATGCGTGGGGTCCGGCGTTCAGGCAGCGGATGCCATGGGGGCCGGGGGCGCGGCCAGTTCGGGGAAAACCTCGTCCATGCGCCCCCAGGCGAAATCACGCAGCAGCCGCTCCAGCCGTGGCGCGGTGCGGGCGAGGTTCAGGTAGTGGCGGAAGCGGGAAAGCCGGCCGGCGCCGCCGATGCGCGGCTGGCCGGGATCGATCTCCCACGGGTGGGTGTAGAACATGCCGCCCCGCTCCTCGGCCCGGTTGAACGCGGCCAGGCCGCGACGGAAAACGGCATAGGGCAGCAGCCGGAAATACCCGCCGCCGGAGATCGGCAGGTTCTGGCCGCGCAAGCGAATGGTGGTCATCGGCACCTCCCACAGCGCGCCCTCGGCCACCGCATGCGCAAAGCGCGGCGCATCCGGCGCGCCATACAGATCGTGCCGCACCGGATAGATGGAGGAGCTGTAGCGATGCCCGGTCTCGGCCAGCACGGGATAGGCAAACGGTGTCGCCGCCCCGATCGAGAAGGTCGGCGCGCGGTACCCCGCCACCGCCACGCCGCCGATATCCTCCAGCAGCGCCTTGGCGCGCACCACATCCTGGCGGAACTGTTCGGGCGACAGCGTCACGACCCTGGCATGGCCATGGCCGTGGCTGGCCAGCTCATGCCCCGCTGCCACGATGCGCCGCACCAGCGCGGGATGCCGCTCGGCCACCCAGCCCAGGGTGAAAAAAGTCGCGCGCACCCCGGCCGCGGCGAACAGCGCCAGGATGCGGTCGGTATTCGCTTCCACCCGGCGCGGAAACCCCTCCCACGCGTCGCGCGGCACGGTGCGGGCGAAGGCTTCCACCTGGAAGTAGTCCTCCACGTCCACCGTCATCGCATTCACCAGCCTGGCGCCGGGCACGGCCATCAGGACAGCCCGCTGCGCTGCTGGCTGAAGCCGCCGAACACATCCATCAGCCGCTGGAACACGCGCTCGCGCCGCGCCACCGTCTCCTCCAGCACCTCGATGCGCCGCACCAGGTCCTGGTAGCTGCGCTCGGGGACCCGTTCGACGGTGCCGGCCGCCAGGCGCAGCGGGATCACCTCCGCCCCCAGCTCGGTTTCGCCCACGCCCTCGCCGCCGCCTTCGAGGTCGGCGTGCAGTTCCTCCGCGGTGGCATCCACCATCCGCGCCTCGATCCGGTGTGCCTCCTCCAGCGCCGCATACAGCAGCACGCGGGCCGCCAGCCGGTTGATCCGGCGCGGCATGCCGCCGGTGTGGCGATGGATCGCGGCATGGGCTTCGGGCGTCCATTCCGGATCGCCTTCCCAGCCCACCTCGGCCAGGCGATGCTCGATATAGCCCTGCGTCTCCTCCTCCGAGAGCGGGCCCAGATGGTAGCTGGCCAGCACGCGCTGGCGCAGCTGGTCGAGATCGGGGGAGGCCAGCTTGCGGCGGAACTGCGGCTGGCCCAGCAGGATGGTCTGCAGGCTGGCCTGGCCGTCCTCGGTGATGTTGGAGAGCATGCGCAGCTCCTCCAGCGCGGCCAGGGTCAGGTTCTGCACCTCGTCCACCACCAGCAGGCAGCGCCGCCCGGCGGCGCGGTGCTCGGCCAGCATGTCGGCGAACAGGCGGATCAGCGTCGCCTTGTCGGTGGCGTCGGTCTCGATCCCGAACGCGCCCATGGTCAGGCGGAACAGGTCGTCGTTGTTCACCTGCGTGGTGTTGATCCGCGCCAGCGTATAGGTCTCGCGGTCCAGCTCCGACCACAGCCGCTCCACCAGCGTGGTCTTGCCGGCACCGACCTCGCCGGTGACGATGATGAACCCCTCGCCCTGCGACAGCCCATAGATCAGGTGCGCGATCGCCCGCCCATGCCCACGGCTGGCAAAGAAGAACCGGCTGTCCGGCGTCAGCTGGAAGGGCATCCCGGTGAAGTTGTAGAACCGCTCGTACATGGCTCGGGGCGACCTGTAGAAAAAAGGGGGGGCCGGCGCTCAGAAGGTCTTGCGCACCCCCAGGCTGATCAGGCTGCCATCATAGCCGAACCCAGGCTGCGGGGAGGCGACGCGCGTATACGTATAGGTCGCACGTGTCGACAAGGTTTCCGACAGCGACCAGTTGAGTCCGGCGGAGAACGTCATGATATCCTGGCTGGCCACACCCTTGGCGCTGCGCGCGCCATAGGTTGCCTGTGCATTGCCACGCAGATCCGGCAGGATCTCGCGCTGCCAGGCCAGGCTGGTGCTGTAATAGGTGATCCCCGGCGCCGCCCCCGGAACATCCGCGCTCAGCGTGGTCCGCTCGTCGCGATTGAACGACAATGTGAAGCTGTCGATATCCTGCAACAGCACGCCGCTCACCGAGGCGCGCTTCACGCGCGAGATGCCGCCCTGGGTGCCGGAGAAGTTGTTGTTCACCAGCACCGGCATGCCGGTTGCCGGATCCACCACCAGCGATGGCCCGGCCACGCGGGAGCGGCTGAGCGTGGACTGCAACTCGTCGGCCTGGCTCACCATCGCCTCGGAGTAGCTGGCCGACACGCGGGTGCGCGCGGTCGGCGCCGTGTTGCCCTCGAAGAAGAAGTTGGTGCCGCCATCGCGATGGCCGAAGCGCGCCGTCATCGTGGTGTCGGGGTCCGGGTTCCAGCGCAGCCCGAGCGACCACGTCATCTCGTTGATCCGGATCGGCCGCACCCCGCCATAACGGATGTCCTGGTGCCCCACCTGGCCCAACAGCGTCACCGTGCGCGTATAGGCATAGCCGAGATCCAGCGTCTCGGTCTGGCGCCCCGCGCCACGCAGCGCGCCGGGGCCGTCGTAATCCACCCGCAGCACGCTCAGCCCGAAATTGATCCGCCCGAACTCCTGGCCACTGGTGAAGGAGGCCTGGGCGGTGTTCGTCGTGGTGTCGCCCGGGGTCAGCGCCGTCGCGAACGGCGTGTTCGTCCGCAGGGTCTCCCCGGTGCGGGTCAGGAAGGTGTAGGTGTAGCCAAGCTCGGCCACGCCGTAATCGCCGAAGGCATGCCGCAGCTGCGGGCCAAGCGTGAAGCTGGTGGTCTGCACCCGGTCCTGGCGCGCAAGGTTGCCGCCCGTCCCCTGCCCCAGCCCGCCGGCGCGCGAGAACTCGCTGGCATAGGCGGAGGCATTGAAGAACAGCAGATCCTCGAAGATCGTGGCCCGTCCCGAGGCATTCAGATTCTGGCCGACTGAATTCTGCTTCGAATCATTCTGGAACCGACGGAACTGCGGCGCGTAGTAGAACGAGCCTGTCAGCCGTTGCGAGGCACCCTGCACCAGCAGGCTGGGCGTCACCGCGGTCACCAGCTCGCTCTGCCGGCCCTTGCCCGTGGTCGCATAGGCCAGCAGCCGGGAATTGTCGGTACCGGTGACATCCACGTCGATGCCCGGGGTCACGGTCCAGTTCGGCGAGCCCGGCGCCATGCCTACCGGCCCGTAGGCCCCCTCAAAGGCGCGCCGGAGATTTCCGAGTTCCACTGTGGTGCCCATCTGCGGCAGCAGCTGGGCCCGGGCCCCCTCACCCGGCACCAAGGCCGGCAGGGTCGCCGCCAGCCCTGCCACGGCCCATCGCCCGGCGCGTCGGCGTCCGCCGGGCCGGCGGAGCAGGTCAGCCCTCAACATGGCAGTGCTGCATGATGCCGGCTCCATCCGTCAGGAAACTCCATGTGCACCATACCCTGGCATGCCAGGGATATCGCACCGAATCCTTATATCCGGACTCAGGAGTACGAGCCAAAATAATGATAAGCGCCGAAGGTGTAGCTGGTCGTCACACGGATCTTGTTAAGCATCAGCGTGATCGTCGGGCACGCCTTGATCAGGTCCAGCGCCGCCAGCACCTCGGAACGCTGTGTCCGTTCCGCCTCCACCACCATCACGATCTGGCCCACCAGGGGCGCCATCGTGCTGGGATCGGAGGTGGAAAGGCAGGGCGGTGCGTCCAGGATCACGATGTGGTTGGCAAAGCGCCGCCCCAGCCGCTCGATCAGCGCCGTGATCGGGCGTGCCACCGTGCCCTCGGCACCGCCTTCCAGCGAATCCACCCGGCGCACGCCCACCGGCATGAAGGACAGGTTCGGAATCACGGTGCGCACCACCGTGTCCTCGATGCGCAGGCTCGGCGTCAGCGCCAGGTCGATCAGCCCGGGGCGGTCGCCCACCCCCAGCTGGTCCGACAGCGCGTTCTGCTTGGCGTCCACGTCCACCAGCAACACTTCACGCTGCGTATGCTGCGCGATGCTGCCGGCCAGGTTCAGCGAGCTGAAGCTCTTGCCCTCGCCCGGCCGGGCAGACGTCACCATCACCAGGTTGCCCGCGCCGCGCCCGGGCGTGTAGCTGCCGCGCACCGCGCGCAGCACCTGGCCGACGGATACGCGGAACTCCTCGGAGATGCGGGTGCGCGCCTTGCGCCCCACCACCATCCCCGCCCGCTCCAGCGACACCAGATCGAGCGTCAGCGGCGCCGGCACCATCGTGTCGAGGTTCACACCCAGGCCAGGGGCAATCTCATCCCGGCCGCCCTCGCGGCGCGGGCGCTCCAGCACCATCGTGCCGGCCACCTCCTCCGGCCGCTCGGCCGCCTCGGCTATCATCGGCGGCGGGGGCAGGTCGGCATCGCCGTCTGCCGCGGCGCGCGCCGCATCGGCCTGCTCCGGCGCCACATCAGCCATCACCGGCGGGGGCTGCGGCAGCGCCTCCCCGGTCGTGGGGGCAGCGCGGCGCGCCTCCCCGCCTTCAGCGGCAGCGCCCAGCCCGCCCACGCCACCCAGGCGCGCAGCCAGCCGTTCCGCGAGATGATCAGGTCCCTTTGCCATGGTCAGAGCGGCCCCCCCGATCGGGCGATGCGGAACAGCAACCCGCCATACACCCCCAACAGCAGCACGATGGCCATGGTGAACGACACCACGGAGATGATCCGCGCACTCGGCGAGGTCACCGCCACCATGGAGATGCTGCCGGCCACCGGCAGCCCGAGGTCCCGCAGCTCGTCAAGCGTATGGAAAGATTGGTCGAACTGCGCCAGCAGCAGCGCCAGGCCCACGCCCAGCGCCAGCGCCGCCACCAGCACGCCGCTGGTCAGCAGCGCCCGCTTCGGCTCCACCGCGTTCTGCGGCACCTGTGGCGGATCGATGATCTGGATCTTGATCTTGTCGGCATCCGCCTCCGCCGCCGAGGCGATCCGCATCGATTCACGCCGCGACAGCAGCTCCTCGTAATTCTTGCGCAGCACATCGTAGTCGCGGTTGAGGTTCATGAACTCGGCCTGCAGCCCGGGCGCGCCGCGGGCGATCTCTTCCAGCCGGTTGCGCTCGCGCGTGGCATCCGAAAGCTGTCGCTGCAGCGAGGAAAGCGCCGATTCCGCCTCCACCAGCCGCACCTTCAGCTGCTCGTACACCGGGTTGGGCTGCGACCGGCTGCGCGACCCCGCCGCCGGGGTGGGTGCGTCGCCTGCGGCGGCGGCACTGGCGCCGGCCGCCTCGCGCGCCAGCTGCTCGGCCTCGCGCAGCGCATTGGCGCGGAGTGTGTCGATCTCGCGCCGCGTGAACACCACGTCCGGGTGGTTCGGGGTGTAGCGCAGCAGCAGCTGCTCCAGCCGCGCCTGCGCGTCGTCCAGCTTCTGCTTGGAAGGGCCTGTCAGGCCGCGCAGCAGCGCCTGCGCGCTTCCGGCACCAGGACCGGTGCCGGTGCCGGTGCCCTGCGTGTCGGTCTCGGTCACCAGCAGCGGCGGCACCGCGGCCACCTCGCTGCGCAGCATGTCGCGCTTGGTGTTCTCATCCTGCAGCGCGCCCTGCAGCGCCCGCACCATCTGCGTGGCGGTCTCCAGCCGGGTCACGCCGTTCATGTCGCTGGGGAGCAGGTCCATGTATTTGGCGCGGAAATCCGCCCGCCGCCGCTCCGCATCGCGCAGCTGGCGCTCATAGGCGGCGATCTGCTGCTCCAGGAACAAGGTGGCGTTCTGCATCTCGGACCGGTTGGCGCCGGTCTTGCTTTCGATGAAGGTCGTCAGCACCGTCTGCACCACGTCGAAGGCCAGCTTCGGGCTGGCGTGGCGATACGCAATGGTGAACAGGTTGCGCGTGTGCGGCGTGATCTTGATCGCAGTGGCCAGACCCTGAACCATCGCCTCAAGGTCCGAGGAGCCAGAGATCTGCAGGTCGAGATCGGTGTTGGCGATCAGCTTCTCCAGGTTTGGCCGGCTCAGCAGCGTACGCTGCAGCATGTCCACCTGGCCGCCCACCTGGTTCTCCACCGCCAACCCGCGCAGCAGCGGGGTCAGCACCGCGTCGGCCTCCACATACAGGCGCGCGCTGGCTTCATAGCGGTTGGGGATCATCGTCACGGCAACCCAGCCGATGGCGCACACGATCCATGTGCACGCCACCATGGCCCAGCGGAACCGCCAGGCGGCGGATGCCTGGCGCCGTACCAGGACGCGGAGATGTTCCATGCTTCAATAACCTCGGTTCAGAACCAGCTCTGTGGAATAATCAGCGTATCGCCGGGCTTCATCTCCACATTTTGGCAGATGTCGCCGCTCTTAATCAGGTCGTTCAGGCGAACGGGAATTTCCTCGTTCCGGCCGTCCACGCGCCGCACAATCTTGGCGCTGTTGCCCGAAGCATAGCGTGTCAGGCCGCGCGTGGCGATCATCACGTCGAGCACCGTCATGCTGTCGCGATACGGGATCGCCGTCGGCTCCGTCGCCTCGCCCACCACCTTCACCTGGCGTTCGAACGGGCCGATGAACCCGGTCACCATCACCGTCACGATCGGGTCCTGCACGTATTCCTTCAGCCGGTCCTCCAACTCCTTGCCCAGCTGGGTCGGAGTCTTGCCGGCCGCCACGATGTCGGGGATCAGCGGCATGGAGATCCGCCCATCCGGCCGCACCGGAATACCCGGCATGCTGAGCTCCGGCGCACGATAGACGGAGATGCTGAGCGCATCGCCGGCCCCGATCACATAGGATGAAGTCGTCACCACCCGCCCGGCCGCAGCACTTTGCGCCGCCGCGGCCTCGCTGCCCGGGGCCGGGCAGGCAGGCCCCACGCCCGGCGTCCCGCCGGAACAGGCGGCCAGGAACACCAGCGCGGGCAGCGCCAGCACGGGGGGCAGCCAGGCAGTGCGATGGGCGGGGCGCTTGAATGTCATGTCGCTCTCTCGCTGCAAAGGGTGCGGCCAGCCGGCCGAAGGAAGCGGCCCCAGGGGCCCCACGGGCGCACAATCGGCGCGCGGCGGGCCCGCCATGCACCCCGCCGTGCGGAACTGGTAGGCGCGGAAGGAATCGAACCCCCAACCTCTGCCATGTGATAGCAGCGCTCTGCCTTTGAGCTACACGCCTGAAAACCCTTACCCTCGAACGCGGGCACCCTCATCCGAACCGTCACCTGCACGGCACCACCGCAGCAGGCCTCATCGAAGTCTTGCGGTCGGCCCGACCTACCATGCAGCCAAGGCTTCGGTAAAGAATGGGTCACACGCACCGCGACGCACCGCTCACGGCATGGTGACGAAGAAGAAAAAAGAACCGCACAGCTTGCATCGCACCCCGATCCTCCCGAACCGCCCCCCCAACGGATACGCCGTATCGGCGCCCCTCACTCCATTTCCACCCATGTCTGGCCTGGGTTCTAAAGGGTATAGCGGCGAGATGCCGTACAATTCCTTACAAAACTCCCTCTCGAAATGAGACGCAGCCCCCGCCCCCGGGAATGATCCCGCAAAGGGCCCGGGGTGGTCCCGATGGCCCTGCTACTGCACGTTGCGCCATCGCCGCGCAAGTCAACGCGATGTGAATGGAACATGAAGATCCTTTCAGGCACGTTCGTGCTGCGGCAGAGGCACCCCGCCGGGAGCCTGTTGCATGCACGCCTAGCGGCGCGGTAACACCCGCAGTGTTTATGAAACGTCAGCGGCCGCCATTTGGCCGCCCGGCGATCGAAATTTTTCAGGAGCGGGTCATGGCGCGTCTATTTGACGGATTCGTTGCCCTGGAGATGGTCGTTCTCGGCATTCTCGAGATCAGTCTCTGTTTTCTCGTTTTCTATATCCTCCTCCTTCCCGGAGACGCCGTCGCGGCCGCGGCCCCTCACGGCTTCCTCGGCCTGCACCACGACACCGCCAACCACGCCGCCATCCTCTCCCTCACGATCGGCGTGATCTCCATGACCATCGGCATGTACCGCCCGGAAATCTGCCTGCAGACGCGGCGCCTGCTGGTCAATTCCGTCGTCGCCGGCGTGCTCGCCTTCCCCGCCATCCTCGCGCTGAGCGTCGTCACCGACCTCGACCCCAGCTTCATCCTCGGGCAGGACGCGCTCTGGCCGATGAAGATCCTGTTGTCCTGGATCCTGCTGCTCTTCATCACCCGCCTCTGCTTCCGCGTCGTCCTGCGCAGCGGCATGCTCAGCCGCCGCGTGCTGATCGTCGGCAGCAGTGCCCAGGCTGCCGCCACGGAGGCCGCCATCCGGTCCATGCGCCGCGGCTTCTTCAGCCTTGCCGGCGTGATCGAACCCGCGGAGGCCGCCACGCTCACCCCGCCGGCCCTGCGCCTGCGTCGCATCTGGGGCGTCATCGTCACGCATGATGCCGTGCCCGCCCGCGCCACCCTGGCCGCCGCCCTCGGCGCCGACAGCCGCACCCGCCTGTTCGACGACGTGAGCTTCCGCGAACAGCAACTCCGCCGGCTCGACCTCGCCCAGCTCGCCCAGGGCTGGCTCGATGGCCTGGAACGCCCCGGCCGCGCCGCCCAGGCCCTGCGCCGCACGGCAGACATCGCCATCAGCCTCGCGATCCTGGCCGCCACCCTGCCCGTCATCGCGGTGGCTTCCCTGCTGGTCTGGTCCACCAGCCCGGGCCCGATCCTCTACCGCCAGGTCCGCGTCGGGATGCACGGCCGCCTGTTCACACTGTTCAAGTTCCGCTCGATGCAGGTGAACGCAGAGGCGATGGGCCCGGCCTGGGCCTCCCGCCACGACCCGCGCGTCACCCCCTGGGGCCGCATCATGCGCCGCACCCGCATCGACGAACTGCCCCAGCTGTTCAATGTGCTGCGCGGCGAGATGAGCATGGTCGGCCCCCGGCCGGAGCGCCCGCACTTCGTGGAGCAGCTCGACAGCGCGATCCCCTTCCATTGCGACCGCACCCACGTGAAGCCCGGCATCACCGGCTGGGCCCAGGTGAACTACCCCTACGGCGCCTCGGTGGAGGATGCCCGCCAGAAATTGTCCTACGACCTCTACTACGTGAAGCACCGCAACCTGCTGCTGGACATCACCATCCTGCTCGCCACGGTGCGCGTGATCCTGTTCCAGGAAGGCGCGCGCTGATTCACGCGCACGGCCCCACCATGCGCCGCCGCGGCGCGCCCATCCCCAGCCGGACCGCAACCGGCTATGCCGCGCCCCGGCCGTGCCCCCCGGTGGCGGGCCTTGGCCCGCGGGGCTGGGTGGAATGGCGGCCGCGCGCGGCACAGCGCATGATCGCAGCCACATGATCGCGGCCGTGATGCTGGCCCATGCCGGCTGTGCGGCGATCTACGCCGCGCTCTCGGCGCTGATCCTGGTGCGCGCACGCACCAGCCACACCGGCGGGCTGCTGGCCCTGGCCGCCGCCATCACCGCCGCCTGGGCGGCCAGCGTGGCGCTGGAGCCGCAGGCGCCCTTCTCCGGCCTCTCCGGCGCGCTCGACCTGCTGCGCCTGGTGGCCTGGTATCTCTTTATCCTGCATCTCTACCGCCGCACCGTACGCGCCCGCGGCCAGCTCACCCAGGCCTTCGCCATGATGGGCTTCGTGCTGCTGCTGGTCACCGCGGTCACCGTGCTGGTTGACCCCGCCGGCACCAAAGGCCCCTCCCTGCTCTCGGCCGGCATCGCCGTCCGCCTGGGCCTGGCCGTCTGCACCATCCTGCTGATCGAGAACCTGTACCAGAACGTCGCCGAGGACGCGAAATGGTACATCAACCTGCCCTCGATCGGCCTTGGCGCGCTGTGTGTGTTCGACATCGTGCTGGCGGCGGATGCGGTGCTGTTCCGCCAGGCCTCGCCCAGCCTGGTCGGCGGCCGCGCCGTGGCCACCGCCATGGTCGCCCCCCTGCTGGCCATCGCCGCCGCCCGCAACCGGGACTGGAAGATCGACATCCACGTCTCGCGCAGCGCCGCCTTCCACAGCGCCACGCTGGTCGTCGCCGGCATCTTCCTGCTCGGCCTCTCCGCCGCCGGGGAGTTGTTCCGCCATCTCGGCGCCGGCTGGAGCGGCGTGGCCGAAACCAGCCTGGTCTTTGCCGGCCTGCTCTCCACCGTCGTGCTGCTCACCTCCACCAGCGCCCGCTCGCGCCTGCGCAGCATGGTGGTGGACAACTTCTTCTCCAGCCGGTTCGACTACCGCCGCGAATGGCTGCGTTGCATCGCCAAGCTCTCCGCCGGCGATGCGGAGGGCACGCTGCCGGTGCGCGTCATCCGCGCCGTGGCCGACGTGGTCGACAGCCCCGGCGGCATCCTCTACCTGCGCCCCGGCGAGGGCGCCGTCTCCTACCACGTCGCCTCCTACCATTGGGCCGCGGCCTGGAACCTGCCCTCCGGCGGCATGCCCGTGGCCGCCGACGCCCCGCTGCTCGCCGCCCTGCACGGCCCCAGCACCGGCGGGATCGTCGAGCTCACCCAGGCCAACCGCCCGCCGGAACTGCCCCAGGCCACCTGGCTCGCCGTCCCGCTGCCGCTCGGCCCCGCCCATCTGGCCGGCGCGGCCGAAACGCCAGAGGCCGAGGCCGCCATCCTCGGCTTCATCCTGCTCGCCCCGCCGCGCGCCCCCTTCCGGCTGGACCGCGAGGTGTTCGAACTGCTGCGCATCCTGGCGCGCGAGGTCGCGACCTACCTCGCCGAGCAGCGTGCGACGGAGGTGCTCACCCAGAACCGCCAGCTGGCCGAATACGGCAAGCGCTTCGCCTTCGTCGCGCACGACATCAAGAACGTCTCCTCCCAGCTCTCCCTGCTGCTCTCCAACGCCGAGCGCCACCTCGCCAACCCCGAGTTCCAGCGCGACATGCTCGCCACCGTGCGCGCCTCGGTGCAGAAGATCTCCGCCCTGCTGCGCCGCCTGGAAGCGCCGGAGCCGTCACCGCCCGCCGCCACGCTGCACCCGGTGGAACGCCTCGCCACCCTGCTCCCAGGCCTGCGCCGCGGCCACGACACCGATCTCCTGCTGGACTACGACCGCACCGGCGTCGGCGTCGCCATGCCGGAAGCCGCGTTCGACGCCGTTGTCACCCACATCGTCACCAACGCGGCCGATGCCACCCTGGCCCGCCACGCGGGCACCATGCCCGCGCCGCCGGTGCGCGTCAGTGTCAGCCATGTCGGCAACCGCGTGCTGGTGGACATTGCCGACCAGGGCACGGGCATGAGCGAGGCCTTCGTGCGCGATACGCTGTTCCGCCCCTTCGGCACCGCCAAGCACGGCGGCACCGGTATCGGCGCCTTCCAGGCGCGCGAACTGGTGCGCGAGGCCGGTGGCGACCTCGTCGTCACCAGCCGCCCGGGCCAGGGCACCACCATGCGCCTCGTGCTCCCGGCCGCCGCCACCCGGCCGCAGCCGGCGCCGGCCAGCGAACAGGCCCAGGCCTGATGCCGGCCACCGCCGCCCGCGCCACGGAGATACCGTTTCCCGACGCTTTCGTGTATGCGGAACGGCCGTTCACGCTTCGGTAGGAAGCGCCGGCAGGATAATGTGGAACCATGGCACCGGGATCGAACAAACCGAAACTCCTGATCGTCGAAGACGACGAAGGCCTCTGCAGCCAGTATCGCTGGGCCTTTCCGGATTACAGCCTGCTGATCGCGCATGCGCGCGCCCAGGCGCTCACGCTCGCCCAGAAGGAACAGCCCGCCGTCGCGATCATGGATCTCGGCCTGCCGCCGGATCCCGACGGCGTCAGCGAAGGCTTCGCCACGCTGGAGGCACTGGCCCGCCAGAACCCGGACATGAAGGTGATCGTCGCCACCTCCCACGGCGACCGCGTGCACGCCCTGCGCGCCATCGGCAACGGCGCCTACGATTTCTGCGAGAAGCCGGCCGACATCGACCTGCTGCAAACCATCGTCGCCCGCGCCCTGCGCCTGCGCGACCTGGAGGATGAGAACCGGCGCCTGGCCACCAATGGCGGCTCCGCCTCCCCCATCAAGCGCATCGTCACCGCCAACGAATCGATGCTGAAGGTCTGCCGCACGGTCGAAAAGCTCGCCACCGCCAACGTGCCCGTGCTGCTGCTGGGCGAAAGCGGCACCGGCAAGGAGGCGCTGGCCCGCGCCCTGCACGAGCTCGGCCCGCGCGCCCGCGGCCCCTTCGTGGCCATCAACTGCGGCGCCATCCCGGAAAACCTGCTGGAATCCGAACTGTTCGGCTATGAGCGCGGCGCCTTCACCGGTGCGGTGAAGCAGACCATCGGCAAGATCGAGGCCGCCAACAAGGGCACCCTGTTCCTGGACGAGATCGGCGACCTGCCCTTCCCGCTCCAGGTCAAGCTGCTGCGCTTCCTGCAGGAACAGGTGATCGAGCGCGTCGGCGGCCGCCAGTCCATTCCCACCGATGTGCGCGTGGTCTCCGCCACCAACATGATGCTGGAGGAGCAGGTCGCCGGCGGCCGCTTCCGCAACGACCTCTACTACCGCCTCAACTCCGTCACCGTGCGCATCCCGCCGCTGCGCGAGCGCCCGGGCGATGCCGGCCTGCTCGCCCGCTTCTTCCTCGCCCGCTTCAACCAGGAATTCAGCCGTTCCCTGCGCGGCTTCGCCGACACCGCCATGGCCGCCATTGCCGCCCACGCCTGGCCCGGCAACGTGCGCGAGCTGGAAAACCGCATGAAGCGCGCCGTCGTCATGGCCGAAGGCCGCCTGATCGAAGCCGCCGACCTGGAGCTCGCCCCGGTCGAGCCGGAGGAAGACGACCTCGACCTGCGCGCCGCGCGCAACCGCGCGGAGCTGGAAGTGCTGCACAAGGCCATCGCCCGCAGCCGCGGCCGCCTCGCCCATGCCGCCAAGATGCTTGGGGTCAGCCGCCCCACGCTCTACACGCTCCTCGAGGCCCACGGGCTCAGCGTCGAAGCCGTCACCAGCACCCTTCCCGACGCAGAGGCCCCGCCACCCGGCGACAGCGTGCCCCTGCACAACATGGACTGAATTTCCATGCTCAAGAAAATGATCCTCGCCCTCGTGGTCCTGGGCGTGCTGGCAGGCGGCGGCGGTGTCGCCTGGTTCAAGTTCATGAAGCCGGTCGATCCCTTCGGCGCCGCCAAGGCCGCCATGGACAAAGGCGACCTGCGCACCGCCCAGATCGAGCTGCGCAACACCGTGCGCACCGATCCCAACAACGCAGAGGCGCATTTCCGCCTCGGCGCCGTGCAGCTGCGCATGGGCGACCCGGTCTCCGCCGAGCGCAGCCTGCGCCAGGCCCGCGACAACGGCTTCGACCCGCGCCCGATCGTCCCGCTCCTGGCCCAGACCTACATGGCCCAGGGCAAGTTCCGCGAGCTGCTGAAGGATTTCCCCCTCGCCCAGACCCCGCAGGACACGCAGGGCGCCATGCTCGTCATGCGCGGCACCTCGCACCTGCAGCTCGGCGAGATCGACGAAGCCCAGGCCGCCTTCCTCGAAGCCGAGAAGGCCTCCCCCGCCGCGGTGGAGCCGCCGCTCTCCATGGCCCGCGTGCTGCTCGCCCGCCGCGACTTCCAGGGCGCGGAGCAGCGCGTGGACCGCGCCCTCACGCTGAACGCCCGCTCGCCCGAAGCCCTGGTGCTGAAGGCCCAGCTGCTCAACCTGCGCGGCGACCGCCGCAACAGCCTCTCGGCACTCGATTCCGCCATCCAGCAAGCCCCCGCCATGCTCGCCGCGCGGCTGGAGCGCGCCAACCTCCTGGTCGCCCTGGGCGACGACGCCAAGGCGAAGGAGGATGTCGCCACCGTGCTGCGCATGGAGCCGCGCAGCGCCGGCGGCATCTACCTGCAGGCCGTGCTCGCCGCCCGCGCGCGTGATTTCCAGACCGCGGATGCCTCCCTCACCCAGATCGCCAACCTGCTGCCCCGCTTCCCGCGCGGCTACTATTTCCTCGGCGTGGTGAAGTTCAACCTCGGCCAGGGCGAGCAGGCCCTCGATGCCGCGCAGCGCTTCGTCCAGCGCAACCCCACCGACCTCGACGGCCTCAAGCTGCTTGCCCGCGTGAACATCGCCGCCCAGCGCGCCACGGAGGGCGTGCAGGTGCTGCGCAAGGCCATCGCCGACGGCACCCAGGCCGATGCCGAGGTGTACGACATCATGGGCCGCGCCCTCGCCCAGGACGGCAAGCCGCGCGAGGCGCTGGAGGCCTTCGAGCAGGCCGCCAAGCTCGCCCCCGAGAATGCCGACATCGTCACCCGCCTCGCCGCCATGCGCCTCGGCATGGGCGACGCCACCGGCGCCGCGCGCGACCTCGATACCTCGCTCGAACTCTCCCCGCGCCAGGTCGATGCCAACGAGGCCCTCATCGTCGCCGCCCTGGCCGCGGGCGACATCGAGCGCGCCGGCACGGCCCTGGACCGCGCCAAGCAATCCGGCCTGAAATCGGAGAACCTCGCCGTGCTGGAAGGCCTCGTGCTCTCCGGCCAGCTCAAGTTCGATGCCGCGCGCGCCGCCTACATCAACGCCCTGCGCGACTATCCGGGCTCGCTGCGCGCCCGCTTCAACCTCGCCCGCCTCGCCAACATGCAGGGCCGTACCGGCGAGGTAGAACAATACCTGGGCGACATCCTGCGCCAGGAGCCGGCCAACGAGCAGGCGCTCACCATGATGGCCGGCGTGTTCGCCAGCGATGGCCGCCTCACCCGTGCCATCAGCCTGGCCGAGGCCGCCCGCACCGCCGCCCCCGCCAACCCCGGCGTCGCCGCCCTGCTGGCCGATCTCTATGTCCGCAACAACGAGGCCCGCCGCGCGCTGGAGGTCACGGATGCGGCCATGAAAGACCTGCAGACCCCGCCGCCCAACCTCATCCTGGCCCGCGCCCGCGCCCAGGTCACCCTCGGCCTGCTGAAAGAGGCGCAGGAAGGCTTCCGCCTGATCCTCGCCGCCGACCCGTCCGACATCGGCGCCCGCCGCGCCCTGGTCGAGATCATGCTGCGCGACAACAGCCCGGATTCGGCCCGTGCCCTGCTGCGCGATGGCCTCGCCGCCCAGCCCGGCCACCCCGCCCTCATCCAGACGCTCATCGGCATCGACCTGCGCGAAGGCCAGCCCGCCCGCGCGCTCACCACCCTGTCCGACCTGCAGAAAGACCCACGCAACCTGCCCGCCTCGCGCGGCCTGCGCGGCGACATCTACATGACCGGCAACAACTTCGTCGCCGCCGCCCAGGCCTATATCGACGACTTCAACGAAGCCCCGCGCCCAGACCTCGTGCTGCGCGCCGCCAACGCCCTCGGCTCCGCCAACCGCCCCGCAGAGGCCAGCCGCCTGCTCACCGACTGGGTGGCAAAGGCGCCCGACGACATGAACGCCCGCCTGGCGCTCATCTCCTACGACATCGCCGCCCGCCGCCACTCGGAGGCGGAGGCACAGCTGACCCAGGTGCTGGAGAAGCAGCCGCTCAACCCGGTCGCGCTCAACAACCTCGCCTGGCTCTACCACCTCAAGAACGACCCCCGCGCCCGCGCCCTGGCCCAAAGGGCCTGGCTGCTCGCGCCCAGCGCCCAGGTCGCCGACACGCTGGGCTGGATCCTCACCAGCCAGGGCGAGGCCGTCGCCGCCCTGCCGCTGCTGCGCCAGGCCGCCCGCGAACTGCCCACCGAGCCCACCATCCAGTACCACCTCGCCGTCGCCCTGTCGGAAGCCGGCATCCGCGAGGAGGCCATCACCATCCTGCGCCCCCTCGCCGCCGGCACCGCCATCTTCGACGAGAAAGACGACGCCACCCGCCTGCTGGAACGCCTCAACCGCCGCTGAACCACCCCGTGGCCACGCAACTGCGCCTTCTCACCTTCACCACGCTGTTCCCCAACGCGGCGCAGCCGAACCACGGCATCTTCGTCGAGAACCGGCTGCGCCACCTGGTGGCCTATACCGGCACCGAAGCCACGGTGCTGGCCCCCACCTGGTGGTTTCCCTCCACCAACCCGCGCTTCGGCGCCTGGGCGTCCTACGCCGCCGTGCCCCGCCACGAACAGCGCCACGGCCTCGCCGTGCACCACCCGCGCGCCCTCACCATGCCCAAGCTCGGCATGTACACGGCCCCCTACGCCCTCTACCGCGCCGCAGGCCGCGAACTGCGCCGCCTCATGGCACAGGGCCACCGCTTCGATGCGATCGACGCCCACTACCTGTACCCCGATGGGGTCGCCGCCCTTTTTCTCGCCCGCGAATTCCGCCTGCCACTGGCCATCACCGCCCGCGGCTCCGATGTCACGGAACTGCCGGACTACACCCTCCCGCGCGCCCAGATCCGCCGCGCCATCGCCGGCGCCGATGCCCTCATCGCCGTCAGCGCCGGCCTCAAGCGCCGCCTGGTCGAACTCGGCGCGCCGGATGAAAAAGTCACCGTCCTGCGCAACGGCATCGACACCGCGCTCTTCCACCCCGGCCCCTGGCCGGATATCGGCGGCCGCGATGCCATGCGCGCCCGCCTCGGCCTCACCGGCCCCACCCTGATCTCCGTCGGCGGCCTCATCCCGCGCAAGCGCCACCACCTCGCCATCGACGCCATGGCCCTGCTCCCCGGCGCCACCCTGCTGATCCTCGGCGCCGGCCCGGAGCACGCCGCCCTGGAAGCCCGCGCCACCCAGCGCGGCGTGGCAGACCGCGTCCGCCTGCTCGGCCCCCGCCCGCACGCCGAGCTGCCCGCCTACTACGCCGCCGCCGACCTCTCCATCCTCGCCTCCTCGCGCGAAGGCTGGGCCAACGTGCTGCTGGAATCCATGGCCTGCGGCACCCCCGTCGTGGCCAGCGACATCCCGGGCAACCCCGAAGTGGTGCAACGCCGAGACGCCGGCCTCATCGTCCAGCACAACACCGCCGAAGGCATCGCCGAAGCGGTGAAGGACCTCCTCGCCACCCCGCCCGACCGCGCCGCCACGCGCCGCTACGCCGAAGGCTTCGGCTGGGCAGAGACCAGCGCCGGGCAGCTGGCCCTGTTCCGCCGGATCACCGGGGGGTGAAGGAAGGAAGCAAGACTCTTCTTTTTCTGAAGAAAAAGAAGCAAAAAGACTTTTCTGACCTGGCCTCGATCGATCCGTCTGGCGCACGCACCAAAACAAACAAAAGTTTTTTGGTTCTTTTTTTCAAAAAAGAACGTTCTTTCTTATGTCACTAAGAAAAATCTTCTCCGCCACCCTCTGGGTCGTCGCCGCCCGCTGGGGCCTGCGCGCCATTGGCCTGGTCAGCACCGTCATCCTCGCCCGCCTGCTCACGCCCGCCGATTTCGGCGTCGTCGCCCTGGCCATGCTCGTCGTCGGCCTGATCGAGATCGTCAACGAAACCGGCCTGGCCGTCTACATCATCCGCCACCCCAACCCGCAGCGCAGCCATTTCGACACCGTCTTCACCCTGCAACTTCTGGTCGGCGCCGCCCTCACCCTGGCCATCTTCGCCATCGCCCCGCTCGCCGCCGCCTTCTTCCGCACGCCGGAGATCGAGCCGGTCATCCAGCTCCTCTCGCTGCGTTCCCTGCTCTGGGGGCTGGAGAACCCTGGGATCATCTGGTTCCGCAAGAACATGGTGTTCCAGAAGGAATTCCAGCTCCTGGTCGGCGCCAAGCTCGGCTCCTTCGCCATCACCCTGGCCGCCGCCATCCTGCTGCGCAGCTACTGGGCGCTGGCCATCGGCATCGTCTCAGGCGGCGTCATCACCGTGATCCTGTCCTACGTGCTGCACCCCTACCGTCCGCGCCTCAGCCTCGCCGAGGCGCGCGACGCCTGGAGCTTCTCCACCTGGATGCTGCTGGTCCACGTCCTGGAATTCGCCAACATGCGCATCGACGAGGTGATCGTCGGCCGCACCCGCGATACCACGGAGATGGGCTACTACAACGTCGCCTCCGACATCGCCGCCACCCCGGTGCAGGAGCTGGTCTATCCCATGACCCGCGTCTGGCTCCCGGCCTTCGCCCAGCTGGCCGACGACCCCGACGCCCTGGAACGCACCTACCGCTGGATCATCGCCGCCGTCGGCATCCTGGCACTCTCGATCGGCGTCGGCCTCGCCCTGGTCGCGCACGACGCCGCCCTGCTCGTCCTCGGCGCCCAATGGCTCCCGGCCGTGCCGGTCATGCAGATCCTCGCCGTCACCGCTTCACTCTCCGCCATCACCCTGCCGCTCGGCTCCGTCCTCGGCGCCACCGGGGACCCGCGCGTCGTACTCTTCCTGCACGCCACCCGCAGCGTGCTGCTGCTCGCCGCCATGATCCCCGCCGCCCTCTGGTACGGCCTGGCCGAAATCGCCGTCGGCCGCGCCATCGCCACCGCGCTGTCCGTCGCCATCGCCTTCACCGTGTTCGAGCGCGCCACCGGCCTGCCCACTCTCACCCTGGCCCGCAGCCTCGCCCGCCCCGCGGGCGCAGCCCTTGCCATGGCCGCCGCCGTGCTCACCCTCCAGGCCACCCTGCCCGACCTGCCGCTGCTGCGCCTCCCGCTCTCCATCGCCACCGGCGCCCTCACCTTCGCCGCCGCACAGCTGGCCCTCTGGGCGCTGGCAGGCCGGCCAGAGGGGGTGGAGCGCGATGCCCTCACCTGGATCAAGGCAAAGGCGAAGGCCTTCCCTACCGCCCCTTGAACGCCGGCTTCCGCTTTTCCAGAAACGCCTTCCGAGCCTCCTTCGAATCCTCGCTCGCAAACGCCTTGTGGATGTTCGCCACCTCGTACCGCAGCTGCGTGGTCATGTCCGCCGAGTACATCGAAGCATTCATCACCCGCTTCAACAGCCGCAGCGTCACCGGCGACCAGGCGCACAGCGTCTCGCAATACTCCGCCAGCCGCGCCGCCAGCTTGTCGTCATCCACGGTTTCCCCGGCCATCCCCCAGGCCACCGCCTCGTCGCCCTGCAGCGTCCGGTTCTCCATCATGAACCGCATGGCCTTCTCGTAGCCCATCGCCTGCGGCAGCGTGATCGAAAGCCCGGCATCCGGCGAAGCCCCGATGCGCGTATACCCCGCCATCAGCCGCGCCCCGCGCGCCAGGATGCGCGCATCCGCCGCCATCGCCAGGCCCAGCCCCGCGCCCACCGCCGCCCCGTTCACCCCGGCCACCACCGGCTTCTCGCAGCGCTGCCGCGCCGCCAGCAGGAAGTTCCCCACCCAGCCCACATCATCCAGCTGCGCCGTCAGCGGCGAATGCGGCGA
>JAIXTK010000475.1 GCA_027483995.1 Acetobacteraceae bacterium
GGGGTTGCCGGTGGTGCCGCTGGTGTAGTTCAGCGCGATGGCGTCCCATTCGTCGGCGGGGAGTTCGATGGGGAAGCTGGGGTCGCCGGTGGTGAGGAAGGTTTCGTAGTCGGTCTCGCCGAGGGTTTTGCCCGGGGGGGCGAGGTCGTCGATGACGTCGATCACCAGCGGGCGGTTCGCTTCGGGGATCTGGGCCAGGGCGGCTTCGATGGTGGCGCTGAACTCGCGGTCCGTCAGCAGGATCTTGGCTTCGCCGTGTTGCAGGATGAAGGCGATGGTGGCGGCATCGAGGCGGATGTTGAGTGCGTTGAGGACGGCGCCGGCCATGGGGATTCCGAAATGGGCTTCCCACATTTCCGGGATGTTGGGGAGCATGGCAGCCACCGTGTCCCCTTTGCCGATGCCGCGTTTTGTCAGCGCGCTGGCGAGGCGGCGGCAGCGTTGGCCGGCCTCGGCCCAGGTGATGCGGCGGGTGCCGTGGATGGTGGCGATGCGGTTGGGGTGCACCGCCTCGCTGCGGGCGAGGAAGGAGAGCGGGGAGAGGGCGGCGAAGTTGGCCTGGTTCTTGGGCAGGTCGTAGTCGGTGGCGGCCATGGCGCGGGCTCCGTTGAATGGCCGTGGGCGGCCTCGGGCGGAAGGTAGCGCCGGATGGCGGCGGGGGGAACGTATGGCGCGAGAGGTTGGGAGAAGGTATCGTATTCTTCAATCAATTCCGTGCCAGAAGGGTACGGGGTGCCGCATGCAGGCGCTGTGCCCTGCTGCCCGGCGCCCTTGTGCCCCGGCGGGTTCGGGCCTGAGGGTATCGTGGCTGAAGGACGGCATGTGGATTCGGCGGTGATGAGCGCGATGCGGGTGGGGCGGGCCGGATGACGGCGCGGATCCTGATCGTGGACGACGTGGCCGCGAATTTGCGGCTGCTGGAGGCGCGGCTGAGTGCCGAATACTACCAGGTGGCCACCGCGCAAGACGGGCAGGAAGCGCTGCGGCTGGCGCGGAGCTGGCAGCCGGACCTGGTGCTGCTGGACGTGATGATGCCGGGGCTGGACGGCTTCGAGACCTGCCGGGCGCTGAAGCGCGACCCGATGACGCAGCATATCGCCGTGGTGATGGTCACCTCCCTGGACCAGGGCGCGGAGCGGGTGCGCGGGCTGGAGGCCGGTGCCGATGATTTCCTGACCAAGCCGGTGGATTTCACCACGCTGCTGGCGCGCACACGGTCCCTGGTGCGGCTGAAGCGGCTGCTGGACGAATGGCGGGTGCGCGGGGAGACGGCGCGCGCGCTGGGGCTGGGGGCGGATGGGGCGAGCCTGCCCTCCGTGGCCGGGGCGCGGGCGCTGATCGTGGACGACTGGGAGGAGTCCGCCGAGGCGATGCAGCAGGCATTGCTGGAGGAGGGCATCCTGGCCGGGCGTGCCGCCAGCGAGGCGGAGATGATGACGCTGACGCAGGCGATCGCCTTCGACCTGGTGGTGATCAGCCTTTCGATGGTGGGGGATGATCCGCTGCGGCTGGCCTCGCGCCTGCGGGCAGGAGAGAGCACGCAGGCGGTGCCGATGCTGGTGGTGGCGGAGCCGGAGCAGCGCGACCTGGTGCTGCGCGGGTTCGACCTGGGCGCCAATGACTGGCTGCTGCGGCCGCTGGACCCGATGGAACTGCGGGCACGGGCGCGCAACCAGATCCGTCGCAAATTCTACCAGGACCGTCTGCGCAGCGATATCGGCCATGCGCTGGAGCTGGCGCTGACCGATCCGCTGACCGGGTTCTACAACCAGCGCTATCTGTCGCGGCATTTGCAGACGCTGCTGGCGGCCGGGGCGACGAATGGCCTGGCGGTGCTGATGCTGGATGTGGACCATTTCAAGCAGATCAACGATCGCTGGGGCCACCAGACCGGCGACCAGGCGCTGACGCTGATCGCGCAGACGCTGCGCAGCCGGATCCGGGTGTTCGATTCGATCGCGCGCTATGGCGGCGAGGAATTCGTGGTGGTGATGCCGGGGACCGGGGAGCTGGACGCGCTGAGCGCTGCCGAGCGGCTGCGCGGCGCGGTGGAGGAGATCCGCTTCGTGCCGGAGATGGGGCTGGCGCATCCGCTGACGGTGAGCGTGGGGATAGCCTGCTGTGCGGCGGGCAGCCAGACGACTCCGGAGCGGCTGATCCTGGCGGCCGACCAGGCGCTGTATGCCGCCAAGCGGGCGGGGCGGAACCGGGTTAAGGTCGGCCAGATGGTCTAGCCGGACCGATGGTCTAGCCGAACTGATGATCTAGCCGAACTGGGCGCCGCACACGCGAAAAGGGGCGCTGGCGCGCCCCTTGCGTCCGTGCAGCGATGTGCTGCGGCGGATTACTTGATCTTGGCTTCGCGGTACGCAACGTGCTTGCGCGCCACGGGGTCGTATTTGCGGAACTCCATCTTGCCGGTCTGGGCGCGGGCGTTCTTCTTGGTGACGTAGAAATGCCCAGTGTCGGCGCTGGAGACCAGCTTGATCTGGATGGTGTTGGACTTGGCCATGGAACGGGATCCCAAGCGAAAAGCGTGATCGGCAGGCGTGCCGGCGACGGGCCATGCGGAAGGTTCCGCGCGGCCGGGCAGGGCGAAGGCGGCTAGTTACGCACCACGGATGCCGGCGTCAAGCCCGGCGGTGGAGTCGCGGGCATGGGCGCGATGATGGGGCGTGCGCCGAGGATGGAACGGGGCGGCAAAGGCGGCATGAGGGCGGCGGTGTAGGAGGCGGGGGAGCGAACCAGCGCGGCGGCGGCCAGCAGATCGAGGTCGTTGCCCTCGGCGGCGGGGCAGATGGCGCGTATCTCCAGCACCGCCGGGGGCGCGAGCGGGGCGCGGGCGGCGCGGTGGCGTTCCAGCCCGGCCTGCAGCGGCTGCTGGCCGCGCGCCAGGGTGGCGAGGTTGCGGGCCAGCGCATCCTGGCCGAGCGAGGTGCAGAGCTGGGGCAGCACGCCGAGCGCCTGCAGCGGCCAGCCGCGCGGGGCAAGCAGCCGCGCCCAGGTAAGGGAGAGCTCCCCGCCATCGGGCAGCGGGGCGATGGTCTGCACCAGGCCCTTGCCCAGCGTGGTGCTGCCGATGACGACGGCGCGGCGCTGGTCTGCCAGGGCGGCGGCCAGCACCTCGGCGGCGCTGGCGCTGCGGCCATCGACGATGACGATCACCGGCAGGCCCGGCGCGAGGTCTCGCCCGCCATCGGCGCGGTACTCCACGGCGGCGGCAGGATCCCGCCCCGCGGTGACGGCGACAACGCCGCCCGGGATCAGCATGGCCGAGGCGGCGACGGCCTGGCGCAGCAGCCCGCCGCGATTGCCGCGCAGATCGATCACGATGCCCTGCAGCGGCGGGGCGCCGGCCGGGGGGGCGGTGGTGCCGGCGATCAGCTCCTGCCCCAGCCGGGCGGCGGTGTTGGCGGCGAAGCTGGTGATGCGGACGACAAGGAGCTCATCGCGCCGCGTGGCGGTGACGGTTTCCTCCGGCAGGGAGACGCGTTCCAGCACCAGGGTGCGGGTGCCCTCGCGGCCGCGCAGCGCGAGGGTGAGGCGGCTGCCCTCGGGGCCGGCGAGCAGGGCGTTGATGGATTGCAGGTCGGCCCCCTGCACCGGCTCCCCGTCGATGGCGGTGATGCGTTCGCCGGCGCGGATGCCGGCCAGCGAGGCCGGTCCGCCGGGCTGGACGCTTTCGACCAGCACCTGGCCGGTGCGCAGCTGGGGGCGCAGGCCAACGCCGGCGCGGCCGGTGCGCCGCGCGCGGTCGGCAGCGGCCTCGGCGGGGGTGGCGTAGCGGGAATAGGGGTCCAGGTGGTTGAACAGCTCATCGAAGAAGCTGCGCAGGATGCCGCCGGTGCCGGCGCGGCGCACGGAATCCGACCCGTCCCACGCGGCGCGAACCATCTGGGACACGGCCTCGCCCCAGGCCGCGGCGTTGTCGGGCGCCGGGGCAGGGCGGCTGAACAGCACGCGGCTGGGGCCGATCAGGCGCAGGGTGCGGCCGGACTGGAGATCGGCGGTGAGCCGGGCATCCAGCGTGGTGAGGCCGCGCAGGCCCCACATGGCCATCTGCGCCACCGGGATCGGCTCCAGCGTGCGTGGGGCCATGAAATCGAAGGCGGTGGCCGTGACCCCTGCCACCAGGGTGGGGCTGAGGCTGGGGCCGACACCGAACGGCTCCGCGCGGGCGGCGCGATCGGGCGCCACCAGGGCGAGCAGCAGCAGCAGGAGCCAGGAACGGTTCACCGGTGCCGCCGGGGCCCCCCATTGCGCACGGGGGTGCGGGTAAAGCGCTGGCTTCCCCCGCGCCCGGCTGGGGCAGTGCTGCCCTGCATGATCTGGAAGATCAGGCCGCCGGTGATCGGGCTCGCTTCGGCCAGCCGCGCCTCCACTTCCTGCGCGAGGCGGAAGGTGAGGCCGCTGCGGCGGCCGGTCAGCGTTTGTGCCGCTTCGTCGTGCATCCAGAAATCGTCCGGCAGGGAGGAGATGGGCACCAGGCCGCTCGCTCCGCTATCCGCTACTGTGACGAAAAGCCCGAACCGGGTCACGCCGGAAATGCGTGTTGCGAACACGGAACCGACCTTGTCGGCCATGAAGGCGGCCAGATAGCGGTCGATCGCATCCCGTTCGGCCAGGGCGGCCCGGCGTTCGGTGGCGGTGATGTGCTCGCAGGTGTCCGGCAGGGCCGGAATCTCCTCCTCCGAGAGGCCGCCCACGCCGAGTCGCAGCCCGGTGATGAGGGCGCGATGCACGCAGAGATCGGCGTAGCGGCGGATCGGGCTGGTGAAATGGGCGTAGCGCGACAGTGCAAGGCCGAAATGGCCGATATTCTCGATGTCGTAGGCGGCCTGGGACTGGCTGCGCAGCATCACCTCGTTGACCAGCTGGGCGTGCTCGGTGCCCTGCACCTTCTTCAGCACGCCCAGGAGGTCGCGCGGATGCACCTGGCCCATGGGGGGCAGGGAGATGTCGAACTGGCGCAGGAAGGTGCGCAGGTTGGCCAGCTTCTCGTCGGTCGGGGGCGCGTGGATGCGATAGACGCAGGGGCGGTGCAGGCGCTCCAGCTCCTCGGCGGCGCACACATTCGCCAGCACCATGAACTCCTCGATCAGCCGGTGGCTATCGAGGCGCGGGCGGGGGGCGACGGAGAGAACCTGGCCCTCGGCGCTGAGGATGACCTTGCGCTCCGGCAGGTCGAGATCGAGCGTGCCGCGGGCGAGGCGGGCGCCGAGCAGGGCATTGTAGGCGGCGTAGAGGCTGGGCAGCGGCAGGTGCAGGTCCTGGCCGGCATCATGGGCCTGCTGGACCTGTTCGTAGGTGAGGCGGGCGGCACTGCGCATCAGGCCGCGGCCGAAGCGGTGGGAGAGCTTCTTGCCGTCGGCATCCACGATCATCTCGACGAACAGGCAGCCGCGATCCTCATGCGGGCGCAGGCTGCACCAGCCGTTGGAGAGCGCCTCCGGCAGCATCGGCACCACGCGGTCGGGGAAGTAGCAGGAATTGCCGCGGGTGCGCGCGGTGCGGTCCAGCGCCGAGCCGGGCCGGACGTAGTGGGCGACATCGGCGATGGCGACGATGAGGCGGAAGCCGCCTTCATGCGGTTCGGCATACACGGCGTCGTCGAAATCGCGGGCGTCCTCGCCATCGATGGTGACGAGCTGGGTGTCGCGCAGATCGGTGCGGCCGCGCACGGTGACGGCGCGGGCCTTGGCGGCCTCGGCCAGCGCCTCGGCGGAGAATTCCGTCGGGATGTCGTGGGTGTGGATGACGATGAGGCTGACGGAGCGGGCATCGCCCATGGCGCCGAGGCGTTCCACCACGCGGGCCGGCTTGGGGCCGTAATGGCGGCCGGGTGCCGACAGCGGCGCGCCCAGCACGATCTCGCCATCCTCGGCGCCGTTGTGCTCGCCGGCCGGCACCAGCCATTCGGCCTTGGCGCGCCGGTCGGTGGGGATGATGCGGGCTTCGTCGCGGCTGCCACGGGCAGCGCGGAACACGCCGAGGATGCGGCCGGGTTCGTCCGACAGCCGCTTCATGGTGCGGCCTTCGTATTTCCCCTGCCCGACGGGCTTGAGCCGGGCGAGCACGCGCTGGCCCGGCGCCAGGGCGGGGCGGCCGGCGGGTTCGGGCTCCATCAGGATCATCGGCGGCGGGCCCTGGCCGCGCCAATCGACCGGCTTGGCAATCGCGTCGCCATCGTGGTCGGTGCCGGTCACCTGCACGACCGTGACATCCGGCAGCCGGTTCGATTCCGAGCGGTGCAGCGGGCGGTTGCGGCCGGCAGGTGTGGTGTCGCTCTTGTCGCCGATCTGCTTCATCAGCCGCCGCAGCGCCACACGGTGCTCGGGGCCGAGATTGAAATGGCGGGCGATCTCGCGCTTGCCGACATGGCCCGGCGAGTCGGAGACGAACTGGCGCACCACTTCCAGGCTGGGCAGGCCCGCGGGCGCGGTGTCGCCCGCGCTGCCCTCGCCCTCATCCGGCACGGCGCGGCCTCGCCTGCCACCGGGCCGGCCGCCGGGGCGGAC
>JAIXTK010000074.1 GCA_027483995.1 Acetobacteraceae bacterium
AAAGAACCAAAAAACTTCCATTCGTTTGGCGCGGGAAGAACGCACCTTTCCGCATCAAACGATCAAAAGTCTTTTTGCTTCTTTTTCTTCAGAAAAAGAAGAATCTTACCTGAATCTCGCTTCAAGATCGCGAACGATCGCCTCCGCCTCGGGCCCGATATCGACGATCACGGCGTTCTCCTCAGCCCCCGGCGGTTCCAGCGTGGCAAACTGGCTGTCCAGCAGCGCCGTCGGCATGAAGTGCCCCTTCCGCGCCGCCATGCGCGCGGCGATCAGCGCCTTCTCGCCAGCGAGATGCACGATGCGTACATCCGGGTGGCCGCCGACCAGGATATCCCGATAGGCCCGCTTAAGTGCGGAGCAGGTCACGATCCCGTTCGCCCCCTCGGCCCGCCAGCCATCCATCACCCCGGCGATGGTGTGCAGCCAGGGCCAGCGATCGTCATCGGTCAGCGGCGTGCCGGCAGACATCTTGGCCACGTTGGCCGGCGGGTGCAGCGCATCGCCTTCCTGGAAGCGCCAGCCCAGGCGTTCGGCAAGCATCCGGGCAATGGTGGTCTTGCCGCTGCCGGCCACGCCCATGACGACCAGTATCACCGCAGCTCCTCCACCCGCCCGTCCTCGTAGCCGACCAGGGCACGCTCCACGGGCAGCAGGAACAACCCGGTACACACCACACCGGCGACGCCGCGCAGCACGCGCTCCAGCGTGAACGGGTCACGGATCGGCGCGAAGCCGGGGCAGTCGAGAATGAGGTTGCCGTTATCGCTACGGAACGGCGCCCCCGCCCGCATCCGCAGCACGGGCGCCCCGCCCAGCCCCGCGATCCGCCGGGCAGTGGCCTCGTGGCCAAACGGCACGATCTCCACCGGCAGCGGAAAGCCGATACCCAGCCGATCCACCAGCTTGCCGGCATCGGCCACCACCACGAAGCGCCCAGCCGATTCGGCGACGATCTTCTCCCGCAGCAGCGCCCCGCCCCCGCCCTTGATCAACCGCAGCGTGCCGCGCTCGATCTGGTCGGCGCCGTCAATGGCGAGATCACAGGGCGCATCGGCGGCGGCGATCAGAAGGCCGAGCGCGCGGGCACGGGCCGAAGTGGCCTCCGATGTGGGAACGCCGGCAAACGCCAGCCCCTCGTCGCGCACGCGGCGGGCGAGCGCCCGCAGCACCGCCTCCATCGTCCGCCCGGTGCCGAGGCCCAGGCGCATGCCCGGCTCCACCAGGCGGGCGGCGGCCTCGGCGGCGGCGATGCGGCCCAGTTCGCTCACGAGGGCTCGGACATTACTTCTTGGGAGCCTCCACATGCCCGCCGAAGCCCAGGCGCATGGCGGACAGCATCTTCTCGGCGAAGGTATGGTCCTGGCGGGAGCGGAAGCGTACGAAGAGCGAGGCAGCAAGCACCTCGGCCGGCGTGGCCTGTTCCACCGCGGTGTCGATGGTCCAGCGCCCCTCGCCGGAATCCTCCACATGGCCGCTGAAGGTCTCCAGCGTGCCGTCCCGCGTGAGCGCCTGGGCGGAGAGATCAAGCAGCCAGGAGACGATCACGCTGCCGCGGCGCCAGACCTCGGCGATGTCGGCCATGTTGAAGTCATAGCGCTGGTCGGCCTGGAGCTTGCCGGAGGCACGGCCCTGCAGGATGTCGAAGCCCTCGGCCATCGCCTGCATCATGCCGTATTCGATGCCGTTATGGATCATCTTGACGAAGTGGCCGGCGCCGGAGGGGCCGCAATGCAGATAGCCCTGCTCGGCGCGCGGGTCATGGCCTTCGCCGCGATCCTCGGTGCGGGGAATATCGCCGATTCCCGGCGCCAGGGCGGCGAAGATCGGGTCGAGGTATTCGAAGGCCGCCTTGTCGCCGCCGATCATCAGGCAGTAGCCACGCTCCAGCCCCCAAACGCCGCCGGAGGTGCCGACATCGAGGTAGCGCACGCCCTTCTGGCCAAGCTCGGCCGCACGGCGCACATCGTCCTTGAAGTTGGAATTGCCGCCATCGATCAGGATGTCCCCGGGGCCGAAATGCCCGCCCAGCTCGGCAATCGCGTCTTCCGTGATCTTGCCGGCCGGCAGCATCACCCAGGCCGCCTTGGGCGACTGGGTCAGCTTGGCGGCGAGGTCGGCCAGCGAGGTGGCGGGGGTGGCGCCGATGGCGGCGAGGTCCGCCACGGCCTTGGGGTTGGCGTCGTACACCACGCAGTGATGCCCGGCGCGATGCAGGCGCCGCACGATATTGCCGCCCATACGGCCCAGGCCGATGACACCGAGTTCCATGGATCCCTCCCCGCGCTGGTCCTCCGGCTCTAGCCGGTTGGCGCGGGGAAGGCCAGGGGCGCGCCTATATCTTCAGCGGCCTGCTGGTCCGCTCCGTCCGTCCGAAGTCGGACGAACTTCGCGGGCAGGACGCTAGGCGTGCCCCACGACAGGCATGGCGGTGGGATTCAGCGCACGCACCACGGCGGCAAGCAGGCGCAGCGCCTCCGGGCCGCCGCGATCGTCCAGCGCGCCGGTTTCCATCTCCTCGGCCAGGGTCTCGGCCTGGTCGGCGATGGTGTCCGCGGCCTGCGCCAAGGCAGCGCGGGAGAGGGCGAGCTGGTCGTCCTCGGGCAGGTGATTCCAGTCGAAGTCCATTGATTCATACTCGCACGCGCCATACTGGCGGGTTGCTGCCGCGGCAGGAATGTCGCGCGGTCTGGAGCGCTGGTATCGCGGGGAACGGTTAAGCAGGGGTTGCCGCGGCGGGATCGCTGCGCGCCCGGCATCACCGAACTATCATACGCGCGAGGCGAACAAGCTGGCATGGATTCGCCGAACGATCCGACAACGCCGAGCCAGGAGCCTCCGCAGATGACCGACCCCAGGATCCCGCTGGAAGATGCCCACAAGATCGATGCCGGGGAGCATATCGGCTCCAACCCCTCCACCGAGCCCTCGATCGGCGAGATCATCGAGCGCCGCTTCTCCCGCCGCGACGCGATGCGCGGGCTGTTCGCCGTCGGCGCGGCAACCGCGCTGAGCGGCGTGGCGGCAGGCGAGGCCGAGGCGGCCGGGCCGTCGAGCTTCACCTTCAAGGAGATCAGCCACACCTACGACGGCACCCATCACGTGCCGGAGGGCTACGAGGTGCAGGTGCTGGTGCGCTGGGGCGACCCGATCATGGCCGGCGCGCCGGCGTTCGACGTGAACAACCAGACCGCCGCCGCCCAGGCGATGCAGTTCGGCTACAACTGCGACTACACCGACTACAAGCCGCTGCCGCAGGGCTCGAACAATTCCGAGCACGGGCTGCTGGTGGTGAACCAGGAATACACCAACACCAACCTGATGTTCGCCGGCATCGGCGAGGGCCGCGGCGCGGCGATGCGCTCCACCAAGGCGCAGGTCGAGATCGAGATGGCCGCGCACGGCGTGGCGGTGGTGGAGATCCGCAAGACCGCCGGCCAGTGGGCGGTGGTGGCCGACAGCAAGCTCGGCCGGCGCCTGCACCTGGGCACGCCGATGACGGTGAGCGGGCCTGCCGCCGGGCACGACCTGCTGAAGACCAGCGCGGACGCCACCGGCCGTGCCGTTCTCGGCACCATCAACAACTGCGCCGGCGGCAACACGCCCTGGGGCACGGTGCTGACCGCCGAGGAGAATTTCAACATGTATTTCAGCGGCGACACCACCAAGTCGCCGCATGCCGAAATGTACAAGCGCTACGGTATCGGGCCGGCCTCGGTCTATGGCTGGTCGAAGTTCATCGACCGGTTCGACATGGACAAGGAGCCGAACGAGCCGCACCGCTTCGGCTGGATCGTCGAGTTCGACCCGTACGACCCCACCTCCGTGCCGGTGAAGCGCACCGCGCTCGGCCGCTTCAAGCATGAGGGCTGCCACCACGCCGTGGCGCGCGACGGCCGCGTGGTGATCTACATGGGCGACGACGAGCGCTTCGACTATGTCTACAAGTTCGTCACCGCGCGGGCCTGGAACCCGACCGACCGTGCCGCCAACCGCGACCTGCTGGACGCCGGCACCCTCTACGTCGCCCGCTTCGCCGAGGACGGCAAGCTGGTGTGGATGCCGCTGGTGCATGGTGAGGGGCCGCTGACCGAAGCCAACGGTTTCAAGAACCAGGCCGACATCGCGATCTTCACCCGCAAGGCCGCCGACCTGCTGAAGGCGACGCCGATGGATCGGCCGGAGGACGTGGAGGCCAACCCGGTCAACGGCCGCGTCTATGTGATCCTGACCAACAACACCAACCGCACCGCCCAGCAGGTGGACCGCGCCAACCCGCGCGCGCGCAACGCGCACGGCCACATCATCGAGATCACCAACGCGGGCAACGACCACGCGGCGCTGGAAGGCACCTGGGGCATCTTCCTGGCCGCCGGCAAGCCGGGCATGGACGCCGGCTCGATCTACCATCGGGCGACGTCGTCGGAAGGCTGGTTGTCGTGCCCGGACAACGTGGCGTTCGACAGCAAGGGGCGGATGTACATCGCCACCGACGGCGCGCCGACCGCCGCCGGCGTGGCCGACGGCGTCTATACCGCCGACGTGTCTGGCACCGGCAGGGCGCTGACCAAGCTGTTCTTCCAGGCCCCCACCGGCGCCGAAGTGTGCGGCCCGCTGCTGACGCCGGACGACCAGACCATGTTCCTGGCCATCCAGCACCCGGGCGAAGACCCCGGCTCCACCTTCGAGAAGCCGTCCACCCGCTGGCCGGACTTCAAGGACGCCATGCCGCCGCGCCCCTCGGTGATCGCGGTGGTGAAGAAGGGCGGCGGGGTGATCGGAAGCTAGAAAGAGTCTTCTTTTTTCTGAAGAAAAAAGAAGCAAAAAAGACTTTATTCGTTTGCGCGCGGAGGGACCGGGCGCAAACGAATAAAAGTTTTTTGGTTCTTTTTTTCAAAAAAGAACCGCTTCCTTCACTCCCCTGTCGGAAGGTAGATCTGGCTCCCGGCGGCCTGGAACTCTGTCTTCTTCGCCTCCATCCCCGCCATCCGCTCGGTATCCGCGCGGATGTCGTGGCTGATCTTCATGCTGCAGAATTTGGGCCCGCACATGGAGCAGAAATGCGCCACCTTGTGGGCCTCCTTCGGCAGCGTCTCGTCGTGGAACTGCCGTGCCGTGTCGGGATCGAGGCCCAGGTTGAACTGGTCCTCCCAGCGGAACTCGAAGCGGGCGCGGCTGATCGCGTCGTCGCGCAGGCGGGCGGCGGGGTGGCCCTTGGCGAGATCGGCGGCGTGGGCGGCGATGCGGTAGGTAATCACGCCGGTCTTCACATCGTCGCGGTTCGGCAGGCCGAGATGCTCCTTGGGCGTGACGTAGCAGAGCATGGCGGTGCCGAACCAGCCGATCATGGCCGCCCCGATGGCCGAGGTGATGTGGTCGTAGCCCGGCGCGATATCCGTCGTGAGCGGCCCGAGGGTGTAGAACGGGGCTTCGCCGCATTCACGCAGCTGCTTTTCCATGTTGATCTTGATCTTGTGCATCGGCACGTGGCCGGGGCCCTCGATCATCACCTGGCAGCCCTTCGCCCAGGCGATCTTGGTGAGTTCGCCCAGCGTTTCGAGTTCGGCGAACTGCGCGGCGTCGTTGGCATCGGCGTTGCTGCCGGGGCGCAGGCCGTCGCCGAGGCTGAAGGAGACGTCATAGGCGCGCATGATCTCGCAGATCTCGTCGAAGCGCTCGTAGAGAAAGCTCTCCCTGTGATGCGCCAGGCACCAG
>JAIXTK010000152.1 GCA_027483995.1 Acetobacteraceae bacterium
CCTTCGGCCTTGGCGATGCGGAGCAGGGGCGGGAGGTTGGTGGCCAGTTTTTCCGCGCCCATGCGGGTGATGAGGGTGAGGCGGCCCGGGGTGTTGTTGGGGTTGAGCGAGGTGCAGAGGGCGAGCAGGTCGTCGCGGGTCATGCCCGGGCCGACCTTGAGGCCGATGGGGTTGCCGACGCCGCGGAGGAATTCCACGTGGGCGCCATTGGGCTGGCGGGTGCGTTCGCCGATCCAGAGCATGTGGGCGGAGCAGGCATAGGCGCCGCCGGTGAGGCTGTCGGTGCGGGTGAGGGCTTCCTCGTAGGGCAGGAGGAGGGCCTCGTGGCTGGTCCAGAAATCGGTTTCCATCAGCTGCGGTTGGCCGCCGAGGCCGCAGGCGGCCATGAAGGCGAGGCTTTCGTCGATGCGCCGCGCGATGTCTTCGTAGCGCGGGCCGAGCGGGGAGTTGGCGACGAAATCGCGGTTCCACTGATGAACGCGGCGCAGGTCGGCGAAGCCGCCCTGGGCGAAGGCGCGCAGCAGGTTCAGGGTGACGGCGGATTGGTGGTAGGCCTCCCGCATGCGGGCGGGATCCGGCGTGCGGTCGGCGGCGGTGAAGTCGGGGCCGTTGATGATGTCGCCGCGGTAGCTGGCGAGTGTTTCGGCCCCGATCGTTTCGGTGTCGCTGCTGCGCGGCTTGGCGAACTGGCCGGCCATGCGGCCCACCTTCACCACCGGCATGCCGGCGCCGTAGGTCATCACCACGGCCATCTGCAGGATGGTGCGGAAGGTGTCGCGGATCAGGTTGGCATGGAATTCGGTGAAGGATTCCGCACAGTCACCGCCTTGCAGGAGGAAGGCTTTTCCTTCGGCGACGCGGCCCAGCGCGGTGGTGAGGGTGCGGGCCTCGCCGGCGAAGACCAGCGGGGGGGAGGTACGCAGCCTGGCCTCGGCCGCGGCGAGGGCCTCGGCGTTGGGGTAGGTGGGCATCTGCTGCGCCGGGTGGGCGCGCCAGGAGGCGGGGAACCAGTCGGCCGCCGGGGACGGGGCGGCCGGGAGATTACGGGTGGACATGTTGCACCCCTCGGTTCGGCTGCGGCGGGGTGGGCGGGCCGGTCAGGACGTCGAAATCGTCGGACATGCGTTGCTCCTGTGGTGGGAGCCGCTTTGCCCTGGCGGGGGAGATTTGGTCGGGGGGTAGAAACGCAAAAGCCGCCAGGGTGTGGCGGCTTTGGTGGTGCGTTGTATGCGCAGACCTAGACCGCCGGGGTGTAATACCAGCGGTACCAAAATCGCGAGATCGGCGATGTGGCGGGGTTGTACATTTGAAAAACCTAGCCGGCCTCACGGGCCGGCGCAAGGGCCGAGCGAGGCGTCATTGGTTCTTCATCGTGGCGTCATCGCGGCGCAACGGTCAGTCCGTAGACACCGGGCTCACTGTTGCAGGGGGAACACGCCATGTCGTTCAAGATACTGGGCCGCGCCGTTGCGCTGGCCGTTGCCACCGTCGTGCCGCTGCTGGCCGGCGCCGCGCAGGCGCAGCAGCGCACGCTCACCGTGTATTCCTCGCTGGATGAGGACCAGGCCAAGGCGCTGATCCGTGGCTTCGAGGCGAAGCACCCGCAGGTGAAGGTGAACGCGATCCTGGGCTCCACCGCGCCGATCATCGCGCGCGTGATCGCCGAGGCGGCCTCCCCGCAGGGCGACGTGATCATGGGCAACGCAGTCTCCGCGCTGATGGCCGCCGATGCGCGCGGGCTGCTGCTGCCGTACAAGCCGGCGCATTTCGACAAGGTGAGCCCGATGATGCGCGACGGTCGCGCGGAGCCGGTGTGGGTGGGCATCGATGCCTGGGCAGCGTCCGTGTGCTTCAACACCGCCGAAGCGGCCAAGAAGAACATCCCGGCGCCGGTGACCTGGGAAGACCTGACCAAGCCGATCTATCGCGGCCAGATCACCATGCCGAGCCCGCTGTCCTCCGGCACCGCGCTGCTGGCGGTGAATGGCTGGCTGACGGCGTTCGGCGAGCAGGCCGGCTGGTCCTACATGGACCGTCTGCATGAGAACGTGGCGCGCTACGGCCATTCCGGCTCCGCCCCGTGCCGCCAGGCGGCCACTGGCGAATCGCTGATCGGCATTTCCTATGCCGCGCCGGGCGTGAAGCTGATCAACGAGGGTGCGCCGATCAGCATCATCCTGCCGAGCGAAGGGCTGGGCTGGGAGATCGAGGCGCTGGCGATCATCAAGGGCGCGCGCAACCTGGCCGATGCCAAGGTGATGGCGGACTGGATCTCCTCGCGCGAGGCGGCGGAAATCTCGGCGAAGTTCCTGCCGATCACCGCCTATGACGACATCCAGTCGCTGCCGAAGAACTATCCGGCCAATGAGCGCGAGAAGCTGCTGAAGATGGATTTCGGCAAGCTCGCTGCCAGCCGCGAGGCGGTGATGGCGGAGTGGCAGCGCCGCTATGGCACCAAGGTGCCGCCGCGGAACTGACCATGCCGGACAGCACAGGGGGCCCGGCCCCCTACCTGTCGGTGCAGGGCCTGGGCAAGCGCTACGGCGCCGCCCAGGTTGTGCGCGACGTGGGCTTCGAGGTGGCGGGCGGCGAGTTCGTCTGCATCCTCGGGCCCTCCGGTTGCGGCAAGACGACGCTGCTGCGGCTGATCGCGGGGTTCGAGCGGGCCGATTCCGGGGCGATCCGCCAGGCGGGGGCGGACATCACCGCGCTGCCGCCGGAGCGGCGGGATTTCGGGATCGTGTTCCAGTCCTATGCGCTGTTCCCCAACCGCGACGTGGCGGGGAATGTGGTGTTCGGGCTGGAATCGGTTGGCATGGCGCGGGCGGAACGCGCGGCGCGGGTGGCGGAGCTGCTGGCGCTGGTGGGGCTTTCGGACCATGCGCGGAAGTACCCCAGCCAGCTTTCCGGCGGGCAGCAGCAGCGCGTGGCGCTGGCCCGGGCGCTGGCGCTGCAGCCGGGGCTGCTGCTGCTGGACGAGCCGCTTTCGGCGCTGGACGCCAATGTGCGGGCGCATCTGCGCGACGAGTTGCGCGGGCTGCAGCGGCGGCTGGGGGTGACGACGCTGATGGTGACGCACGACCAGGCAGAGGCGCTGTCGGTGGCGGACCGGATCGTGGTGATGAATGCCGGGCGGATCGAGCAGGTGGGGTCACCGAGCGCGCTGTACACGCGGCCCGACTCATTGTTCGTGGGGCGCTTCCTGGGCGAGCTGAACGCCTGGAAGCTGGTGGCGCTGGAGGGATCGGCGGCGCGGATCTCCGGGGCGCGGCTGGTGCTGGCCGATGCGCCGGCGGCGCTGCCGGCCGAGCCCTGGCTGTGCATCCGGCCGGCCTCGGTGGTGGTGGGGGGCGAGGCGGAGGGGCGGGAGAACCGGCTTTCCTTGCAGGTGGCCTCGGCTTCGTTCCTGGGCGATGCGGTGCGGCTGGCGCTGGAGGGCGAAGGGCTGCGGGTGCTGGCGGATGTGCCGTTCGCGCGGCTGGGGCGCATCCCGGCGGTGGGCGAGGCGATGACGGTGGCGCTGCCGGCGGCACAGCTGATGGTGTTGCCCGGGCATGGTTAGGTTTGCCTGGGGTGGGGGGCGAGTGCTCGGCCACGCGCTGCCCGGGCTTTTGCTGCTGGTGCTGGCGGCGGGCACGGTGCTGCCGCTGGCAGCGTTGCTGGGGCGGGCGTTCCTGGACCGCAACGGCAGCTTCGCGGGGATGGCCAATTTCGTGCGCTATGCCACCGAGCCGGGCCTGGCGGTGGCGGCGTGGAACTCCGTGTGGCTTTCCGCGACGGCGACGCTGATCACCATCGTGCTGGCCTATCCCTATGCCTATGCGCTGGCGCGCTCGGCCATGCCGGGGCGGTTCGCGTTCCGGCTGGCGGCGATGCTGCCGCTGCTGGCGCCGTCGCTGCTGCCGGCGTTCGGCATGATCTACCTGTTCGGCCAGCAGGGGGCGCTGCGGTCCTGGCTGATGGGGGCGGAGCTGTATGGCCCGGTGGGGATCGTGCTGGCGAGCGTGTTCCATGCGCTGCCGCATGCGGTGCTGCTGCTGGCCGCGGGCCTGGCGGCCGGGGATGGGCGGCTGTACGAGGCGGCGCAGGCGTTGCGGGCGGGGCCGTGGCGGCGGTTCATGACGGTGACCCTGCCTTCGAGCCGCTATGCGCTAGTGAGTGGCACCAGCGTGGTGTTCGTGCTGGTGTTCACCGATTTCGGCGTGCCGACCGTGGTGGGCGGATCGACCAACGTGTTGGCCACCGACATCTACAAGCTGGTGATCGGGCGGTTCGACTTCGAACTCGGCGCGGTGGTGGGGGTTCTGCTGCTGGTGCCGGCGGTGCTGGCCTATGGGATCGACGCGCTGGCGCGGCGGACGCAGCGGGCGAGCTTTTCGGGGCGCAGCGTGCCGATCGCCGCCGTGCGAATGCCGGTGCGGGACGCGGCGCTGTTCCTGTTCTGCGCGGCGGTTGCCGCGGCGATCCTGGGCGTGATCGGGATGGCGGCCTGGGGTTCGCTGGTGCGGTTCTGGCCCTACAACCTGACGCTTGGGCTGCACAATTATGCGCGGCTGCTGGAGGATGCGGACGAGTTCCGTGCGGTGGCGAACAGCGTGGTGCTGGCGGCGGGGACGGCGGCGGTGGGGACGGCGATGGCGGCGCTGACCGGCTGGCTGGTGGCGCGCAAAGTGGGGGCGGGCTGGGCGCATGGGGCGATCCAGGCGGTGGCGATGCTGCCGGTGGCGGTGCCCGGGCTGGTGCTGGGGCTGGGCTACGTCTTCTTCTTCAACAACCCGGTAAACCCGCTGCATGGGCTGCAGGGGACGATGGCGCTGCTGGTGGTGTGCACGGTGGCGCATTTCTACACCGTGCCGCACCTGATGGCGGTGGGCGGGCTGATGCGGCTGGACCGGGAGATCGACCTGGCGGCGCAGGCGCTGCGGGCGGGGCCGGCGAGTGTGGGGCGGCGCGTGTACCTGCCGTACCTGGCACCGGTGCTGGTGGAGATGTTCGGCTATTTCTTCGTGAACGCCATGACGACGGTGTCGGCGCTGATCTTCCTGTTCAATGCGCAGACGCGGGTGGCGGCGATCGCGGTGGTGAACCTGGTGGAAGGGAGCCGGTTCGGGCAGGCGGCGGCGTTCGCGGTGGTGCTGATGGTGCTGTCGCTGGTGGCGACCGGCGTGCAACTGGCGGTGCGGGCGGCGATCCTGCGGCGGCAGCGCTGGCGGGTGCGGTAAGTTTTTTCCTTTATCTTATCGTACACTTTAGAACGCAGTCAGGCGCCCTGCCCCATAGTTGCGGAGACTGCGAGCCATGATCGATCCAACCCAGTTCGCGCTGTTCCTGGCCGCGGCCATTGTGCTGGCGGCAACGCCGGGGCCGGGGATTTTCTATGTGGCGGCGCGGACGCTGGCCGGAGGGCGGGCGGAGGGGCTGGCCTCCAGCTTCGGGACCGGGCTGGGCGGGCTGGTGCATGTGGCGGCGGGCGCGCTGGGGGTTTCCGCCGTGGTGCTGGCGAGTGCCGAGCTGTTCACCCTGCTGAAGCTGGCGGGGGCCGGGTATTTGGTGTGGATGGGGGTGCGGACGGTGCTGGCGGCGCGGCGGGAGGCCTTGGTGCTGGATGCCAGCGTCCCGGCAATGGGGGTTCGGCGAGCGTTCCGCGAGGGGGTGCTGGTGGAGGCGCTGAACCCGAAGACGGCGGCGTTCTTCCTGGCGTTCCTGCCGCAATTCGTGGACCCCGCGGGGAACGTGGCCGCGCAGTTCGTGCTGCTCGGCGTGGTTTCGGTGGCGCTGAACACCGCAGCCGACGTGGTGGTGGCGTTCCTGGCCGGGCGGCTGCGCGACGGGGCCGGGACGCGGCCGGGGCTGGTGCGGCGGCTGCGGGAGGCTTCCGGGGCGGCGATGGTGGCGTTGGGGCTGGGGCTGGCGTTGGCGAAGCGGCCTGGGTAGGGCCCGCGAGGTTTTCATTGCCGAGATGAAGAGGAGGACGCTGACCGACGCCGTGTTTCTGGCGTGGGCCCTGGCGACCGGTCACGCGCCAGCCTGAACAGCTGCCTGGTGGAGTCGCGGAAAATTCAGATATCTTTGTTGCGATTTCGTGCTTAATTGCCCTGCAGGCGTTGCCGGGATCATTCATGGGATAGCCGGCCCGGGAACTGCACCTTTCAGAGACAGGGGGTGGGCGATGAAGATTCGTGTGCTGACGCTGATTGCCGGACTGGTGATGGCCCTGGGCACGCCCGGCGCCCTTGCGCAGACGGCCTGGCCGGAGCGCCCGGTGAAACTGGTTGTGCCCTTCGCCGCCGGCTCCGGGGCCGACGCCATGGCGCGGCTGCTGGGCGAACGGCTGGGAAAGGCGTGGGGGCAGCCGGTGGTGGTGGAGAACGCGGCCGGCGCCGCGGGGAATATCGGCGTGGCGCGGGCGGCGAAATCCGCGCCGGACGGCTACACGCTGCTGATGTCCGGCGATGCGGCCATCGTGGTGAACGTGAGCATGTATGCCACCCTGCCCTTCGACCCCGTGC
>JAIXTK010000181.1 GCA_027483995.1 Acetobacteraceae bacterium
AAGAAGCAAAAAGACTTTTCACACTTTGCGCCCGGTTCCCCTGGGAAACCGGGCGCAAATTCATAAAAGTTTTTTGGTTCTTTTTTTCAAAAAAGAACCGCTTGCTTAAGCCGGAATGGCCGCCGGCTCCGTCCGCTCGCGCTTCACCAGCAGCTTGTTCAGCGCATGCACATAGGCCCGCACGGACGCCACGATGGTGTCCGTGTCGGCCCCCTGGCCGTCCACCATCTTGCCGTTCTCCTCCAGCCGCACCGTCACCTTGGCCTGGGCGTCGGTGCCCTCGGTCACGGCGCCCACGGAGTACAGCGTCAGCGTGGCATCGTGCGGGAACAGCTCGCCGATCGCCTTGAAGCAGGCATCCACCGGCCCATCGCCGGTGGAGGTCGCCAGCTTCACCTCGCCGTCGATCTCCAGCTCCAGCTCTGCCTTGGGCGGCGCCTTGGAACCCGCGCGCAGGTCGAGCGACACGAACTTCACCCGGTCGTTGCCGCGAAGAACCTCTTCGTCAACCAGCGCCGCGATATCGTCGTCGAACACCACCTTCTTGCGGTCGGCCAGGTCCTTGAACCGGCGGAACGCATCGTTCAGCTGGTTGTCGCCCACGTCGCCGTAACCCAGCGTCTTCAGCTTGTCGCGGAAGGCGGCCCGGCCGGAATGCTTGCCCAGCACCAGGCTGGACCGCGCCCAGCCGATCGATTGCGGGGTCATGATCTCATAGGTGCCGGCATGCTTCAGCACGCCGTCCTGGTGGATGCCGGATTCATGCGCGAAGGCATTGCGGCCCACGATCGCCTTGTTCGGCTGCACGTCGAACCCGGTGATGGTGGACAGCAGCTTGGAGGTCTTGAGGATCTTCTCGGTCACGATGCGCGGCCTGGCGCTCACGATGTCCGGCCTTGTGCGCATCGCCATCGCGATCTCTTCCAGCGCGGCATTGCCCGCCCGCTCGCCGATGCCGTTGATGGTGCACTCCACCTGGCGCACCCCGGCCTGCAGGGCTGCAATCGTGTTGGCCACCGCCATGCCGAGGTCGTTGTGGTTGTGGGCAGAGAAGATCACCTTCTCCGCGCCCGGCACCCGGTTGCGCAGCATGGTGAACATGCGGGCGATATCCGCCGGCATGGCGTAGCCGACGGTATCCGGAATGTTGATGGTGGTCGCCCCGGCGCGGATCGCGGCTTCCACCGCGCGGCACAGGAAGTCGTCATCGCTGCGGCTGCCATCCTCGGCAGACCACTCCACGTCGTCGGTGTGCTGGCGCGCCAGGGTCACGTGGGTGGTGATGCTCTCCAGCACCTCCTCGCGCGTCATGCGCAGCTTGTGCTCCATGTGCAGGTCAGAGGTGGCGATCACGATATGAATGCGCGGCCGGGCAGCAGGCTTCAGCGCCTCGGCGGAACGCAGGATGTCGGCGCGGGCATGGCGGCCCAGGCTCGCGATCACCGGGCCATCCGGCCGGCGGCCGACGGTTTCGGCGATGGCCTTCACGCTCTCGAAATCGCCGACGGAGGCGATGGCGAAGCCGGCTTCCATCACGTCCACACCCAACTCGGCCAGCGCCTCGGCCATCCGCAGCTTCTCCTTGAGGTTCATGGAGAAGCCGGGGCTCTGCTCGCCATCGCGCAGCGTGGTGTCGAAGATGATGATGCGGTCGTCGTCCAGCTTGCCGAAGCTGGGATGGGTGATGCTCATGTGGGCACTTCCTCGTTCAACCTTGTCGCGCCGCTTGGCGCTGATGACCGCGCAGGCGCGCAGCCGGCCTCAGGGCTTCCCCTGAGCGATGCCGCACTCGCGCGGCGTCACGCCCAGGGGCGGCTAAGTCGAAGAAGAAGGAGAAGGCCAAGGCACGCCGACGGCTGCGCGGATGCGCGCACGCTCAGATCGGCAAAGGGAGCAGCCTTGTGCATGGGTGCGGACACTAGCGGCGGCCCCGGGATGGTGCAAGCATCGCCCCCGCAACCCAGAACAGCCGGAAACGCCCATGCCCAAAGTTGTTTTCTGCCGCGCGCTGCATCCCACCGCGATGGAGATGCTCGCCGCCCGCCCGGATATCGAGGTGCAGCTGCTCTCCACCGAGTTCCGTGGCCCGCCGATGACAAAGGAACTGGCGGCCAGCGTGGGCGATGCCGATGCCATCATGGTCGGGCTGGAAAAGGTGCAGCTCGATCTTCTCTCCCAGGCGCCGAAGCTGCGCATGGTCAGCCGCTTCGGCGTGGGGTTCGATACGCTCGATATCCCGGAATGCACCCGCCGCGGCGTAACCGTAGGCGTGGTGAACGGCGCCAACGACCTGTCTGTGGCCGAGCACGCCATGATGCTGATGCTCGCCGTCGCCCGCCGCACCACGGAATACGATGCCTCCGTGCGGGCGGGCACCTGGATGATCCAGACCGGGCGGCGCATGCATGAGCTGTCGGAGCGCACCATCCTGATCGTCGGCTACGGCCGCATCGGCACACGGGTGGCCAAGCTGTGCACGGCGTTCGGCATGAAGGTGATGGTGCACGACCCCGCCTTCCCCACCCCGCGCATCGCCGCCGACGGCCATATCCCGGCGCCGGACCTGATGGCCGCCGTGCCCGAAGCCGACGTGATCAGCCTGCACTGCCCGCTCTCCGACGAAACCCGCAAGATGGTGGATGCCAGCTTCCTCAAGCAGATGAAGCCCACCGCCTGGCTGATCAACACCGCCCGCGGCGGGCTGGTGGACGAGCCGGCGCTGGCAGAGGCGCTCGCCCGCGGCACCATCGAGGCCGCCGGGGTGGATGTGCTGGTGCAGGAGCCGCCGAACCCCGACAACCCGCTCTTCAAGCTGCCCAACGTGGTGCTCGCCCCGCACAACGCCGCCGCCCCGCTGGAATGCTACGCCAAGATGTCCCGCCGGGCAGTGGCCAATATCCTCGATTACTTCGACGGCAAGCTGGACCCCGGCTACGTGGTGAACCCCGAGAGTCTTGGCCGGAACGCGCCGCACGCGGCGCTTGGGGGGAAGAACTCCAAGTGACCCAACCGCTCCCGAGCCAGCGCCACCTGTTCGAGATCCCGGACGAGGTCGCCTACCTCAACGCCGCCGCCTACGTGCCGCTGCCGCGCGCCGTCCGCGAGGCCGGCCAGCTTGGCGTCACCACCAAGAGCTTCCCCTGGCACATGGGCGCCACCCACGGCACGGCGATCTCGGAGCGCGCCCGGTCCGCGGCGGCCTCGCTGCTGGGCACTGCCGTGGACAACGTCGCCATTACAGGCGCCGTCAGCTACGGCATCGCCACGGCCGCGAAGAACCTGAAGATCGCGCGTGGCTCCCGCGTGCTGATGATCGACGGCGAGTTCCCCTCCCTCGCGCTGGTCTGGCCCGAGTTGGCCGCGGCGGCGGGGGCCACGGTGGAGGTGGTGCAGCGTCCCGCCGATGCCGATTGGACGTCCGCCCTTCTGGAAGCGATCGAACGCCCCGGCGCCCCGCCCGTGGGCCTGGCGGCACTGACGCCGCTGCACTGGAGCGACGGGGCCCTGATCGACCTCGCGCGGATCGCGCCTGCGCTGCACCGCCAGGGCGCGCGGATCGTGATCGACGCAACGCAGACGGCGGGCGTGCTCGATCTCGACCTCGAAGTGCTGAAGCCCGATTTCCTGGCCTTCCCCACCTATAAATGGGTGCTGGGGCCGTATTCCGTGGCGTTCCTGTATGTGGCGCCGGAGCATCAGGACGGCGTGCCGCTGGAGAATCACGGCCCGGCGCGGCAGGCGGGTTCCAACAGCTACATCCCCACCGCCCGCCGCTTCGACCGTGGCGAGCGCAACGATCCCGTCGGCCTGCCGATGGCCGCCGTGGGGCTGGAACAGGTGCTGCAATGGGAGCGCCCGGCAGTGGCCGCCCGGCTGCGCGGCCTGACCGATGCGCTGGCCGAGGCGGTGGGCGACCTGCCCGGCATCTCCATGCTGCCGCGTGAACGGCGGGCACCGCATATCCTGGGCCTGCGCCTGGCCGGCGGGCTACCGGCGGGGATGCTGGACCGGCTGGCCGGGCGCGGCGTGCATGTGGCGGACCGGCTGGGCGTGATGCGCGTCAGCCCGCACGTGTACAACCACGAAGGCGACGTGGCCGCCTTCGCCGCAGCGCTGAAGGCGGAACTCGCCGCGTAACAGGATTGCACCGCCCGCGCTTGTGTCGGAAAACAGCCTGCGTGCGGGCGTGGCGAAATGGTAGCCGCAGCAGACTTAAAATCTGCTTCCCGTCAGGGAGTGTGGGTTCGAGTCCCGCCGCCCGCACCAATGCTTCGTGATGCAACAGCGAGACCCTTGCGGTATACTGCGCTCATGAGCCAAGCCCCATTCCTGTCCGACGAGGACGCAGCCGAGGCTGAGGCGCTGCGCGCAGCTGTGGCGGAGGCGCTCGCCGATCCCCGTGAAGTTCCGCATGAGGCAGTACGCGCTTGGCTGCTTCGCATCGCGGCTGGCGAGCTCAACGCACCGCCACCTGAGCCGGAGTGAGTGTCGTCTGGCGCACGGTGGCGCTGGCTGATGTCGCACGCATCGTGGCCCACATCGCCGACGAGAACCCCGTTGCGGCACCCCGAATCGCGCGTGAGCTGATTGTCGCAGGTGACAGCCTGGACCTGTTTCCGAGGCGTGGCAGGTCGGGAGTCGTGCCTAATACCCGGGAACTCGTGGCCGTTCGGCCCTACATCATTGTCTACCGGGTCGAAGACGAGATCGTTCGCATCCTGCGCGTGTGGCACAGCGCGCAGGATCGATGAGCTAAGCCCACCCCTTCGGCGCCCTGAACCCGCCCAGCAGATCCTCCAGCATCCCGGCCACCGCGATGGTGCGGCGGTCGGCGTGCATGGGCCCCACGATCTGGCAGCCGATCGGCAGGCCCGTTCCGGTGCGGCCGATCGGGGCGGCGGTGGCGGGCAGCAGCATGGCGCCGATGACGCCGGGCCAGAACAGCAATTCGTCCCACGGCGTGCGCACGCCGGCGATCTCGGTGAATTTCTCCCACGGCTCCAGCCCCGGCATGTGCGGCTGGGCGGGCACGGCGAAGCTGGGGCAGATCAGCACGTCCCACGCGCGGAAGAACGCGCCCCAGAGGCGGCGCATGCGGGTGCGGCGGTCGTTCAGCGTCAGCCAGTCACCGTGGGAGAGGCCGACGGCGCGCAGCATCTCCGCACCGGCGGAGCGGTCATCCGGCTTCAGCGCGGCGACGTGCTCGGCCATGCGCGCTTCCTCCTCGGGCGGGAGGCGGCTGAAGGAGACGGCGCCGAGCAGGCGGAGATAGAGGCGAAAGGCTTCCGCCGGATCGATGGCGGGGCGGGCGGTGGTGCTGACCACCGCCCCTGCCTTGGCCAGCGCGGCGCCGGCTGCGAGCACGGCGCGGGTGATCTCGGGGTCGGTACGGGTGGCGTCGTCGTCCGCCCAGATGGCCACGCGCAGGCCCTTGGGGGATTTGGGGCCGCGGGGCAGCGGAGCGGCGGTGATGCTGTCCAGCGCATCGGGGCCGGCCAGGATATCGAGTGCCAGGGCGAGATCCCCGGCGCTGCGGGCCATCGGGCCGATGCAGGCAATGTCCACCTGGCCCTGGCCATCCGCCACCGGGGCATGGCCGTAGAGCGGCAGCAGGGCGTGGCTGGGCTTGTGGCCGAACACGCCGCAGGCATGGGCGGGCTGGCGGATGGAGCCACCAATGTCGCTGCCCAGCTCCAGCCCCGTCAGCCCCGCGGCCAGCGCCGCGGCCGCGCCGCCGGAGGAACCGCCCGGGGAGCGAGACAGGTCCCACGGGTTGTTGGTGGTGCCATGGATCGGGTTGGCCGCCTGCCAATCCTCCAGCATCGGCGGCACGTTGGTCTTGCCCATCACCACCGCGCCGGCATGGCGCAGGCGTTCCACCGCCAGGGCATCGGCGGTGGGAATGCGGCGCAGCGCCTCCACGCCCCAGCTGGTGGGCAGCCCGGCGACATCGAAGCTTTCCTTCACCGTCATTGGCACGCCGTGCAGCGGGCCGATCGGGTCCTTCATGCGGTCGAGCGTTTTCGCCCGGCGGCGGGCGGCCTCGAAATCACGGACCACCACGGCGTTGAGGCTGGCGTCGAGGCGCTCGATGCGGGCGGCGAAGTGATCGAACGCCTCCACGCAGCCGAGCTTGCGCTTGCGGATCTGGGCGGCGAGGTGCTTGGCGGAGCGGAAGGCGATGTCGGCCATGCGCGTCTCCAAGAAAGGGTCTTCTTTTTTCTGAAGAAAAAAGAAGCAAAAAAGACTTCATTCGTTTGCGCCCGCCCTAGGGCGATCCGCAAACGAATGAAAGTTTTTTGGTTCTTTTTTTCAAAAAAGAACCGCTTGCTTCCTTACCCCATGGACGAGTTGAACGACCCGCCATCCATCACAAGGTTCTGCCCCACAATGAACCCGGCGCTGGCGCTGCACAGGAAGGCGCAGGCATCGCCGAACTCGGCGGGGTCGCCGATGCGGCCCGTGGGGTTGCTCTTGCCCACATCGGCCATCGCGTCCTCGAAGCTGCGGCCGGTCTTTTCGGCCACGGCCTTGGTGGTGCCGCGGATGCGGTCCGTGTTGAACGGGCCGGGCAGCAGGCCGTTGATGGTCACGTTGTGCTTGCACATCTGCCGCGCCAGGCCGGCGACGAAGCCGGTGAGGCCGGCGCGGGCGCCGTTGCTGAGGCCCAGATGCGGGATCGGCGACTTCACCGAGGCGGAGGTGATGTTCACGATGCGGCCGAACTTGCGCTCCGCCATGCCGTCCACCACCGCCTTGATGAGGAAGATCGGGGTGAGCATGTTGGCGTCGATGGCCTTGATCCAGTCCTCGCGCGCCCAGTTGCGGAAATCGCCGGGGGGCGGGCCGCCGGCGTTGTTCACCAGGATATCGGGGTTGGGGCAGGCGCCGAGCGCGTCGGCACGGCCCTGGTCGGTGCTGATGTCGCCGACCACGGTGATGACATTCACCTGATACTTGCTGCGGATCTCGGCGGCGGTGGCCTCCAGCGCCTCGGCGCCGCGGGCGGTGATGACGAGATCGACGCCTTCACGGGCGAGCGAGATGGCGCAGGCCCGGCCGAGGCCCTTGCTGGCGGCACAGACAATGGCCTTGCGGCCGCGAATTCCGAGATCCATGGGTCAGGTCTCCTCCAGGTTGGTGATTTTTTGCAGCTCCGCCCGGATCGCATCCGGGATCGGTACCGGCCGCATGGTGGCGCGGTCGACATAGACATGGACGAAATGGGCGTGGGCGGAGGCGGCATCCTCGTCGTTGCGGAAGATGCCGATACCGTAGCGAACCGATGAACGGCCGAGCTTGGTGGTGGCGAGGCCAACGGTGATGTCGTCGGGGTAGGCGGTCTGGGCCAGAAAGCGGCAGCCGGTGTCGGCAACGATGCCGATGATGGGGCTCTGGCCGATCACCAGGCAGCCATGGTCGATCAGGAAGCGGTTCACCGCCGTGTCGATCCAGGAATAATACACCACATTGTTCACATGGCCGTACACGTCGTTGTCCATCCAGCGGGTGCCGATGCGGTGGAACCAGCGGAAGGCGGCACGGGTTGGCACGGGCGGGCGAGTGGGCGGCTGCATCGGGGCCCCGGGATGGTGGGCGGCCAATGAACACCGTTCGCGCGCGGTGGTCCAGACGGGGGGAATTGGACATGGTGCGGCGGCTTCGGTAGATCGCGCACGCATTCAGCGAGGACCCGGCTTATCGTGATCCGTTTGCCCCGCCGCCGCTGGCTTGGCCTTGTCGGCCTTGCCGCCCTGCCCCGCCCCGCGCACGCGCACGCCATCCTGGTGGAGAGCGACCCGCCGCATGAGGCACGGGTGCCGGAAGGAGAGCGGGTGCTGACCTTCCGCTTCAACGCGCGGCTGGACCGGCTGCGCTCGCGCCTGACGCTGATCGGGGCGGACAAGACCCAAACCGTGCTGGCGCTGCTGCCGGGGCCGGATGAGGTGCTGTCGGCGCGCGCCGTGCTGGCGCGCGGGCCGGCCACGGTGCGCTGGCAGGTGCTGGCGATGGATGGGCACATCACCCGCGGCGACGTGCCGTTCACCGTGACAGGCGGCTGACGTGGAACTTCTCGTCGATCTGTTCGGCTATCTCTCCATCGTGCTGCACGGGGCAACGCTGGCCGGGCAGGCGATTGCGCTGGGCGGCGCGCTGTTCCTGGTGCTGCTGGCGCAACCGAAGGCCTGGCTGCTGGGGGCGACCGGGGCGCGCATCAGCGATGGCGTCGCACGGCTGGCGGGCTGGGCGGCGCTGGCGATGGCGGCGGCGGAGGCGGCATCGGTCGCGCTGCCCGCCCTGCTGCTGGCCGATACGCTGCAGATGAGCCTGATGGATGCGCTGGGCGCACAGTTCGCGCTGGCGGGCATGGCGCGGACGGTGCTGGGGCTGGTGCTGGCGGCGCTGCTGTTCGGCATGGGCGGGCGGGCGCCATGGTGGCTGGTGCTGCCGGTGGTGCTGGGCGTGCTGGCCACGGCGACGCTTTCCACCCATGCGGCGGCGCGGCTGGAAGGCAGCCTGCCGCTGCTGGCGGTCTCCGGCATCCACCAGTTCGGCGCGGCGCTGTGGATCGGCGGGATTCCCGCCTTCCTGCTGGCACTGCGGCGGGCGCAGGTGCCCGGCGCGATGGTGGTGGTGGGGGAGCGGTTCTCCACCCTTTCCATCATCGGCGTGGCCTGCCTGCTGGGCTCGGCCGGGGCGCTGTGGTGGGCCTATATCGGCGATGTGCACGGGATGTACGGCACCGCCTATGGCGTGATGGTCTCCGCCAAATCCGCGATGTTCGGGGCCCTGCTGCTGCTGGGGCTGGGCAATTTCCGGCTGATCCGGCGGCTGAGGCGCGACCGCGGCCAGTCGCCCACGCGGCTGCTGCGCTTCGCGGAAGTGGAGCTGGGGGTGGGGATCGCGATCTTCTTCGCCGCTTCCTCCATCACCTCCGTGCCGCCTGCGGTGGATCTGCGCGACGACCGGGTGACGATGCAGGAGATCATCGAGCGCAACTGGCCGCAATGGCCGCGGCTTGAATCGCCAGACCACGCGGAGCTGACCCAGCCGGCGCTGCAGGCGAAGCTGGACGCGGAAGCGCGCGAGGCCGGGCGCAAGCCGCAGCTGGCCTTCAACCCGGGCTCCGGCATCCTGCCGCCGCGCAACGCGGCCGATATCGCCTGGTCGGAATACAACCACCACTGGGCCGGCATCTTCGTGGTGGCGATCGCGCTGCTGGCGCTGCTGCACCGGGCCGGGCTGGGGATTGCCGGGCACTGGCCGCTGGTGTTCCTGGGGCTGGCGGGGTTCCTGTTCTTCCGCTCCGACCCCGAGGCCTGGCCGCTGGGTGCCGTCTCGCTGATGGACAGCCTGCGCGACGTGGAGGTGCTGCAGCACCGCCTGATCGTGTTGCTTCTCGTCGTGTTCGCGCTGTTCGAATGGCGGGTGCGGATCACGCGGCAGAGTTCAGGCTGGCAGCCGAAGGTGTTCCCGATCCTGACGGCGGTGGCGGCCACCGCGCTGCTGACGCATTCACACGCGATCGCCAATGTGCGCGAGCAGTTGCTGATCGAGATCACCCACACCCCGCTGGCGCTGGCCGGGCTGGCCGGTGCCTGGGCGCGCTGGCTGGAACTGCGGCTGGACCCGCCCGGCAACCGCATCGCCGGGTGGGTGTGGCCGCTGTGCTTCCTGCTGGTGGGCGTGGTGCTGCTGGTCTATCGCGAGGCGTAAGGCGGGCCGGTCAGGCGGGCGAGGCCGGCTCGCCCTGGCGGCGGCGATACCGGTGCAGGGCGAGGCCGAGCAGGCCGGTGGCGAACAGGGCCATCGTGGCCGGCTCCGGCGTGGCGGTTTCGGGCGGCTGCTCGACGAAGGCGAAGGTTGCCGTCAGGAACGCGTCGGGCACCAGGTTCCTCGGGGTGATGGTGATGGTGTCGCCCACGAGGCTCCAGGCCAGGTTCGCGTTGAAGTTCTCTTCGGAGATCAGGGTGAGGCCGTTGAAGGCGCCTGGGGTTTGAGAGGTGAAGGCGAAGGTGAACGGCTCGAGCGGGGTCTGTTCCACATCGGGCGGATACTGCGTTGCGAAGGTGAAGCCGTTGTCGTTGAAGTCGACGCCGACGGACATCATGGAGACGGATTGGGCGAAACCCCCGCTGTAGACGAACTCGATGTAGTTGTAGGAATAGAGCGGCGGAGGCCCCTTGGCGGCGCTCTCGAAGCTGAACAGGACGGTGTCCTTGACGGTGACAATCGGGCCGCCCTCGAAGACGACCGAGTTGCCGGCCACGCCGCTTGTTCCCGTCTGTATGCCGAGCGGCATGAAGCCGCCTGCGCTGGTGTTCAGCGTGGTGAACAGGTTGAGGCCGGGGTTGGCGTTCTGGATGTAGCTGCCTTCGACCTTGACGCCGAGCAGCTGGGCTTCGGCGGGGGCGGCGGTCGCGATCAGGGCCGCGGTGGTGACGGCGGCGGCGTTGAGCCAGTTCGACATGAGGCGGGGCGTTCCGGAACGAAGAGTGAAAAATGGGCGGTTGCGGCGAAGAAGGCGGCCGCGTTCAGGTTCATTTAACGGTTCGTGTCACGCGCGCGTAGCGGGGTTGTGCCAAAACCGGCTCATCCGTGTGGGAGGCCGCGACATAAAGAAAGAATCTTCTTTTTCTGAAGAAAAAGAAGCAAAAAGACTTTCATGAACTGCGCCCGCCTCTCCAGGGAGAGACGGGCGCAAACGGACAAAAGTTTTTTGGTTCTTTTTTTCAAAAAAGAACCGCTTGCTTCCCTACCCCACCCGGTTCTGCACCAGGTCCGTCACCACGGCGGGATCCGCCAGGGTGGAGGTATCGCCCAGCCCGTC
>JAIXTK010000222.1 GCA_027483995.1 Acetobacteraceae bacterium
AACGTGGCCGTGAGCGCGCCTTCAACATAGCCCGAGCCGTAGATGTAGAGGTGGTTCGACACGTCGTAGCTCTGGATCGTCGGCACGATCTGCAGCACCGGCTGGGCGCTGGCGCCCAGGATCTGCAGCGCGAAGGCACCGTTGGCGTCCTTCGGCACCTGCAGCATCGCGGTCTTGCCGTCCGGCGATGCCGCGATGGGGGTGATCAGCCGGTGAACGGTCTCGCCATTGTAGCTGCCGGTGTAGCGGAACAGCACGGCGGTGGAGGTGTCGAGCCCGGTGCCGGTGAGCGTGACGATCTGCCCGGCATTGGCCGAGGCGAGTTTGGAATCCGCCGGCGTGCCGGACAGGGCGGTGCCTTGCAGCCCCGCAAGCCCGACGGTGAAGGGCGCGCTGGTGCCGCCTTCGGTCTTGACCGTCACGGCGCCGAACGTGTCGGCACTCACCGGCAGCCGCAGGTCGGCGGTGGCATTGCTGTTGTAGACATCGGCGCCGTAGCTGCCGGCGCTCGAATCCGTGCGGATCACGGTGCCGAAGCGGTATTCGGTGCCGCCGCCTTCCACGAAGCCCGCGCCCGCCAGGCGCACGCTGGCGAAGCCACCATCGGAATCGACCGATGTCATGTCGGCCGCGGTGATCTTCGGCACCACCTGCAGGAACAGGGACGCGCCCTTGCTGTCGCCGATCAGCCGCACGGTGCCGGTGACCGCCTCCGCCGGCACGACGACGCCGATCGCGGTGCCAGACGTGTCCACGCTCCAGGGCATGGCCGTGCGCTGGCTGCGCGTGCCGTCGGAGCTGACCGTCTCGAACACCACGGTGCTGGACTGCGACAGGCCGATGCCGGTGAGGGTGATGCTCTGGCCCGGGTTCGCCGAGGCCTTGCCCGCATCGGCTGGCGTCCCGCTTTCAGCCGTGGTGGTGATTGCCGACAGGGCCTGGCCCAGCACGTTGCTGGTGCCGCCGGGCGTGGTGATGCGGATCGGGCCGGTGGGCACGTCGCCCGGCACGGTCAGGTAGGCCGAGCTGTTCGGGATCGTCGTGCCGAGGAAGTAGGACCCGATATCGGTTCCGCCACTCCGCGACGTATCCGTTACCACCCTGGTGCCGAAGCTGATCGTGCTCATGCCTTCGGCGAAACCCGTGCCCCGCAGGGTCAGGCCGCCGCCGGCGAAGGTGGATGCGCCGAGCATCGAGAGTGTGTCCAGCGTCGGCACCACCTGCAGCAGCATGCCGCCACGCTCGCTTGCCAGGCGCACCATGCCGGTGGTCGCGCTTTCGGGCACCACCACCGCCAGGCTTGTGCCATCCTCGGCGACCAGGGTCGGCGTGGCAGTGACACTGCCGGCCTGGCCGTTCTCGTCAAGCCGGGTGAACACCACCTGCTCGTCGGCCTTCAGCCCCGTGCCCTGCAGCGTGATTGTCTGGCGCACATTGGCCGAGGCGATTCCCGCCTGCGCCGGCGAGCCGAGGCTGGCCGTGGCCGTAATGCCCGACAGGCGCGTCTCCCCGCTGGCGGTGCGCTCCATCGTGAGCACATATGTTGCCGATCCGTAAAAGGCTGCGTTGCCGCCGCCGTCGACGGCGGGATCATAGCTGAAGTTGCCGTACCCGCTGACGCCCACGTAGTACGCGCCCGCCGCAGGCGCGGTGACGCTGACGACATCGGCATTCTTCTGCTCGGACGACCTCGCCTCCAGCTGCTTGCCCGCGGCATCGAACAGCCGCAGATAGGCGTAGTTCGTGCCATTCAATGCAAAGTGCAGCGTGTCGCCCGCATTGAGATCGACGCGGTAGACATCGACATCCCGCGCCTTGTTGGCGCCATCGCCCGTCACCGCGGTGACGGTGACGTTCTGCGCCGTTTGCAGGCCGAGGCCGAGCGCGGTCGCCAGGGTTTCGCCGACATCGGCGGCCGGGGTCACCGCAAGCTTCGTGATCACGACGCCCGCGCGCAGGGAATTGGTGCCGCCCATGGTGGACACGGTGACGGTGGAGCCGGACACGCCGCTGGGCAGCACGATGCTCAGCAACTGCTGGTTCGTGGCCTGAGAAAGACTGCCGCCGTAATAGTAGTAGCCGTCGCTGCTGGTGCTGTCCGCCAGGGTGCGCACGGCGAAGTTGCCGATGGCGCGGCCGCCGGCCTGCACCACGAGTTCGGACGCCACCAGCCCGGTGCCCTCCACCACCAGCGTGTTGCCGGCCGCCACGGTGCCGCCCACGCTGCGCAGCGTGGGCACCACCTGCAGCATCTGCCCGCCGGCTGCCCCGGCCAGGCGCACGAGGCCCGTGCGCGCCAGGGCCGGCACCTGGACCGTGAGCTCCGTGCCGGCGCTGTTGGCGGTGCCGGTGCGGGTGACGATACCTTCGCTCCCGCTGTCGTCGATCGCGGTGAAGGCAACGCGCGTGCCGGTGGTGAAGCCCTGGCCGACCAGCTTGATGGTCTGGCCGACATTGGCCGCGGCCTGCCCCGCCACGCCGGGCGTGCCCTCGCCGGCGGTGGCGACGATGCCGCTCAACATTGCCGTGGCGGCTGCATTCGCGGGGCCGGGGATCTCGGCGCTGCCCCCCTCGGTCGTGACCTTCACGGGCCCTTCCAGCACCAGCGGCGCCACCATGTAGGCGGAGCCGTTGCGCGACCCGGTCACGTTGAAATGCTCGTAGGAGCTGGCGATGTCGTCCACCATCGTGATGCCGCCGATGGTGATCTTGGTGGCACCCTCCATGAAGCCGCTGCCGAGCAGCGTGAAGGCGGTATCGGAGCCGGGACGGACCGTGCCCTCGAACCCGGTCAGGGTCGGTACCACCTGCAGCCGCACCCCGGTGCTGCTGTTGATCGTCTGTGCCGTTGCCAGCGAGTAGTTGCTGATGCTGTCGCGCATCAGCAACTGGCCATCGGCCGAGACCTGGAACACGTCCCCGCCCGCGGTGCCGTCCCAGCTGTCGAAGGCATAGAGGTCGAAGCTGATGGTGTAGGTCTGGCCGGGGGTGAGCCCCGCGAGCGACAGCCGCTGCTCGTTGTTGCCGAAGCGGCCGGAGAAGGCGGAGAACACGCTCTGGTTGGTGCGATCGACCGTGGCGTTGCTCCAGGCCGGGTTGGTCTCCCCTTCGAAGGTATCGGCGAAGACCTCGCTCTTGCCCGCGGTCACGCGAACGTTGTCGATGCCCCAGCTTTCATCATCCAAGCTCTGCAGCCCGCCATCGCTGAAGCGGATCGTGCTGCCACCGCCGGTCGCGGTGAAGGAGAGGGTGATGCCGCGATAGATGGCATCGGCGTGGGAGGAATAGCCGAGGTTCCGGAACGCGCCGTTGGAGACCCGCACCTCGCCGGTGGTGGCAAGGTCCGGCACCATCACCTGCAACTGCGTGCCCGCGTCGTTGATCGCCAAAGGCACCACCGCGGTGACGCCGGTGCGACCTTCCTGGTCGCGCGTGGGGAACACCACCTGCGTCTGCGGGCCGAACTGCGTGCCGGTGAGGGTGATCAACTGCCCCGCATTGGCCGAGGCCTTGCCGGCATCGGCCGGCACGCCGCCCAGGGCGAGCCCGGCAATGCCGGTGAGCGTCGGCGTGGTGATCGCCACTGGATCGGCGTTGACGTCCACCC
>JAIXTK010000326.1 GCA_027483995.1 Acetobacteraceae bacterium
AGGGCATCGCCGAGCTGCAGGAGTATGTCGATACCCTCATCGTCATCCCCAACCAGAACCTCTTCCGCCTCGCCAATGAGCGCACCGGCTGGAAGGAAGCGTTCAAGATGGCCGATCAGGTCCTCTACATGGGCGTGAAGGGCGTCACCGACCTCATGGTCGCCCCGGGCCTCGTGAACCTCGACTTCGCCGACATCCGCACCGTCATGGCCGAGATGGGCAAGGCGATGATGGGCACCGGCGAGGCCGAGGGCGAAGGCCGCGCCGTCCGCGCCGCCGAGCTCGCCATCAGCAACCCGCTGCTCGAAGATACCTGCATGCGCGGCGCCAAGGGCCTGCTCATCAACATCACCGGCGGCGACGACATGACCCTGTTCGAGGTCGATGCCGCCGCCAACCGCATCCGCGAGGAAGTGGACGACGAAGCCAACATCATCTTCGGCTCGGCGATCGACGAAAACCTCGCCGGCAAGGTCCGCGTCTCCGTGGTCGCCACCGGCATCGAATCCGCCGTGAAGACCGCCGAGCGCCCGCGCCTGGTCGCCGTCGCCAATGGCGGCATGGTGGAATCCGGGAACGACGCCGTCTCCACCCAGTCCACCTCCGCGGCCGCCCCCTCGGCCATGTCGGCGCAGGAGACGTCCAGCGCCGCCGCCCAGCCGATCCCGCTGCGTCCCGTCGCCCCGGTCATGCCGGCCGGCGGCCTGCCCCCCGGCATCGGCGCCCGCCCGGCCGCCCGCGCACTGGCCCCCACCCCGGCGCCGCAGCCAATGGCACCGCAGGGCCTCGCCCCGCGCATCGCCCAGCCCATGGCGCCCTTCACCGAGTCGGCCCCGCTGGCGCCGCGCCCGATGGAGTCCCTGCTGCCGGAAGCACCGCGCACTGCCGCACCGGCGCTGCGCCCCGCCCCAGCCGCCCGCCCGGCACCTGCCACCACCGAGGCAGCCCGCCCGGCGCCGGCCACCGGCCCGAACCTGTTCAACCGGGTCACCGGCCTGCTCCGCGGCAACCGTGCTGCGGCTCCGGCACTGGAGCCGCGTCCCGTCCAGGCCAGCCAGCCTTCCGAGCCCGCGGCCGAACTCCAGGTCGAAGCGCCCAAGCCCGCCACCCAGACCCAGGGCGAGAAGATCGACCTGGAAATCCCCACCTTCCTGCGCCGCCAGCATTCCGGCACGCAGCACTAACCGCAGCCTCGCACCCCGGCATGCCCCGTCAGGCATGCCGGGAATGCTGCACCGCAACGAGCGCGATGCAAAAAATCCCCTGAATTCAATGTTTTATTCCGAAATACTGAGAAACAAAGCTTGACTCGCGCCGGCGCGCCAGCCTGACCTACCTTCCCGCCGCACGTGCCGCCCCTACCCCGCGGCGAAGGCAATCCCGCTGGCGCAGCGCCAGGGAGCTTCACGGCGCCACCCATCATGGCGCCAGGCGACAGGATGTCAGGCGATGGACGGTTTCCACCACGGCGCAACGCTCTATGCCCAGGCCAACGGCCTTGGCCTCACGCCGGATTCCACCACCCAGGCCACGCTCAAGGCCGCGATCGACTGCGTCGGCACCGGCCTCCACTCCGGCCATCGCGTCTCGCTCACCCTGCGCCCCGCCCCCATCGACCACGGCATTGTCTTCCGCCGCCGCGACCTCGGACTGGACATCCCCGCCCGCTTCGATCACGTCGTCGATACCCGCCTGTGCACCGTCCTGGCCCACCCTGAAGCCCCCCAGGCCCGCGTCGCCACCATCGAACACCTTATGGCCGCCTTCGCCGCCACCGGCATCACCAACGCCCTGGTCGAGCTGGATGGTCCGGAACTCCCGATCCACGACGGCTCGGCCCAGAACTTCATCTTCCTGATCGATTGCGCCGGCACCGTCGCGCAGGAAGCCCCCCGCCCCGCCATCGCCGTCATGCGCCCGGTGCGCGTGGAAGGCGAAGATGGCGCCTTCGCCGAACTCACCCCCTCCCACGCCCTCGCCGGGCTGGAGGCAGAGGTCGCGATCGAATTCGCCGCCCCCGCCATCGGCGCCCAGTCCCTCGCCCTGCCCCTCACCGGGGCTGCCATCCGCCAGGAACTCGCCGCCGCCCGCACCTTCTGCCTGCTGCAGGAAGTGGAGGCCATGCAGGCCGCCGGCCTCGCCCGCGGCGGCAGCCTCGACAACGCCGTGGTGGTGGACAACGACCGCATCCTCAACCCCGCCGGCCTGCGCAGGGAACGCGAATTCGTGCGCCACAAGATGCTGGATGTCGCCGGCGACCTCGCCCTGGCCGGCGTCACCCTCCACGCCACCCTGCGCGCCCGCAAGCCCGGCCACGCGCTGAACAACCAGCTCCTGCGTGCCCTTTTTTCCGATCCCGCCAACTGGCGCCAGGTCGAAGGCACACGCCCGCTCGACGTCGCCCGCCCCAAGTACGCAAAGGCCTAGGGCCCCCAATCGCCCGGGGTTCGCCGGCCCGCCACCCATGCTATAAGCGCGGCCTGCCCCTATCGGTGATTCGCTCGATGCCCCGTCCCGCCTGCGCCGCCCTGCTCGCCCTGCTCGCGCTGCCCCTCGGCGGCTGCGAGACCATGTCGTCGCTCAACCCCTTCGCCGACAGCAAGCCGAGCACCGCCGAGGAAGCCGCCGCCGCCATCCCGCCGGCGGAAACGCTCTACAATCGCGGCGTCGATGCCATCAACGCCAAGCGCTACGGCACCGCCGCCACGCAGTTCGACCTCGTCGAACAGAACTACCCGTATTCCAGCTGGGCCGTGAACGCCCAGATCATGCAGGGCTACGCCGAATACCTGCAAAGCAAATACACCTCGGCCATCGGCACGCTGGACCGCTTCATCCAGCTTCACCCCGCCCACCGCGACGTCGCCTACGCCTATTACCTGCGCGCCCTGTCCCACTACGAACAGATCGCCGACGTCCAGCGCGACCAGCGCACCACGCAGGAAGCGATGGGCGCCCTGCAGGAAGTGGTCAACCGCTTCCCCGACACCGCCTATGGCCGCGACGCCAAGCTCAAGATCGACCTCGCCCGCGACCACCTCGCCGGCAAGGAGATGGAAATCGGCCGCTGGTACCTGAACCAGAAGCTCTACACCGCCGCCATCAACCGCTTCCAACGCGTGGTGGATGAGTTCCAGACCACCAACCACGTCGCCGAGGCGCTGCACCGCATCACCGAGATCTACCTGCTGCTCGGCCTCACCGACCAGGCCCGCAAAACCGCCGCCGTGCTCGGCCACAACTACCCCGGCAGCTCCTGGTACGCCGACAGCTACGACAACCTCGTCAGCGCCGGCGCCGCCCCGCCCGACGGCGCCCGCCGGTCGTCGGACCAGCCGGGCATGCTTGGCCGCCTGTGGCGGTCGGTTTTTTGAGTAATAAAGACTTCTTTTTGTGAACAAAAAGAAGCAAAAAAACTTCATTCATTGGGCCGTGGCCTCTCCTTCCAGGCCCGGGCCAGTCGGAAAAGTCTTTTTGCTTCTTTTTCTTCAGAAAAAGAAGATTCTTCCTTCATGCTGACCACCCTCTCCATCCGCGATGTCGTGCTGATCCAGCGCCTGGACCTCTCCTTCGGCGCCGGCCTCACCGTGCTCACCGGCGAAACCGGCGCCGGCAAGTCCATCCTGCTCGACAGCCTGGGCCTCGCCCTCGGCGCCCGCTCCGAACAGGGCCTGGTCCGCGCCGAGGCCGAACAAGCCTCCGTCGCCGCCGTCTTCGCCACGCCCCGCTCGCATCCCGCCTTCGATCTCCTCGCCGAACAGGGCATCGAGGCGGAAGATGAAATCGTCCTGCGCCGCATCGTCGCCAAGGACGGCCGCTCGCGCGCCTTCGTCCACGACCAGCCCGTCCGCGCCGCCCTCCTGCGCCGCCTCGGCGCCACGCTGGTCGAAGTCCAGGGCCAGCACGACCAGATGGGCCTCGCCGACCCCGCCGGCCACGCCGCCCTGCTCGATGCCTTCGGCGTGCCCGAGCCCCTGCGCACCGAATCCGCCGCCGCCTGGCGCGCCCTGCGCGAAGCCACCACCGCCCTGTCTCGCGCCCGCGACGCCATCGCCGCCGCCGAACGCGACCGCGAATGGCTCACCCACGCGGTCGAGGAACTCTCCCACCTCGCCCCGGAAGAAGGCGAGGAAACCCGCCTCGCGGAGGAACGCCAGGCCCTCCAGCAAGGCGAACGCCGCGCCGAAGCCGTCGCCGCCGCCCTGTCGGAACTCTCGCCCCAATCCGGCCGCAGCCGCACCGCCGGCCCCGCCGCCGCCCTGCGCTCCGCCAGCCGCGCCCTCCAGCGCCTCGTGCCCAACAACGCGCCGGATGCCCCCAACCCCGCCCAGGCGGCGCTGACCGCACTCGAAGCCGCCGAAACCGCCCTGGCCGAAGCCGAATCCCTCCTCAGCCGCCTCGCCCAGGATGTGGAAGCCGACCCGCGCCGCCTGGAAGCCACGGAAGAGCGCCTCTTCGCCCTGCGCGCCGCCGCCCGCAAGCACTCCGTCGCCGTGGCCGACCTCCCCGGCTTCCTCGCCTCCCTGCAAACCCGCCTCGGCGCGCTGGAAACCGGTGCCGAGGAAGTCGCCGGCCTCGAACGCGCCGTCGCCGAAGCCCGCACCCGCTACGTCGCCGCCTGCGCCCGCCTCACCCACGCCCGCCAGGCCGCCGCAACCAAGCTGGAAAAGGCCATCGCCCGCGAACTCCCGCCTCTCAAGCTGGAACGCGCCCGCTTCGTCGCCGAAGTCGCCCCGCTCCCCGAAACCGGCTGGGGCATCGGCGGCGCGGATTCCGTCCGCTTCCTCATCTCCACCAACCCCGGCCAGCCGCCCGGCCCCCTCGCCCGCGTCGCCTCCGGCGGCGAGCTCTCGCGCCTCATGCTCGCGCTCAAGGTCGTCCTCGCCGGCGGCTCCACCGTCCCCACCCTGGTCTTCGATGAGGTCGACAGCGGCATCGGCGGCGCCACCGCGGCCGCCGTCGGCGAACGCCTCGCCCGCGTCGCCGAAGGCGTCCAGGTCCTCCTCGTCACCCACTCCCCCCAGGTCGCCGCCCGCGGCGCCGCCCATCTGCGCGTCATGAAACAGGTCGCCCGCGGCCGCGCCGAAACCCGCGTGGAAATGCTCAGCGCAGACGAACGCCGCGAAGAAATCGCCCGCATGCTCGCGGGAGAAACAGTCACCGAACAGGCGCGTGCTGCGGCGGATAGCCTGTTGGCAAGTCTCTAAGAAAGCGGTTCTTTTTTGAAAAAAAGAACCAAAAAACTTTCATTATCTGGCACGCGTGCCAGCTTATAAAAGTCTTTTTGCTTCTTTTTCTTCAGAAAAAGAAGACCCTTCCTTCCCACCACCCAGGCCCGTCCGATGAGCGAAACCAAAGCACCCGAAGCGCTCGACCCCACCGAAGCCGCCGCCGAACTCGATCGCCTCGCCACCGAG
>JAIXTK010000465.1 GCA_027483995.1 Acetobacteraceae bacterium
AGGGAGCCTGCTATCAGCAGCTCAGACTGGCCTCGAGGTTTGCTGCCCAGCATAGCCCGCCCCGTCGAATCGTTGCAGGTGCAAGCGAATCAGAGCCTGCAGACTTTTTCAACAGCCCCACGCGCCAGTTGTGCCTGTGTCGGGGTATCCTCCACGACCAGAACGCGGGCCACGCCGTTCATCCGCGTCCGTCGAGTCGGATCATCACCCGGGTCACGTCGCCCAGCGCTGCCTCTGCCCGCGCCCGGATATCGGCCAGCAGCGCACCCAGCGGCCCCGCCTCGGCCATCGCCGCGCGGCACGCCGCTTCCAGCCCCACCGCCCCCACCGCGCCAGCCGCGCCGGCCAGACCATGCGCCGCGCGGCGGAAGGCCGTGCCGTCGTCGGTCGTCGCCGCGCCTGCCATCGTGTCCGTCAGGCGCTGCACATCGGTGCGGAAGACCGTAAGCACCAGCCGGAGGTCTTCCTCCGAAAGATCCTCCGCCAATTGTGCTGCAAAGCCTAGGTCACCCATCCGTTCCGTCCGTGCTGTCGTCCGGCCCGCCCGCCTGGTGGCGCGTCCAGTGTGTGAACGTCGCGCAAAGATGCATCCGCATGCAAGGGCCCCAAATAAGAAGGCCCGGATGGTGAACCACCATCCGGGCCGCTGAAATCAGCCAGTGTTAATGCATGCCGGCTTCGGCCGGCACCTGAAAAACCCTCAGTCCCTCAGCGCGCCCAGGCCAAGCCGGGCAGTGCCAGGAAAAAACCTTTGCGCTCCTCCTCCAGCCCCAGCGCACGCGCCAGGCCCAGATGTCGCAGCATCGCCAGCGGTTGGCCGCCCACGCCGGCCAGCGTCAGCCGCCGCCCACGGGCCGCCAGGCGCTTGAACAGGAACGAAATTGCTCCCACGCCAGACCCATCAAGATGCGTCACATTGGAAAGATCGATCACCACCTCGCGCGCCTCCACGCTGGCCAGGGCACTGAACCCCTCGCGCATGGCCCGGCTCGCCTCGCCATCCAGCCCGCCGCGCAGATGCAAACGCACTAGGCCGGGCTCGTTGTGGATCCGCTCGAACATCCATCCTCCGGTTTCGGCGAGCCCGGCACCGGCCGGCAGCTCGGAAACATTCAACGAACCCATCCTATGCACGCCCCATGCCAACGCGCCCGCCCCATGCCGGGTCACCTTGCGGCCGAATGTGAACGCAATGGCGTTAATGAAATCTTTCACTTTGGGCGAAATGCGTCGCATTTTGCATTTGGTCATTAACGTCCATGTTGCAGAATGCATCAGCTTCGGGCGGCCAGAGGTGGCCGCCTAGGACTTCGCCTGCTGCGCCCGCGTCACCGGCCCCGGCACGCGCACGCCGGCCTCCAGCTCCGCCACCCGGCCGGCCCAGTATTCCAGCATTTGCGCCAGGGATTGCAGGTCTGCCCGCTGCATATCGTCCAAATCGTCGTATTCGCCATGCGCCAGCCGGAACCCGAGATCCGCCGCCGCCTCGCGCAATTGCTGGCTGACCATGATGCCCGACAGGCTTTCCAGGACCGAGGGCGGGATCATGCCGCCCTCCCGCCACGCACCGGCGTCAACGCCATCGTGATCCCCCTGCGCCCCAACGGGCCTGGCCCCGTTAATGTAAAGAAACATTCTTTAATCAAATATCTGAACATGCAAGGGGCGGTGCAACGGCCATGCCACTGCACCGCCCCCAACATGTCGGGCCGAAAACGACCCCGGCAGCGCTTCAGCGCGTGTCGGTATGAAACGTCTTGGCCACCACTTTCCACGCCCCGCCGACCTTCGCCAGCGACAGGTAGTCGGTGAAGTAGCGCGGCGGAATCTGGCACTGCACCTTGGCGAACGCCGTGCTCGGCCCCGAGCGGTCGATCGACACCACCCAGTCCTTCCGCTCCAGCCCCTGCGCCTTGGCCGAGGGCCGGCTCTTCACGCCTTCCAGCCAGGTCCCGCGCGGCAGCACCGCCAGCGAGCCATCGGCCGCCACGCTGCGCAGATCCGCCGTCTCATGGAACGCCGCCGCCAGCTTACCGGCATCCCCCTCGTACAGCCCATCGAAATAGGTCTGCAGCACCGCCTCGATCTGCTTGATGTCGTCAGACATGCATCACTCCCCTAGTTTTGCCCCGCACGCCGGCGCACCGCCGGCCCGCTTTCATACCAGCCGCGCGACACCCGGGCGAGATGCACCACGCTCAGCATCACCGGCACCTCGATCAGCACGCCGACAACCGTCGCCAACGCAGCCCCCGACCCGAACCCGAACAGGCTGATCGCCGCGGCCACCGCCAGTTCGAAGAAATTGCTCGCCCCGATCAGCGCCGCGGGCGCCGCCACGCAATGCGCCTCGCCGCTCACCCGATTGAGCCAGTACGCCAGCCCCGCATTGAAATAGACCTGGATCAGGATCGGCACCGCCAGCAGCGCGATCACCAGCGGCTGCGCCAGAATGGCCTCGCCCTGGAACCCGAACAGCAGCACCAGCGTCGCCAGCAGCGCCACCAGGGAAACCGGCCCCAGCCGCCCCAGCATCGCCGCCAGCCCGCCCGAGGTCAGCAACCGCGCCCGCCACAGCTGCGCGATCACCACCGGCACCACGATATAAAGCACCACGCTGAGCACCAGCGTCCCCCACGGCACCGTGATCGCCGAAAGCCCCAGCAGCAGCCCCACGATCGGCGCAAACGCGAACACCATCACCGTGTCGTTCAGCGCCACCTGGGAGAGCGTGAAATTCGGCTCCCCGTCGATCAGGTTGGACCACACGAACACCATCGCCGTGCAGGGTGCGGCCGCCAGCAGGATCAGCCCGGCGATATAGCTCGCCACCTCCCCCTCCGGCAGCCAGGGCCGGAACAGCCAGCCGATGAACACCCAGCCCAGCAGCGCCATCGAGAACGGCTTCACCGCCCAGTTGATGAACAGCGTCACCGAAATCCCGCGCCAATGCTTCGTCACCTGGCCCAGCGCGCCGAAATCGATCTTCATCAGCATCGGGATGATCATCAGCCACACCAGCACGGCCACCGGCAGGTTCACCTGCGCCACCTCCAGCCGCCCCACCGCCTGGAACACGCCGGGCATCACATGCCCCAGCCCGATCCCCACCACGATGCACAGCCCCACCCACAGCGTCAGGTACCGTTCGAACAGGTTCATGCTTTTCCCTCGGGCCCGGCCGGCGCATGCTCACGCCAACCGGAGGACCCTGCCATGAACCCTGAAACCCTGGCCACCCTGCGCCGCGTCAGCACCGCCACGCTCACCACCCAGATGTTCAAGCGCGGCTTCCGCAACGTGTTCATGCAGGGCGTGCGCGGCCTCGGCACCTACGCCGAAAACATGGTCGGCCCCGCCACCACCGTCCGCAACATCCCCTCGCGCGAGGACATCGACGTGATGTCGAGCCTCGGCAACCCCGAGCACCCGCAGCGCAAGGCCGTCGAAACCTGCAAGCCCGGCCACGTCCTGGTGATGGATTGCCGCGGCGACGCCCGGGCCGCCAGCGGCGGCGACATCCTCATGACCCGCCTGCTCCGCCGCGGCGCCGCCGGTGTCGTCACCGATGGCGGCATCCGAGACGCCGGCCCGATCTCCAAGATGCCCCTCCCCGTCTTCTGCGCCGGCCCCTCCGCCCCGCTCAACATCGTCCAGCACCACGCCGTCGAGATCGACACCCCGATCGCCTGCGGCGGCGTGGCCGTCTATCCCGGCGACATCCTGGTCGGCGATGCCGATGGCGTCGTCGTCCTCCCCGCCCACCTCGCCGACGCCGTCGCGCAAGACGCCGCCGCCCAGGAAGCCCTGGAGGAATTCCTCCTCGCCAAGATCGACGCCGGCGCCCCGCTCCCCGGCACCTACCCCCCTAACGAAGCCACCCTGGCGGAGTACGAAGCCTGGAAGAAATCCAAGGTCTGACCCTCCCAGAAGCCTTGGCGCCCTCGCCTATCTCTTCCTTGGCGCCTTGGCGGTAAGTCCCTTCCTTCCCCGCCCACTCGACAAACCGCCCCCCCTCCGCCACAAACGACAGCTTAAGGAAAACAACGGGGAGTACGGGCATGACCCATGTCGAGGTGGGCGCGCTCAAGGTCGCGCCGGTCCTGAAGACCTTCATCGAGGCCGAAGCCCTGCCAGGCACCGGCATCGCCGCCGATG
>JAIXTK010000169.1 GCA_027483995.1 Acetobacteraceae bacterium
CACATAGCGCGACCGTGCCCCTGAGAGGAACAAGGTGGGGCCGGCATAGGGCGCAGCATTGGCGATCGGCCAATCCTGAATCTCGTCCATACCAGCAATGATCTCATCGAGGCCAATGCGCCAATGCGGCGCTTCGCCCAGCCGTAGGTTGGACAGCAGGAAGGCACGTTCCCCAGCATCCGCGACGATGGGCGCGAGCGTCGCGTCAGCCTCCGCCCGCGTCAGCCCTGGCGATAGGGCCATGTCGCGCATCGCGGTCGCGTATGTCACCAGCTGCGGCCGGTAGCGCACCGGCGCGATATCTGCCACGCACAGCCGCGCCACAGCCTCCGGACGGCCCAGTGCCAGCGCCATGGCGGTTTTTCCCCCCATGGAATGCCCCAGCACGGCACAGGGCAGAAGCCCCAGCTGCGCCAAGGTCTCGTACACATCCTCCGCGAGGACGCGGTAGTCCATGCCGGCCGCATGCGGGCTTGCGCCATGGTTGCGCAGATCCAGCGCCACCACCCGCCGGCCACCGGCAGCCAGGCGGCGCTGCATGGCGCCGAAATTGCCGGATTGGCCGAACAGCCCGTGCAGCAGCACCAGCACCGGCCCCTCCCCACGCGAGCTGGCATGCAGGATCATCTCTGTCTTCCCGGAATCACCGAAACCGCAACGCCGCCAATGATCAGGGCGGTTCCGATCGCCAGATCGAGCCCAAGCGGCTCTCCCAACCAGAGCGCCGAGAGCAGCAGCCCGGCCGCGGGTGTCATCAGGAACCCAACCGAGGCAACCACCACCGGCAGATGCACCATCGTCAGCAGGTAGCACCATGTTCCGATCGGCCCGGCGATCCCGCCGACATAGCCGAGGGCCACCAACGCCCCGGTGCCCCATTGCCCCGGCGGTTCAAGCATCCAGGCGAATGGCAGCAACACCAGGCTCGCGAGCCCGAAAGACCATGGCAGCAACTGCACCATCGAAAGCGCGGGTGGCCGCATCCGGATCACCAGCATCGGCACCCCAACCGCCGCCGCGGCCACCAGCAGGAAGGCATGCCCCAACAGCACGCCCGGCGCAGTCCAGTCGATCGACCAGGGCCCCATCAACAGCACGATCCCCGCCACCCCCATCGCCACCGCAATCCACCGCCGGCGGGGCACACGCTCCCGGAGCAGCAGGACAGAGGCGGGCACGGTAAAGACGAGCGTGACGGACGTGATCACAGATGTTCGGCCGGCCTGCACCCACACCAGGGCCAGGTGCACGCAGATGAAGAACAATGCCAACTGCGACAGCGCCACGGACAGGAAGAACGGCATGTCCCGCCGCCCCGGCCATGCCAGCCGCCCCATCGCGGCCAGCAGGACCAGGGTCACCAGCGTGGACATCGCGGTCCGCCCCAGCGCAAACCAGATCGGCGCCGCGCCCTGCCCGATCGCCTCCTTGGTCACGGGCCAGGCGCTGCTGAACAGAAGCACGGCACCGGCCAGGGGCAGGAGCCCCCGCCAGGTAACCGGTTGCGTCACGCGCCGCTCAGTCGGCAACGGTCAGCATGATCTTGCCGATATGCGCACTGCTCTCCATCAGGGCATGGGCCTCGGCCGCCCGCTCCAACGGGAAGGTCGCGTGGATCACAGGCCGGCACGTCCCCTGGTCCAGCAACGGCCAGACCTTTTCGTGAAGTTCCCGTGCGATGGCACCCTTCTGCGCCGTGGTGCGCGGCCGCATCGTGGAGCCGGTCACCGCAAGCCGGCGGGTCATGATCGGCGTCAGGTCCATCGCCTCCACCTTGCTGCCACCCAGGAAGGCGATGATGACCAGCCGTCCGTCGATCGCCAGGGCACGGATGTTGCGGGGGAAATAGGCACCGCCCACCATGTCCAGAATCACGTCCACGCCCCGGCCCTCGGTCAGCGACTTGATCTCCGCGCCGAAATCCTGGGTGCGGTAGTTGATCGCCGCGGTGGCGCCCAGCGCAACGCAGGCCGCCACCTTCTCGTCCGAGCCCGCTGTGGCGTAGGCGGTTGCCCCGAAGGCCGCTGCCAACTGGATCGCTGTCACACCAATGCCCGAGGTGCCGCCATGGATCAGCACCTTCTCGCCGGCCGCCAGGCGACCTGCCATGAACAGGTTCGCCCACACCGTGAAAAACGTCTCCGGCAACGCGCCCGCATGGAGCGCGTCGTACCCGGCTGGCCACGGCAGCGTCTGTGCCTCCGGGGCGGTGCAGTACTCGGCATAGCCGCCGCCATTGGTCAGCGCACAGACCTTGTCGCCGACACGATACAAGCGGACATCCGCACCGGTCGCCACCACCTCGCCGGACACCTCCAGCCCGATCAGGGGGCTGGCCCCAGGCGGGGGCGGGTAGGAGCCACTGCGTTGGGCCACATCAGGCCGGTTCACGCCCGCCACCTGAACCCGGATCAGAACCTCGTCGGGCTTGGGCACTGGGAGCGCGGCGGAGGAGGGCCGCAACACCTCCGGCCCGCCGGGCTGAGCAGCCTCGATGATGCGCATCGTAGAGGGCAGGGCCATGCTGGAGTCCTCGCTTGGGCGGGAACTAGGTCACTCCATTACCCCATGCCGTCAAGCGGCACTTAGGAAGGACGATACATCCCCTACCCTTCACACCCCGGCGGAACGCGGCGGGCCTTGGTTGCCTGCTCGAACGCATAGGCAATGCGCAAGAGCTTTGCCTCGCTCCATGCACGGCCGGCGAAGGTGGCACCCAGCGGGTAGTCGGGCGTCGCGGTCTTGCCCACGCCAGAGATGAACCCCGCCGGAACCAGCACGCTGGGGTATCCGGGCTTGGCCGCGATGCCGGCGCCGGCATTGCCCGGGAACAGCACGGCATCCAGCGCGTGCTCGTTCATGTAGGCATCCATGCCCATGCGGCCGGCCGTCAGAAGATCAAGCCGGCGGGCATTCTTGTATTCCGCCTCGGACAGATCACCCTTCGTCGCCTGGGCGGCGCGGAACAGATCCTGGCCGAACCGCAGGCATTGCCCTGGATGCGCCTCGTTGAAGGCGATGATGTCGGCCATGGACCGGTTCCTGGTTCCGCGCAGCCATTCCGTGAGATACTCGTTGAGATCGCGCTTGATCTCATAAACGAACACGGTCGAGACCCGCCTGACGGTATGGCGCAGCGGGCTTTCCGGATTGGTATCCAACACTGGCATGTCGGTGCCGGGGGCGCCGATCCAGCCCTCCACCGGCATGGGCGCCCGCACGATCACCGCACCGAGATCCTGAAGCGCCTCGATGGCCTGATCCATCACCTTGCGCGCACGCTTCGACAGCGGGCCGTAGTAGACGTCGCGGCCGGGGTCCTCCGGCATGGCCGGCACGCCGATGCGCATGCCCTTCGCACCGTCCGCGCTCAGGCCCGCGGTGTAGTCCACTGGGCGCTTCATCTTTGCGGTCGCCGGGTCGAGCGGGTCAACCTGCGCCAGGACATTCAACAGGATGGCCGCATCGCGAACGGTGCGGGTCATCGGCCCTGCCGTATCCTGGCTGTGCGAGATCGGCAGGATACCGGCGCGGCTGATCAGGCCCACCGTGGGCTTCACCGTCACCACCCCGGACTGGTTGGCCGGGGACAGCAGCGAGCCCGACGTCTCGCTGCCGATCGTTGCCACCGCGAGGCCCGCCGCCACCGCCACGCCGGATCCAGCCGAGGAGCCCCCAGGCTGCACGACCGGGATGTTGTCCTTGAACAGATCCGGCGCCCAGGCATTGCGCACCTGCCCGCCGAGCGAGGAGTAGCCGGACGGCATCCCAACGGCGAGGAAGTTCGCGAACTCGGTCAGGTTCGCCTTGCCCAGAATGACCGCGCCGGCCTCGCGCAGCAGTTTGGTCACGGTCGCATCGCGCCGAGCCTTCGCATCTGCCAGGGCCGCTGAGCCTGCCGTCGTGGGTTGCTTGTCGCCGGTGGCGATATTGTCCTTCAGCAGGATCGGGATGCCTTCCAGCGGCCGCGCAGTCTTGCGCTTGCCGGCATCGAGCTTGGCCGCAATCGCCATTGCATCCGGATTGACGACGCGCACGGAATTGAGCGCCGGGCCCGCGCGATCAAGCGCCTCGATGCGGCCAAGGAATGCCTTGGTCAGGTCGGATACCGTTGTCGTACCTGTGGAAAGAGCCTCGCGCACCGAGTCGATCGTGCTGTTCGACAGGTCTTCCATAGTGGCTTCCTTCAGGCTGCGTCGGCCACAAGCCGCGCATAGAGTTCGGGGTCCGTCGCGCCTTCGGTACTGAATAGCAGCACACGGCTGTCCGGCCCGAGCGACAGCAGGGACCGGGAGGCCGGGTCAGTCGCGGCCAGTAGCAGGCCGGCAAGGCCAGCCACGCCGGACTCGCCGGCCACGATCCCCAGTCGGGCCAGTATGCGCATGCAATCCACCGCCGCTTCGTCCGGCACCGCCATGAAGGCATCGGTGGCCCGCGACAGTTCCTGCCAGGCAAGCAGGCTCGGCTCGCCACAGGCCAGCCCGGCCATCAGCGTGTCGAGATCGCCCGGAATGGCCACGGGTTCGCCGGCTTCGGCACTGGCCAGAAGGCAGGCCGCCTTGTCGGGTTCGGCCACGACGAAGATCGGCGGCGTGGCGAAGGTCGCACGCAACTGAACAGACACAGCCGCGGCTGCCCCTCCGACACCGCCTTGCATGAAGCAATGCGTCGGGGGCGGGCCCTCCCATTGTGCCAGTGCCTCCTCGGCCATCAGGCGATACCCCTGCATCACGTCAACCGGTACCGTCGTGTAGCCCTCGTACGACGTGTCGGAGATCACGAACCAGCCACTCGCTTCCGCATCGCGCGCTGCCTGGCGGACAGCATCGTCGTAGGTGCCGGGCACGCGGCGCACTTCGGCACCGTAGCGGGCGATCGCATCGACGCGGCCCTGGCTGACGGTGGCGTGCACGTAGATCACGCAGCGGCAGCCGAAACGCTGGGCGCCCCAGGCCACGGAGCGGCCGTGGTTGCCGTCGGTGGCACAGGCCACCGTCAGGTCGCGCGTGGTGTCGAGGTAGGTGCCGGCCACGAGATCGGAGGACGTCGCCCGCGGGTCAACGTTGCGGCGGGCCAGTTCGGCGGCCAGCGCCTGGGCCACCGCATAGGCGCCGCCGAGTGCCTTGAAGCTGCCGAGGCCGAAGCGGGTTGATTCGTCCTTCAACCGCAGCGTGGCGATGCCAGCCTGGGCGGCAAGGGCCGGCAGGTCGTGCAGCGCCGTTGGGGCATAGCCGGGCCAGGACATGATCTCCTCGCGCGCACGGCGAAAGCCGCGATCGGGCAGGACGACGATCCCCGGGGTGCCAGCATTCGGGTTCGGGAATACGCGGAACGGGTGCGGGGCGATCATGGCGGCATGCTGCGTTGCGTGCCGCCGATCCGCAAGTCACGACAAGCGGGCCTACGGACTGTCACCCCGGGCGTGGTGCCAGCATGCGGCGGATCAGCATGGCCGCCAGCATCGGCGGCAAGGTGAAGATCGTGAACAGCCACCCGGCCGCGTTGGAGGCCCCAGCCACGCCGCCGGGGTCCGCGATGCCGGCCAGGTTGGTAACAACGCCGCCCAGGGCGGAGCCGAATGCGTATGTGGTCATCAGCACGATCGTGATGGAGGCGGCTGCCACGTCCTTCTCACCTTCCGGCGCGAAAGCGAAGATGCGTGGCCCCAGATGCGGCCAGGCGATACCGATGCCCAAGCCCATCGCGGCCAGGCAGACACCCAGCACAGTTACTGCACTTCCAGCCTCGTCGTGCAGGGGCATCAGGACAGAGAGGAAGGCGATGCTCGCCGCCATGAACAGCGGCCCGGCACGCATGCACAGGCGCACTCTTGCCTCGCCGCCACCAGACGACAGTACAGATCCCGTCGTCCAGCCGGCCGACATCACCGCCGAGAGAAAGCCCGCATGCAGCGGGGTCATGCCGTGCAGTGTTTGCAGGAAGTAGGGCACGAAGATCTCGGTGTTGACCCCGAAGGCCAGCATCATCATCGCCCCATAGGCCGCGCCGAGGTCTGTCCGCGGGTTCGTGCCGCCGCGTGGCAGAAGGTGCAGTTCCGATGTTGCTTCAAGGCGGAAGAAGAACGCCATGCCAACCGCGGCGACGCCCAGGCCTACAAGGTTGCCCTGCAGCGTGCCGGAGGTGCCGCCGAGGGAGACCGCCATGACCGATGCGGCGAGCACGCCAAGATTCAGCAACGCCATCGGGCGCTGTGGTGCCGGCGTGCGGGCGAGATCACGCGGCAGCGCCACAGTCACCATCAGGGCCACCAGCGGGACAACAGCAAGGGTGGTCCAGAAGGCCAGGCGCCAGGCGCCATATTCGGCAAAGATACCGCCGACGGCCGGTCCGGCCAGTGTTGCCACGCCCCAGGCCGCGGAGATGACCGACAGCGCCCGCGACCAGAGGGAGGGGGGAAAGAGCAGGCGAACCATGGAGAAGGAGAGCGCCGAGAGCAGCCCGGCACCAAGCCCCTGGAGGAATCGGGCCGCCAGCAGCACGGCCATGTTGGGCGCCAGCGCGCAGGCCGCGGTGCCGAGACCGAACAGGAGCAGCGCCAGGCGGTAGGTGCCCTGCCCGCGCATCTGATGCATGAGCCGAGCGCACGTCGCGCCGCCCAGCAGGGAGGCGATGACATAAAGGGTGGTGCTCCAGGCAAAGAACCGCATGCCACCGATGTCATCCACGATGGTGGGCATGATGGTGACGACGATGAAGGTGTTGATCGCATGCAGGATCATCCCGGTGCCAACCACCAGGCTGCGCAGCAGGTTCGTGCCGCTCAGCAGGTCGCCCCAGCCCTGGCTGGACGGTGCGGCTTCAGTTTCGTTCGCCATGTACGGTCCCCTCGGCGGCACCATGCCCAAGGCGCCCGCACCTGGATACCCTTTCGGCGCATGGTTGGCTGTGCTTATGGGAAGGACTGACGCGGGAGATGACGATGAAGATAGCGATCCTGGGTGCGGGTGGGTTCCTCGGGCGGCGGGTTGCCGAGCGGCTGGCAGCGGCGGGAACGCTGGGCGGGCGGGCGATCACCGGCATGACGCTGTTCGACATTGCCGCCCCCTCTGCCCCGGCGGCAACGTTTCCGGTGGCGACGATCGGCGGCGACGTGGCCGAGCTTCCCGAACCGGCGATCCCCACCGGGACGGAGGTGGTGTTCCACCTCGCCGCCGTGGTGAGCGGTGCGGCGGAGGCGGATTATGATCTCGGGCGCCGGGTGAACCTGCGCGGGACGGATGCGGTGATCGATGCCTGCCGCCGGCTTGTTGCCGCGGGGGGCAAGGCGCCGCGCGTGGTGTTCACCAGCAGCATCGCCAGTTTCTCGGGCGGGCAGGACGCCATGCTGGGCGACGATGCCAAGCAGATGCCGGCGAACTCCTATGGCGCGCAGAAGGCGGCGGCGGAACTGCTGCTGTCCGATGCCACGCGGCGCGGGTTCATGGATGCCGTTTCGCTGCGGTTGCCGACGATCATCGTGCGGCCCGGGCGCCCCAACAAGGCGGCGAGCAGCTTCTTCTCCTCCATCGTGCGCGAGCCGCTGCTGGGATTGGCGACGGAGCTTCCGGTGCCCGACGGGTTCCGCGTTTGGGTCGGGAGCCCGAACAGCGCGGTGGCGTGGCTGATCCACGCGGCCGCGATGGACACGGCTTCGATGGGGCTGGATCGCAGCCTGAATCTTCCGGGCCTTTCGGTGACTGTCGGGCAGATCATCGGAGCGCTGGACCAGGTGCGACAGGGGGCCTCGGCGCTGGTCGAACGCAAGCCGGATCCGGTGATCGCCGGCATCGTCGGTGGCTGGCCGGCCGGGTTCACGGCCGAGCGGGCCCGGGCGCTGGGCTTCACGCCGAACGAAGGGTTGGTCGAGCTTGTTCGCGCCTTCGTGGCCGAGGACCTGGAGCCGACGCGGCGGGAGCGCGAGCTCGGCTGAGTTTGTGCGGGGCTGATGTGCGTGCCCCGCAGGAAGTTTGCGCCAACGTTACCCGCTTTTAAGCCATTTTCGGTCGATAGAAGGTTGCTAGGGCTGCTGGCCCATGAATTGATGTTTGGAACGGGGCTCCGTCTGAAACGGTCGGACGGGCGCACGGCGAAGGTCTGGTGGATTGCGGATTGCCGACTTGCCAGGGGCGGGCCTGATCGGCCGGCGGCTTGCCTGGAGCAGGCAGAACGTCGGGCGACATTTGTCGCTGCGGCGCTTTTTTCGTGGTCTGCGCCCGGCTGCGCGCGACCCTGAGGACGGGGCGCCGCCGCGGATGCGGCGCGGGATCGGGTTCTGGATCAGCCATGCGCCGGCAACTGCCCGAGCCCTGGTGCGGGCCGACGAGCTTTGGCTTTCGGTGCTGGCGGCTTTCGTCGGGGCGGCTTCTGGCCTGTGCGTCATCGCGATGAGCGCAGTGACGCAGTGGATGCATGAGGTGCTGTACAATATCGGCCCACATGAGCGGCTTTCCTCCCAGGTTGAGGTGGGGTTGCTGAACGCGCTGCTGGTGCCGACGCTGGGGGGGCTGGGGCTGGGGCTTGCGGGGCTTGCGCTGGCGAAGTGGTGGAACCGGCGCGCTATCGACGCGATCGAAGCGAATGCGTTGCATGGCGGGCGCATGTCGTTGAACGCCAGCCTGATCGTGGTGGGCCAGACGATGTGGTCCAACGGGGTGGGGGCCTCGGTAGGGCTGGAAGCCGGCTATACGCAGATCGGGGCGGCGCTGGCTTCCCGCGCCGGGCGGAGTTTTCGGGTTCGGCGCAACGACCTTCGGCTGCTGGTTGGATGCGGGGCTGCGGGGGCGATCGCGGCGGCGTTCAATGCGCCGCTGGCGGGGGCGTTCTATGCGTTCGAACTGGTGATCGGGACCTATACGCTGGCGGCGCTGGCGCCCGTGATCATCGCCTCCATCGTGGCGGTGACGATATCGCGGGCGCTGATGCCGCATGAGTTTGCGTTTGATTTGCGGCTGCCATTGGCGATCGATCCGGCGAACTATCCCTCCATCCTGCTGCTGGGTGTGATCTGCGCGCTGGCCGGAGTGGCCATCATGCGCGGGGTGACTCTGACGGAAGAAGTCTTCCGGCGGTCCGGCGTGCCGGTGTGGCTGCGGCCGGCGATCGGCGGGCTCATCGTTGGTGTGCTGGCGCTGGCGACGCCGCAGGTGCTGTCGGCCGGGCATGGGGCGTTGCAGGTGGACCTAGATGCGCCGTTCACGCTGGGCGCGTTGCTCAGCCTGATCCTGTTGAAGTCTGTGGCCTCGGCGGTTTCGCTGGGGGCGGGGTTCCGTGGCGGATTGTTCTTTGCCTCCTTGTTCCTGGGGGCGTTGATCGGCAAGGCGTTCGCAGCGGCGTTGGCGATGGCGACGACGGCCTATGCGATGCCGAGCGTGGTGGCCGCCCTGGTGGGCATGAGCGCGTTGGCGGTGGCGATCGTAGGTGGGCCGTTGACCATGGCGTTCCTCGCTTTGGAGACGACGGGGTCGCTGCCGTTGACGGTGGCGGTGTTGGCGGCGGCCGTGGTGTCGTCGCTGACGGTGCGACGCACGTTCGGGTATTCGTTTGCTACCTGGCGGTTCCATCTGCGCGGCGAGGCGATCCGCAGTGCTGTGGATATCGGCTGGATGCGCAACCTGACGGTGGGCCGGATGATGCGGCGCGAGGTGCGTTCGGTGCGCGGCGACACGACGCTGGCAAGTTTCCGGCGTGACTATCCGCTGGGGGTGACGGACCGGGTGGTGGTGCTGGACGATGCCGGGAAGTATGCGGGGATCGTGCTGGTGGCGGAGGCGCATACCCAGGGGAAGGATGTTCCGGGCAAGGGGACCGGGACGGTGCTGGACCTGCTGCACAACGCCAGCGACGTGCTGACGCCGCAGATGACGATCAAGGAGGCGGTGGCGCTGTTCGAGGAGGCGGAGGCGGATGCGCTGGCGGTGGTGGACAGCACGGAGAACCGCCGGGTGATCGGGCTGCTGACCGAGCAGTATGCGTTGCGGCGCTACAGCGAGGAGCTGGAGCGGCGGCGGCGGGAATTGTCGGGCGAGTAGCGGGCCCCTACCCTTCCGGCTTTGGGGAGGACGGGCGCCATGGCGAAGCTGATCGAGTATGCGGACGCATCACCGGAGGCGCGGGCGGTGTTCGAGGACATCGCGGCGACGCGTGGGATCGCGCCCGAGGCGGTGAACAACGTGTGGAAGGCGATGGCCGTCCATCCCGGGAACATGCGGCGCTTCTGGGAGCGCATCAAGGACGTGATGGGGCCGGGGACGCTGGATCCGCTGACGAAGGAGCTGATCTATCTCGCCGTGTCGATGAGCCAGCAGTGTGAGTACTGCGTGGCGTCGCATACCGTGGCGGCGAAGCGGAAGGGTGCCAGCGAGGATATGCTGGCGGAGATGATCGCGATCGTGGGGCTGGCGGTGGAGGGGAACCGGATGGCGTATGCCTACCAGGTGCCGGTGGACGATGCGTTCAAGGCGAAATGATTTGTTTTCGATATAATTTGGTCGCACCTCTCCCGGGTCAGTCGCGGCCGTATTTTCGACGGAAGTAGCGCACGGCGCGGATGACGTAGGGCGGGAGCTTCAGGCTGGGGTCGGTGAGCTTGAGGGGCCGCGGCCGCGGCGGGCGGGGCGGCCGTTTGCGGCTTGGCCGCGCCGGGAGCTGGAGGTGTAGCGGCAGATCGGCGCCGATGGCGTGACAGAGGGGGCGCAGCAGGCGGCCGGCCTGCGGGCAGGCGGCGAGGAACGGCGCCATGTCCGGGTTGGCGAGCAGGTGGGAGAGTTGGGAGGCATAGGCGCGCAGTTCGAAGACGCGCGCGCCGGCCCAGGCGCGGCTGCGCGGGAGGCGCTGGTACGGCTGGCGGGGGCGCGGGGCGGCGTGGTTGTGGGGGCGCGGGTAGTTGTATTGGGGCTTGGGTAGGGTGCCGGCCTGCCAGAGTGCGAAGAGGGCGAGCAGGCGGGTGACCGCACGGGCTGCGCGGTCGCGTAGGAGAATGCGCAGTTCGGCGGGGATGAGGGGGAGGTGGGGGTTGTCCTCCATCCGGCGGGCGCCGGGCACAATCCAGGTGTCGCGCCCCAGGGAGACGGCGCGCGCGGGCGGCGGGCTCCAGAGGGCGAAGGCCCGGAGCACCGTGAGGACGGATTGGAGGATGAGGGTGAGTTGGTTCCCGATGGGTGACATCGAAGTGAATATAATTCACTATTGTTAGCGTTGCAAGGGTTGTGCGAAAAAAATCTTGCGAGAGGGTTGGGCGGCCAGAGCCGGAGACGGCGGAACCGCTTCGCGTTCCGCCCTACCCGATTTTCCAGGGTGTGGATGCCCGCGGACAAATGACGTTTTTTTGCTTCTTTTTGTTCACAAAAAGAAGAGTCTTGCTTGCTTATGCCAGCCAGACCGACCAATGACCGGTGATGTTGCGGAGGGCAAGGACTGGATTGCTTCGCTTCGCTCGCAATGACGGGGGGTAAGGGGGCGGTGTTTGCGGGGGTTGGTATTATCGTTCTTCGATCTGTGGTGGCATGTGGACCTTCACCGGGGGCAGTGGGGCCGTCCATTTCTCGATTTCGACCAGGCAGGATTGGGCGATGGGGCCTTGCCCCAACTTGCTGGTGGGGGCATCGCGGGTGAGGACGTTGGGGTTGCCGTGGACGCAGAGGCTGCCGGGCACGCCGGGTTCCAGCGGGTCCAGCCAGGCGCCGGTGGGCAGGACGCAGACGCCGCGCAGGAGGCCATCGGTGAGTGTGGCGCCGGCGAGGCAGGCGCCGCGGGCGTTGAAGACGCGGACCACGTCGCCATCGGCGATGCCGCGGGCGGCGGCGTCGGCCTCGTGGATCAGGATGGCTTCGCGGCCTTGGATCTTGGAGGCCTTGGAGACACGGGCCATGTCCATCTGGCTGTGCAGGCGGGTGGCGGGCTGGACGCTGAGGAGGTGGAGCTGGGTGGGGCCGGCGGTGCCGAGGTATTCCTCGGGTTGGCGCCAGACGGGGTGGCCGGGGCAGTCTTCGTAGCCGAAGGCGGCGATGCGTTCGCTGGCCAGCTCGATGAGGCCGGAGGGGGTGTTGAGCGGGGTGGCGGCGGGGTCGGCGCGGAATTCGCGGAAGGCGACGATCGGGGTTTCGGGCTCCGGCACCTCGACGATGCCCTGGGCCCAGAAGGTGTCGAAATCCGGCAGCTCCACATACATGCGCGCGCTGGCGTCGCGGGCGCGGTCGTAGAGGGCGCGGAGCCAGGCGGCTTCGTCGCGTTGCTGGGTGAAGCGGGGGCGGACGCCGAGGGCCTCGGCGATGTCGGCCATGTAGTCGAACTCGTTGCGGGCCTGGGCCTGGGGCGGGACGAGTTGCTTCATGGCCAGGATGTGGCGATCGAGCGAGCCGGCGCCGATGTCGTTGCGTTCCATGGTGGTGGTGGCGGGCAGGACGATGTCGGCATGGCGGGCGATGGGGGTCCACCAGGGTTCGGAGACGATGATGGTTTCCGGCTTGGCCCAGGCGCGCAGCAGGCGGTTGAGGTCCTGGTGGTGGTGGAAGGGGTTGCCGCCGGCCCACCAGATGAGGCGGGTATCGGGGTAGGTGAGCCGGCGGCCGTTGAACTCCACCGTATCTCCAGGGCGTTCCAGCATGTCGGTGATACGGGCGACGGGGATGAAGGAGTGGGCGGGGTTGGGCAGCGCGGGCAGGCTGGCCGAGGGGATCATGGCGCGGGCGCCGCCCATGCCGTTCTCGCTGCCGAGGCCGAAGGTGAAGCCGCGGCCGGGCAGGCCGATGCCGCCGAGGAGGGCGGCGAGGGCGGTGATCATCCAGTAGGGCTGCTCGCCGGCTTCGGCACGCTGCAGCGACCAGGCGGCGGCGAGCATGTTGGGCTGGGACGCGAGGTCGCGGGCGAGTTGGGCGATCTGGGCGGCGGGGAGGCCGGTTTCGGTTTCGGCCCAGGTGGGGGTTTTCGGCGTGTTGTCGGTTTCGCCCATGATGTAGGCGCGCAGGGGCTCGTAGCCAGTGGTGCAGCGGGCCAGGAATGCGTGGTCCACCGTGCCTTGTTGGATCAGGACATGGGCGAGGGCGAGCATGAGCGCGGTGTCGGTGTTGGGGCGGATGGGCCACCATTCGGCGGGGACATCCTCCGGCATGTCGGCGCGGATGGGGGAGATGTTGACGATGCGGATGCCGGCCTGTGCGGCGCGGCGGAGCCAGAGGCCCATTTCGTGGCGGGCGCCGCCGCCGGCGTTGACCTGGCCGTTGCGAACGGTAATGCCGCCGAAGCAGACGAGGATCTTGGCGTGGGCCACGATGTCGCGCCAGGCGATGACGGGGCGGTCGACGATTTCCATGCCGCCGACGATGTGGGGCATCAACGTCATGCCCGCGGCGTAGGAGTAGTTGGTGACCTGGCCGGTGAAGCCGCCAGCGGCGGCGAGCAGGCGGTGGAGCTGGCTGCGGGCGTGGTGGAAGCGGCCGGCCGAGGCCCAGCCATAGGAGCCGCCGAAGATGCTGGCGGGGCCGTGCTGGGCGCGGACGCGGGTGAGTTCGGCGGCGACAAGGCGGGTGGCTTCGTCCCACGAGACGGGCACGAAGGGCTCGCCGCCGCGCGGAGTGCCGCCGTTACGGTCGCCGTTCAGCCAGCCCTTGCGGATATGGGGGCGGTCGATGCGGAGCGGGGAGTGCAGGGCATCGGGCATGCCCTGGAGGATGGCGGGCGGGGCGGGGTCGGCCGGGGGTGTTTCGATGGCAGTGAGGCGGCCGTGCTCCACCACGCCGGTGAAAGCGCCCCAATGCGCGGCGTGGTGCAGCTTGGTCATGGATGGTCCCGCGGTGTTGTAAGGGGAGAGATGGCTTGTGGTTTTCGCCGGCGCAAGCCGGGCGTAGAGTGCAGCCACCATTGAAGGAGGCTTCCATGAACCCGCCGCCGCGCGCCAATTCCGCTGCCGCCCGCGATATCGCCAACGTGCTGCACCCGAACACCGACCTGAAGATGCACCTGGAGACCGGGCCGATCGTGATCACGCGCGGCGAGGGCGTGCGCGTGTTCGATGATACCGGCAAGGGCTACATTGAGGCGGTGGCGGGGCTGTGGTGCGCCTCGCTGGGCTTTTCGAACGAGCGGCTGGTGGAGGCGGCGGCGAAGCAGATGCGGCAACTGCCGTATTATCACGGCTTCACCAGCAAATCGCATGGGCCGATGATCGATTTGGCGGAAATGCTGATCGAGCGCGCGCCTGTGAAGATGAGCAAGGTGTTCTTTGCCAATTCCGGCTCCGAGGCGAACGATACTGCAATCAAGATGGTGTGGTATTTCAACAACGCCATCGGTCGGCCGAACAAGAAGAAGATCATCGGGCGGATCAAGGGCTATCACGGGATCACGCTGGCCTCGGCTTCCCTGACCGGGCTGCCGGCGAACCATCGCAGCTTCGACGTGCCGCTGGACCGGTTCGTGCACACGATGACGCCGCATTTCTACCATGGCGGCGTGGACGGGGAGACCGAGGAGGAATTTGCGACGCGCTGCGCGAATGAGCTGGAGAAGCTGATCCTGAAGGAAGGTCCGGACACGGTGGCGGCGATGTGGGCCGAGCCGGTGATGGGCGCGGGCGGGGTGATCGTGCCGCCCAAGGGCTATTTCGAGAAGATCCAGGCGGTTCTGAAGAAGTATGACGTGCTGCTGGTGGCGGACGAGGTGATCACCGGGTTCTGGCGCACGGGGAATTACTGGGGTTCCCAGACGCTGAATGTGCAGCCGGATATCATCACCTGCGCCAAGGCGATCTCATCTTCCTACCTGCCGATCTCCGCGGTGATGATCAATGACCGGATCTTCCGGGCGCTGGCCGATGAGAGCCATGCGATCGGGACGTTCGGGCATGGCTACACCTATTCGGGCCATCCGGTGCCGGCAGCGGTGGCGGTGGAGACGCTGAAGATCTACGACGAGCTGAAGATCGGCGAGAACGTGCGCTCCGTGGGGCCGGTGATGCAGCAGGCGCTGCGCGAGCGGTTCGAGGGGCATGAGCTGGTGGGCGAGGTTCGCGGCGTGGGCCTGGTGGCCGCGGTGGAGCTGGTGGCCGACAAGGCGACGCGCAAGAACTTCGATGCGTCGCTGAAGATCGGGGCGCGGGCGGCGAAGCTGGCCGAGGCGCATGGGGTGATCAGCCGTGGCCTGCCGGGCGATGCGCTGGCGTTCAGCCCGCCGTTGATCATCACCGAGGCCGATGTGCGCGACATGATCGACCGCGTGGGCCGCGCGGTGGATGAGCTGACGGTGCAGCTGCGGCGCGAGCAGATTACCGTCGTGCGGTAGTCGGCCTGAAGTTGCCGAGATGGATGGCGGGCTGCCAGGGGAGACCCTGGCAGCCCGCTTCCTTTTGGGCCAATGCTTCAGGCAGACGCGCCGGTGAGCGGAAGGCCGCCAGGTTGGTTCCGTTGACGCCCCCAGGTTATCCCAGCAGGGCCTGGGCGCAGGCGTCCAGGATGGCGTCGGTGTCCATGCGGTGCTTGTGGTAGAGGTCGGGGATATCGGCGCTTTCACCGAAACGTTCCGGGCCGAGGGGAATGACGCGTTGGCCGCGGACGGCGCCGAGCCAGGAATGGGCGGCGGGGTGGCCATCGAGGATGGTGACGAGGGCGGCACCAGGGGCGAGCGGGGCCAGGATGTGCTCGATATGGGCGCGGGCGGTGCGGTCGCCGGCGCGGCGGGCGCGGGCGGCTTCGGTCCAGCCGGCGTGCAGGCGATCGGGGCTGGTGATGGCCAGCAGGCCGGCGCCGGGGGATTCTTCGGCCAGTTCGGCGAAGGCGGCTTCGGCTTCCGGGGCCACGGGGCCCTGGTAGGCCAGCGCGATCTGGGCGCCGGGGGCGGGCGGGACGATCCAGTGGGCGCCGGCGATGACGTGGTCCGCGTTCAGGGGGCGGGGCTTCTGTTCGAGCGCGCGGGTGGAGAGTCGCAGCCAGACGGCGGAACCGTCGGGCTTCTGCATGTGGGCGAAGGCGTGGCGCAGGAGGATGGCGAGCTCGTCGATATAGGCGGGCTCGAAGCTGGCCAGGCGGTCTTGCGCCATGCCGATGAGGGGGGTGTTGATGCTCTGGTGCTGGCCGCCTTCGGGGGCGAGGGTGAGGCCGGAGGGGGTGGAGACGAGCAGGAAGCGCGCGTCCTGGTAGCAGGCGTAGATCAGGGCATCGAGGCCGCGGTTCACGAAGGGATCGTAGACCGTGCCGATGGGCAGCAGGCGGGCGCCGTGCAGGCGGTCGGCCAGGCCCATGGCGGCGAGGATCAGGAAGAGGTTCTGCTCGGCGATCCCCAGTTCGATGTGCTGGCCGGAGGGCGTCATGCCCCAGCGCTGGGCGGAGGCGACCTTGGCGTCGCGGAAGACGTCGTTGCGGGTGTGGCGGTCGAAGACGCCGCGGCGGTTCACCCAGGGGCCGAGGCTGGTGGAGACGGTGACGTCCGGGCTGGTGGTAACGATGCGGGCGGCGAGGTCCTTCAGTTCGCCGGTGCCGCGGCCGATCTCGGCCAGGATGTCGCCGAAGCCGGCCTGGGTGCTGGCGCGGCGGCCGGCGACGCGGGGCATGGGGAGTTCGGCGGGGATGTGGATGGCCGGCGAGGCGAGGCTGCGGCCTTCCGGCGTGAGCTTGGTGGCGAAAGGGACGGAGGCGATGAAGGCGGCGATCTCGTCGGCGCCGACATCCAGGCCCTCGAAGGGGTCCCATTCATGGCCTTCGCGGATGCGGTTGGAGGCCCGGAAGCCTTCCATCTGCTCCTTGGTCATCAGGCCCGAGTGGTTGTCCTTGTGGCCGGCGAAGGGCAGGCCCATGCCCTTGATGGTGTAGGCGATGAAGCAGGTGGGCTGGTCGCCCGCCGCATCCTGCGCGCGGAACGCCTCCGTCAGCGTCTCGATGTCATGGCCGCCGAGGTTGGTCATCAACGCGGCCAGCTCGTCATCGGACAGCGGATCGATGATGGCCCGCACCCCCGGCACCCGGCCGAGGTCCGTCAGCAGCGCGTTCCGCCAGGCGGCGCCGCCCTGGAAGGTCAGCGCGGCATAGAGGCTGTTGGGGCAGTCATCGATCCAGCGGCGCAGATGGTCGCCATCCTCCCGCGCGAAGGC
>JAIXTK010000382.1 GCA_027483995.1 Acetobacteraceae bacterium
CGTGACGAGGCCGAGGTTCGTGGCCATCGCCGCACCTATATCGGCTCCATGCCCGGCAAGGTGATCCAGGGCATGAAGAAGGCCAAGACCAGCAACCCGCTGTTCCTGCTGGACGAGATCGACAAGCTGGGCGCCGATTGGCGCGGCGACCCTTCGAGCGCGCTGCTGGAGGTGCTGGACCCCGAGCAGAACTCCACCTTCGCCGATCACTACCTGGAGGTGGATTACGACCTGTCGGACGTGATGTTCGTGACGACCGCCAACAGCCTGCGCATGCCGCAGCCGCTGCTGGACCGCATGGAGATCATCCGGATCGCCGGCTACACCGAAGATGAGAAGGTGGGCATCGCCAAGCAGCATCTGGTGCAGAAGCAGGCCGAGGCACACAGCCTGAAGGCCGGCGAGTGGAGCGTGACGGACGAGGCGCTGCGCCACCTGATCCGCTACTACACCCGCGAGGCCGGCGTGCGGAACCTGGAGCGCGAGCTCGCGGGGCTGGCGCGCAAGGCGGTGAAGGAGATCGTGACCACCAAGACCAAGAAGGTGGCGGTCACGGGCAAGAACCTCGAGAAGTATGCCGGCGTGCGCAAGTTCCGCTACGGCGAGGCCGAGCCCGAGGACATGGTGGGCGCGGTGACGGGCCTGGCCTGGACCGAGGTGGGCGGCGAGATCCTGACCATCGAGAGCGTGCTGCTGCCGGGCAAGGGTGCCGTGAAGCACACCGGCAAGCTGGGCGACGTGATGCAGGAGAGCGTTTCGGCGGCACTGAGCTATGTGCGCAGCCGTTCGATCACCTTCGGCATCAAGCCGACCATCTTCGAGAAGCGCGATATCCACGTGCACGTGCCGGAAGGGGCGACTCCGAAGGACGGGCCGAGTGCCGGCATCGCCATGGCGACCTCCATCGTCTCGGTGATGACGGGCATTCCGGTGCGGCGCGACGTGGCCATGACGGGCGAGATCACGCTGCGTGGGCGGGTGCTCCCGATCGGCGGGCTGAAGGAGAAGCTTCTGGCGGCACTCCGGGCGGGCATCACCACGGTGTTCATCCCGAAGGAGAACGAGAAGGACCTGGCCGACATCCCGGACAACGTGAAGAAGGAGCTAAAGATCATTCCCGTCGCCCATGTGGACGAAGTGATCGCCCAGGCCCTTGTGCGCAAGCCGGAGCCGATCGAGTGGGTTGAGCCGGAGGAAGCGCCGGTGAAGCCGCCAGAGCCTGCGGCGGCCTCCCTGCCGCACTGAACGCGCTTGTTTTCGATGGCACGGCCCGCCCGGGGCGACTCGGGCGGGCCGTTGCGTTTCTGGCATGCGCATAAAGGCGGATCGGGCGTTGCCGAGCGCGCGCCACGCGCCTAGTTTGCCGCGGCTAGAGTGGTGCGGGCCTGACAGACGGCCGGCTCCAGTCTAGCCCTTTGTCTGGGCGAGCAACTTAGGCCTTCGGCTGTTGCTCTAGGGGCGGTTAGCTCAGCGGTAGAGCGTCTCGTTTACACCGAGAGGGTCGGCGGTTCGATCCCGTCACCGCCCATTCCCCGGCCATCCCACCCGCCTCATCCCGCACGCGTTTGCATGGCAGGAAAGATTTGTCGGAAAGGCTGGTCTAGTCGCTTGACGGGCGCGCGGCCACCCCCTAAACCCCGGGCCTCGCTGGATGCGGGTGTAGCTCAGTTGGTTAGAGCGCCGGCCTGTCACGCCGGAGGTCGCGGGTTCGAGCCCCGTCACTCGCGCCAGTGTCCCCCCCCTGCCATTGGTAAATTTTTCGCCCTGAAAAGGGGTGCGGGCAGGCATATCCGCCATCGGTTCGAATATTGAAATTGGCGTCGCGTGCCCTATGGCAGTGGGCATCGGTTGCGGCTAATGTCCGGCCACGCTGCGCCGCGGCATTTCCCGCCGGGTGCTGCGCGGTGGCGTGCCGGCGGGAAAGGGTAGGGTGCGATGTCTCCGGTGCTGTTCGAATACTTCCCTATCCTGGTGTTCATGGGCATCGCCGCGGTGATCGCCCTGGCCATGGTGGGTGGCTCCCTGCTGGCAGCTCGGCAGAAGCCCTATGCCGAGAAGCTGTCGGCGTATGAGTGCGGGTTCGAGGCGTTCGATGACGCGCGCCGGCGCTTCGACGTGCGGTTCTACCTGGTGGCCATCCTGTTCATCATCTTCGACCTGGAAGTGGCCTTCCTGTTCCCCTGGGCGGTGTCGCTCGGGAGCATTGGGGTGTTCGGCTTCTGGTCGATGGTGGGTTTCCTGGGCGTGCTGACCGTTGGCTTCATCTACGAGTGGCGCAAGGGTGCGCTCGATTGGGAGTGACGACATGAGTGTCACGCAGATCGGAGCCGGCGGCGTGCTGCCGCCCGGGCCGGGGCAGGACGCGGTGATCAAGGGCATCACCGGCGAAATCGAGGATAAGGGCTTCGTGGTGGCCAACCTCGACAAGCTCGTGAACTGGGCGCGCACCGGCAGCCTGTGGCCGATGACCTTCGGCCTGGCGTGCTGCGCGGTGGAGATGATCCACGCCTACATGCCGCGCTACGACCTGGACCGGATGGGCGTGATCCCGCGCGCCTCGCCGCGACAGAGCGACGTGATGATCGTGGCCGGCACGCTGACCAACAAGATGGCCCCCGCCTTGCGCAAGGTCTACGACCAGATGCCGGAGCCGCGCTGGGTGATCAGCATGGGCAGCTGCGCCAATGGCGGCGGCTACTACCATTATTCCTACTCGGTGGTGCGCGGTTGCGACCGCGTGGTGCCGGTGGACGTGTACGTGCCCGGCTGCCCGCCGACGGCAGAGGCGCTGGTGTACGGGATCATGCAGCTGCAGAAGAAGATCAACCGCACGGGGACCATCCTTCGTGGCTGACGAGAACCAGGCTGGTGAGGTCGCTCCGGCGCCGGCGCCGACTCCGCAGGATATTCTGGCCGCCAGTGTTGCGGGCTTGCCCGGCGTGACTTCGATCGCCATCGAGCATGGCGAAGTGGTGGTGCGCGCCCATCGCGACTCGGTGCCCGCGCTGATGACCGCGCTGCGCGACCACGAGGACTGCGCCTTCGAGCAGGTGATGGATATCTGCGGCGTGGACTGGCCGCAGCGCGCCGAGCGTTTCGACGTGGTGTACAACCTCCTCTCTGTCTCGCTGAACCAGCGCATTCGGGTGATCGTCACCACCGACGAATCGGCGCCGGTGCCCTCCGTGCACGGGATATGGCCGGTGGCGACCTGGTGGGAGCGCGAGGCCTGGGATCTCTACGGCATCGTGTTCTCGGGCCAGCCCGATCTGCGCCGCATCCTGACCGATTACGGGTTCGAGGGGCATCCGCTGCGCAAGGACTTCCCGCTGACCGGCTATGTGGAGGTCCGCTACGACCCCGAGCGCGGCCAGGTGGTGTACGAGCCGGTGCGGCTGACGCAGGATTTCCGCAACTTCGACTTCCTCTCGCCCTGGGAAGCCATGACCACGCTGCCCGGTGACGAGAAGGTGCCGCCGCGCAAGCAGGGAGGCGCGCCATGAGCCTCAGCACGACCACCGAGGAACCGGCCGAGGGCGGCAAGCGCACGGTTGAGATCGACAGCCACGCGATCAATTTCGGGCCGCAGCATCCCGCGGCCCATGGCGTGCTGCGCCTGATCCTGGAGATGGACGGGGAGGTCGTGGAACGCGCCGACCCGCATATCGGCCTGCTGCATCGCGGCACGGAAAAGCTCATCGAATACAAGAGCTACATCCAGGCGATGCCGTATTTCGACCGCCTGGACTACGTGAGCCCGATGAGCCAGGAGCACGCCTTCGCCCTGGCCACCGAAAAGCTGCTGGGGATCGAGGCGCCGGAGCGGGCGAAGTGGATCCGCACGCTGTTCAGCGAGATCACCCGTATCCTGAACCACCTGCTGAACATCACCACCTACGCGCTCGATGTCGGCGCCATCACGCCGGCGCTCTGGGGCTTCGAAGAGCGCGAGAAGCTGATGGAGTTCTACGAGGCGGCCTCTGGCGCGCGGCTGCATGCCAACTACTTCCGCACCGGCGGCGTGGCCAAGGACCTGCCGGCGGGGCTGGAAGAGCGCATCGGCGAGTGGCTGGAAGGCTTCCCGAAGTTCATCGACGATCTCGAGGGGCTGCTGACCGGCAATCGCATCTGGAAGCAGCGCACCGTGGATATCGGCGTGATGAGCCCGGAGAACGCGCTGGCCTGGGGCTTCTCCGGCCCCTGCCTGCGCGCCAGTGGCGTGCCGTGGGATCTGCGCCGCTCGCAGCCCTATGAAATGTACGACCAGCTGGACTTCATGGTGCCGGTGGGCCGCAACGGCGATTGCTACGACCGCTACCTGGTCCGCGTGGCCGAGATGCGCGAAAGCGCCAAGATCGTCCGCCAATGCCTGGACCGGATGAAGCCCGGCCCGGTGAAGGTGGCGGACAACAAGATCACGCCTCCCTCGCGCGCCGAGATGAAGCGTTCGATGGAAGCGCTGATCCACCACTTCAAGCTGTTCACCGAGGGGTTCCACGTTCCGGCGGGCGCCACCTATACCGCCGTGGAGTCGCCCAAGGGCGAGTTCGGCGTGTACCTGGTGGCCGACGGCACCAACCGCCCGTATCGCTGCAAGATCCGCCCGACCGGATTCGCGCATCTGCAGGCGACGGAATTCCTCTCCAAGCGGCACATGCTGGCCGACGCGGTCGCGATCATCGGGTCGCTCGACATCGTGTTCGGCGAGATCGACAGGTAATCCAGATGGCCGAAACAGCGACCGCCGCCTTCGAACAGCCAGAGAGCTTCGCCTTCGATGCGGAGAGCCAGGCCGAGATTGCGCAGACCATCGCGAAATACCCGGCCGGCAAGCAGGCCAGCGCCGTGCTGCCGCTGCTCTGGATCGCCCAGCGCCAGATGGGCCGCCAGACCAACAGCGCCTGGGTGCCGGTGAAGGCGATGGATGAGATCGCCCGCATCCTCGAAATCGCGCCGATCCGCGTGTACGAGGTGTGCACCTTCTACCTGATGTTCAACACGGCCCCGGTGGGCAAGTTCCACCTGCAGCTGTGCACCACCACCCCGTGCTGGCTGCGCGGATCCGATGACGTTGTGGCCGCCTGCCGCTCGGCGACCGGGCTCAAGGGCTGGAAGGAGATCAGTGCCGACGGCCTGTTCTCCATGACCGAGGTGGAATGCCTTGGCGCCTGCGTGAACGCGCCGATCCTGCAGGTGAACGACGATTTCTATGAAGACATGGACGCCGAGAAGACAAAGGCGCTGATCGAGGCGCTGCGGCGCGGCGAGATCCCGAAGCCGGGCTCCATGTCCGGGCGGCAGACCTCGGCGCCGGATGGCGGGCCGATCACGCTGACCACCCTCTCTTTCGCGAAGGCGCAGTAGCCGATGCTGAGCGATCAGGACCGGATCTTCACCAACCTCTACGGCGTGCATGACTGGCGTTTGGCCGGTGCGCGGGCGCGGGGCGATTGGGACGGGACCAAGGAAATCATCGCCCGCGGGCGCGATGCGATCATCGAGGAAATGAAGGCCTCCGGCCTGCGCGGGCGCGGCGGGGCAGGGTTCCCCACCGGCATGAAATGGTCGTTCATGCCCAAGGAGATCGGGGCGCGGCCGCACTACCTGGTGGTGAACGCCGACGAATCCGAGCCCGGCACCTGCAAGGACCGCGACATCCTGCGGCATGATCCGCACAAGCTGGTGGAAGGCTGCCTGCTGGCCAGCTTCGCGATGGGTGCGCATGCTTGCTACATCTATGTGCGCGGCGAATTCACCAACGAAGCCAAGCATCTGCAGCAGGCGGTCGACGAGGCCTACGAAGCCGGGCTGATCGGCAAGAACGCCTGCGGCTCCGGCTGGGATTTCGATTGCTACGTGCATCGCGGTGCCGGCGCCTATATCTGCGGCGAGGAAACCGCGCTGATCGAAAGCCTGGAAGGCAAGAAGGGCATGCCGCGCCTGAAGCCGCCCTTCCCGGCCGCCGTTGGCCTGTATGGCTGCCCCACCACGGTGAACAACGTGGAGAGCATCGCGGTGGCGCCGACCATCCTGCGCCGAGGTGCTGCGTGGTTCTCCGGGCTTGGCCGGCCGAAGAATGCGGGAACCAAGCTGTTCTGCATCTCCGGCCACGTGAACAAGCCCTGCAATGTCGAGGAAGAACTCGGCATCCCGCTCAAGGAACTGATCGAGAAATACGCCGGCGGCGTGCGCGGCGGGTGGGACAACCTGCTGGCGGTGATCCCCGGCGGCGCCTCGGTGCCGCTGCTGCCGAAGGCGACCTGCGACACCATCCTGATGGATTTCGACAGCCTGCGCGAAGTGCGCTCGGGCCTCGGCACCGCCGCGGTGATCGTGATGGACAAGTCGACCGACGTGATCCGCGCCATCGCCCGCCTCTCGGCCTTCTACAAGCATGAGAGCTGCGGCCAGTGCACGCCGTGCCGCGAGGGTACCGGCTGGATGATGCGGGTGATGAACCGCATGGTGCAGGGCCGCGCCGAGCCGGATGAGATCGACACGCTGGAACAGGTGACCAAGCAGGTGGAAGGGCACACGATCTGCGCCCTGGGCGATGCCGCCGCCTGGCCGATCCAGGGGCTGATCCGGCATTTCCGGCCGTTGATGCTGGAGCGTATCCAGCAATACAAGTCGCGCGGTGCCGCGCGCATGGCGGCGGAGTAAGGGCCATGGTGAAGGTCACCGTCGACGGCATCGATGTGGATGTCCCTCCCGGCTCCAACGTGCTGCAGGCCTGCGAGGCCGCGGGCAAGGAAGTGCCGCGCTTCTGCTACCACGAGCGCCTGTCGGTCGCCGGCAATTGCCGCATGTGCCTGGTGGAGATCGAGAAGGCGCCGCCGAAGCCCTTCGCCTCCTGCGCCTACCCGGTCGCCGAGGGGATGGTGGTGCATACCGATACGCCGATGGTGGTGAAGGCGCGCCAGGGGGTGATGGAGTTCCTGCTCATCAACCACCCGCTGGATTGCCCGATCTGCGACCAGGGCGGCGAGTGCGACCTGCAGGACCAGGCCGTGGGCTACGGGCGCGACACCTCGCGCTACGACGAACACAAGCGCGCCGTGAAGGACAAGAACCTCGGCCCGCTGGTGAAGACGGTGATGACGCGCTGCATCCACTGCACGCGCTGCATCCGCTTCTCCGCCGAGATCGCCGGCGTTCCCGAACTGGGTGCCACCGCGCGTGGCGAGACGATGGAAGTGGGCACCTACGTGGAAAAGGCGCTGTCCAGCGAACTCTCCGGCAACCTGATCGATATCTGCCCGGTCGGCGCGCTCACTTCCAAGCCGTATGCGTTCGTTGCGCGGCCATGGGAGTTGAACAAGACCGACAGCGTGGACGTGCTGGATGCCGTGGGCGCCGCCATCCGCGTGGATGCGCGCGGGCCCGAGGTGCTGCGCGTGCTGCCGCGCCTCAATGAGGACGTGAACGAGGAGTGGCTGGCCGACAAATCCCGCTTCGCCGTGGACGGGCTGAAGCGCCGCCGCCTTGATAGCTGCTGGGTGAAGCGCGACGGCCGCATGGCAAAGGCCAGCTGGACCGAGGCCTTCGCCGCCATTGTGGCCCGGGTGCAGGGCGTGGCGGGCGACAAGATCGGCGCCATCGCGGGCAATTTGGCCGATGCCGAGAGCATGCTGGCGCTGAAGGACCTGATGAGCGCGCTGGGCTCGCAGAACCTCGATTGCCGGCAGGACGGGGCCGATACGGATGTGTCCCGCCGCGACTTCTACACCTTCAACACCTCGATCGCGGGCATCGAGGAGGCGGATGCCATCCTGCTGGTGGGCACCAATCCGCGCGCCGAGGCGCCGCTGGTGAATGCACGCATCCGCAAGCGCTGGCTGGCTGGTGGCCTGACCGTGGCGGCGATCGGGCCGGAACTGGACCTGACCTATCCCGCGCAGATGCTGGGCAACGCGCCCGCGCTGCTGGCCGGGCTGCGCGACGGCAGCCACCCCTTCGCCGGGGTGCTGAAGAACGCCAAGAAGCCGATGCTGATCCTGGGCGCGGGTGCGCTGGCGCGGCCGGATGGCGCGGCGATCCTGGCCGCCTGCTGGGCGCTGGCCGCGGGCAGCCACATGCTGACGCCGGAGTGGCACGGCTTCAACGTGCTGCACCATGCGGCATCGCGCGTGGGCGGCCTCGATCTCGGCTTCCTGCCGGGCAAGGGCGGCAAGGGTCTTTCCGCCATGCTCGGCGGTGGTGTGGACGTGCTGTGGCTGCTGGGTGCGGACGAGATCGACACCGCGAAGATCGGCGCCAACACCTTCGTGGTCTATCAGGGCCACCATGGTGACCGCGGCGCGGCCCGGGCGGACGTGATCCTGCCGGGGGCCGCCTATACCGAGAAGAACGGCACCTACGTGAACACCGAAGGCCGGGTGCAGCGCGGCCAGCTCGCGGTTTACCCGCCCGGCGAAGCCCGGCCGGACTGGGCGATCATCCGCGCATTCAGCGCGGTGGCCGGCAAGACCCTGCCGTACGACAGCATCGAGGCGCTGCGCGCGCGGCTGGAACAGACCAACCCCGTCTTCGCCCGCGTGGACATCCTGCCGCGCTTCGGCTGCACCGACCTCACCGGCCCCGCCGGCGATGCCTCGGCGGTGGCGGCGGCGCCGTTCGTGGCCCCCGTGCCCAACTACTACCAGACCGACCCGATCAGCCGTGCGAGCCCCACCATGGCCGAATGCACCGAGACCTTCGCCCCCCCCGCGCGCGCCGCGGCGGCGGAGTAGGCCCCGATGGTTGAATTCTTCACGACGAACCCGTTCGGCATCCTGATCCTCACGGTGGTCAAGGCGCTGCTGATCCTCGGGCCGCTTCTGGTGGCCGTGGCGATGATGACGCTGGCCGAGCGCAAGATCATGGCCGCAATCCAGCTGCGCCGCGGCCCGAACGTGGTGGGCCCTTTCGGTCTGCTGCAGCCCTTTGCCGACGCCATCAAGATGATCATGAAGGAAACGATCATCCCAACGGGCGCCAACCGCACCCTGTTCCTGATGGCGCCGATGCTCACTTTCGCCCTGGCCATGATCGCCTGGGCGGTGATCCCGGTGAACGACGGCTGGGCGATCGCCGACATCAACGTGGGCATCCTCTATCTGTTCGCGGTGTCCTCGCTGGGCGTCTACGGCATCATCATCGCCGGCTGGGCATCGAACTCGAAGTATCCGTTCCTGGGCGCGCTGCGCTCGGCGGCGCAGATGGTCAGCTACGAAGTCTCGATGGGCTTCGTGATCGTCACCGTGCTGCTCTGCGTCGGCTCCATGAACCTCAATGCCATCGTCAAGGCGCAGGAGACGATCTGGTTCGTCATCCCGCTGTTCCCGATGGCGGTCATCTTCTTCATCTCCACGCTGGCCGAAACCAACCGCTCCCCCTTCGACCTTCCCGAGGGCGAGAGCGAGATCGTGGCCGGGTTCTTCGTGGAATACAGCTCCATGTCCTTCGCCCTGTTCTTCCTGGGCGAATACGCGAACATGTTCCTGATGGCGGCGATGACCACCATCCTGTTCCTGGGCGGCTGGCTGGCCCCGTTCGGCATCGAGCCGTTCACGTGGATCCCCGGGCCGATCTGGTTCATCCTCAAGATCTGCGCCGTGATGTTCGTGTTCGTCTGGGTGCGCGCCACCTTCCCGCGCTACCGCTACGACCAGCTGATGCGCCTGGGCTGGAAGGTGTTCCTGCCGTTCTCGCTGTTCTACCTCGTCCTGGTCGCGGGCGTTCTGCTGGCCTTCGGCTGGCTGCCGACCGCGGCCTGAGGAGATAACCCATGGCATTCCTCGACCGCACCGCGCGGAGCTTCCTGCTGGCCGAACTGGTCAGCGGCATGGCGCTCACGCTGAAATACTTCTTCAAGAAGAAGGCCACGATCAACTACCCGTATGAGCGCCAGGCGCTGTCGCCGCGCTTCCGGGGTGAGCACGGGCTGCGCCGCTACGCCAACGGGGAAGAGCGCTGCATCGCCTGCAAGCTGTGCGAGGCGGTCTGCCCGGCCCAGGCGATCACCATCGAGGCCGAGCCGCGCGAGGATGGCAGCCGCCGCACCACGCGCTACGACATCGACATGACCAAGTGCATCTACTGCGGCCTGTGCGAGGAAGCCTGCCCGGTGGACGCGATCGTGGAGGGGCCGAACCTGGAGTTCGCCACCGAGACGCGCGAGGAGCTGCTCTACAACAAGGCCAAGCTGCTGGAAAACGGGGACCGTTGGGAACCCGCCATGGCGGCGCGGCTGCAACAGGATGCGCCTTACCGATGATCGCGCAGCTCGCCTTCTACGCGTTCGCCGCCATCCTGCTGGTCTCCGCCGGCATGGTGGTGAGCGCGCGCAACCCCGTGCACTCGGTGCTCTACCTTGTGCTGGCCTTCTTCAATGCGGCCGCCCTCTTCCTGCTGGCCGGTGCCGAATTCCTGGCGATGATCCTGGTGATCGTCTACGTCGGCGCGGTCGCGGTGCTGTTCCTGTTCGTGGTGATGATGCTGGACATCAACTTCGCGCAGCTGCGCGAGGGCTTCCAGCGCTACCTGCCGATCGGCGCCACGATTGGCGTGATCCTGCTGGTGGAACTGGGCATCGTGCTGGGCGGCTGGAGCCTGGCGCCGCAATCCGCCGGGCTGCGCGCGGTGCCGATCGACCCGAACGTGACGAATACGGTCCAGATCGGCCGGGTTCTGTACACAGACTACATCCTGCTCTTCCAGGCCTCCGGCCTTGTGCTGCTGGTGGCCATGATCGGTGCCATCGTGCTCACGCTGCGCGACCGCACCTCCTCGCGCCATCAGAGCATCGCCGCCCAGCTGGCGCGCACGCCGGCCGATACGCTGGAGATGTTGGACGTTCCCTCCGGCACCGGCACCAAGGGAATTGGCTTCCTGCGCCCGAAGGTGAAGGAGCCGGCCAAGGTGGCCCAGGACAATCACGGCCATATCGGCCACGACAACCATGGGGGGCACCACTGACATGATGTTGCCGGTTCCGCTCAGCCACTACCTCGCCGTCAGCGCCATCCTGCTGGTGATGGGGATCTTCGGCATCTTCCTCAACCGCAAGAACGTCATCATCATCCTGATGTCGATCGAGCTGATCCTGCTCGCGGTGAACCTCAACCTCGTCGCCTTCTCCGCCGCCCTCGGCGACCTCGCGGGCCAGGTGCTGACGATGTTCGTTCTCACCGTGGCCGCCGCCGAAGCGGCGATCGGCCTCGCGATCCTGGTGATCTACTTCCGCAACCGCGGCTCGATCGAGGTCGAGGACGTGACTCTGATGAAGGGCTGACCCTCCGATGCTGTTCGCAACCGCGGTCTTCGCACCGCTGCTCGGCTCCCTGGTCGCCCTGCTCTTCGGCAAGCAGATCGGCGACCGTGCGTCCCAGGCAGTCACCATCATCTGCATGATCCTGGCCGCCATCTGCGGCACCTCGGCCTTCGTCTCGCTGGTCTATGGCGGCGGCGCGCCGGGCGTGGTCACGCTGGCCACCTGGGTCTCCTCCGGCGACTTCAACGTCACCTGGGCGCTGCGCTACGACACGCTCTCGGCGGTGATGGTGGCGATGATCACCTTCATTGCCACCCTGATCCACATCTACTCCGTGGGCTACATGGGGCATGAGCCGCATGGCAGCGTTTGGCGCTTCTTCAGCTACCTCTCGCTGTTCACCTTCGCCATGCTGATGCTGGTGACCGCGGACAACCTGCTGCAGCTCTTCTTCGGCTGGGAGGGCGTGGGCCTCGCGAGCTATCTGCTGATCGGCTACTGGTACCACAAGCCCAGCGCCTGAGCCGCCGCCATCAAGGCCTTCGTGGTCAACCGCATCGGCGATCTCGGCTTCGCGCTCGGCATCGCGCTGATCTTCGTGGTGTTCGGCAGCATCACCTTCGACGCCATCTTCGCTGGTGTCAGCCAGCACCAGAACGACAGCTACAGCGTGCTGGGCGGCACCTTCCGCGCCTATGAGGTGATCGGCGTGCTGCTGTTCATCGGCGCCATGGGCAAGTCGGCCCAGCTGGGCCTGCACGTCTGGCTGCCGGATGCGATGGAAGGCCCCACCCCGGTCTCCGCGCTGATCCATGCGGCCACCATGGTCACGGCCGGCGTGTTCCTGATGGCGCGCATGTCGCCGGTGCTGGAATATGCCCCGCACGCGATGGCCTTCGTCACCTTCGTGGGTGCCAGCACCGCGCTGTTCGCCGCCACCGTGGGCGTGGTGCAGAACGACATCAAGCGCATCATCGCCTACTCCACCTGCTCCCAGCTCGGCTACATGTTCATCGCCGCCGGCGTGGGCGCGTACCAGGCCTCGGTGTTCCATCTGCTGACGCACGCCTTCTTCAAGGCGCTGCTGTTCCTGGGCGCCGGCAGCGTGATCCACGCGATGTCCGACGAGCAGGACATCCGCAAGATGGGCGGCATCTGGAAGAAGATCCCGCTCACCTACACCATGATGTGGATCGGCAGCCTGGCGCTGGCCGGCGTGTTCCCCTTCGCCGGGTTCTACTCCAAGGACGCGGTGCTGGAGGCTGCCTTCGCCTCTCATGGCGGCTTCGCGAAATACGGCTTCTGGTGCGGCATCCTCGCCGCGTTCCTCACCGCCTTCTACTCCTGGCGCCTGCTGATCCTCACCTTCCACGGCGCGCCGCGGGCCGACAAGCACACCATGGATCACGTGCACGAAAGCCCGCTGGTGATGACCGTGCCGCTGATGCTGCTCGCCGCCGGCGCGGTGCTGACGGGCTTCACCTTCGCGCACCAGCTGCTGGGCGAGCACTGGCAGCATTTCTGGGGCGCTGCGATTCATAACGGCCCGAACAACCACGTGATGCACGACATGCACGAGGTGCCGGGATGGGTGGTCGCACTGCCGGCCGTGGTCGGTCTCTCCGGCATTGCACTGGCCTATATCATCTACATGGGCATGCCGGCGCTCCCGGCGCAGTTGGCCGAACGCTTCGGCGGGGTGTACCGCTTCCTGCTCAACAAGTGGTATTTCGACGAGCTGTACGATCGCATCTTCGTGCGCCCTACCATGGCGCTGGCTCGCGGCCTCTGGCAGGTCGGCGACGCCAGGATCATCGACGGCATCCCGAACGGTGTGGCCTCGCTCACCGCCCAGGGCGCCGGGCGGGTGGTGAAGGTGCAAACCGGATCGATCGCCCACTATGCCTTTGCCATGCTGATCGGCGTTGTCGTGCTCGTCAGCCTCTACCTGATCATCCGGTGACGCAGCCATGAACGCGCTCAACGCGGCAGGCTTTCCCCTGCTTTCCCTCCTCACCTTCCTGCCGCTGGTCGGTGGCGCGGTGATCATGATGATCCGCGGGCCAGAGGCGGCCGTGGCCGCCAATGCCCGCTGGGCCGCTCTGTGGACCAGCCTGATCGTCTTCGCGCTGTCGCTGGTGCTGTGGTTCAAGTTCGACACCTCCAGCGCGGGCTTCCAGTTCGTGGAAGAGGTGGCCTGGCTGCCGCAATGGGGCATCACCTACAAGATGGGCGTGGACGGCATCTCGGTGCTGTTCGTGCTGCTCGCCACCGCGCTGGTGCCGATCTGCATCCTGGCCAGCTGGGACAGCATCGAAACCCGCGTGCGCGAGTTCATGTTCGCCTTCCTGGTGCTGGAAACCATGATGGTGGGCATGTTCGCGGCGTTGGATTTCGTCGTGTTCTACATGTTCTTCGAGGGCGTGCTGATCCCGATGTATCTGCTCATCGGGGTATGGGGCGGCCCGCGGCGTGTTTATGCCGCGATCAAGTTCTTCCTCTACACGCTCGCCGGCTCGGTGCTGATGCTGCTGGCCCTGCTGGCCATGTGGTATGCCGCCGGCACCACCGACATCCCCACGCTGATGGCCACCCAGTTCAAGCCGGCGGTGCAGACCTGGTTGTTCCTGGCCTTCTTCGCCAGCTTCGCGGTGAAGGTGCCGATGTGGCCGGTGCACACCTGGCTGCCCGATGCCCATGTGGAAGCGCCGACCGCCGGCTCCGTCATCCTGGCCGGCGTGCTGCTGAAGATGGGCGCCTATGGGTTCCTGCGCTTCTCCGTGCCGATGCTGCCGGATGCCACCGCGTATTTCGCGCCGATGATCTTCGCGCTCTCGGTTGTCGCCGTGATCTACACCTCGCTGGTGGCGCTGGCGCAGACCGACATGAAGAAGCTGATCGCCTATTCCTCCGTCGCCCATATGGGCGTGGTCACAATCGGCATCTTCACGGTGAACGAGCAGGGCATCTCCGGCGCGCTGTTCCAGATGCTCAGCCACGGCGTGGTCTCCGGCGCACTCTTCCTCTGCGTCGGCGTGGTCTACGACCGCATCCACTCGCGTGAGATCGCGCGCTACGGCGGCCTGGCAGACCGGATGCCGAAATACGCGCTGGCCTTCATGCTGTTCTCCATGGCCTCTGTCGGCCTGCCCGGGACCGCTGGCTTCGTGGGCGAGTTCCTGGTGCTGGTCGGCGCCTTCAAGGTGAATTTCTGGCTCGCCGCGCTGGGCAGCATGGGCATGATCCTGGGTGCCGCCTACATGCTCTACCTTTACCGCCGCGTGATCTTCGGCAGCATCACCCGCGACGACCTGAAGTCCATCATGGACCTCTCGCCGCGCGAGATCGCCGTGTTCGCGCCGCTGGTGGTGCTCACGCTGTGGATGGGCATCTACCCCTCCAGCTTCACCGTGTTCTGGGATGCCTCCGTGCACGCGATGGTGGAGAAGCACATCGCCGCGCTCGCCAGTACCTCCAAGCTTGCCGGAGTGATCGTACCGTGAACTGGCAACTTGCCCTCCCGGAGATCTTCCTCTCCTGCTCCGCCATGGCGATCCTGATGTACGGCGTGTTCGCCCGCCCCGAGCGCAGCTTCGTGATGTCCTCCATGCTGGCGGTCGGCGCCCTGCTGCTCACCGCCATGCTGGTGCTCAGCGGAACCCCTGGTGTGGGCTACAATGGCCTGTTCACGGTCGATGCCTACAGCCACTTCGCCAAGCTGCTCATCCTGGTTGCCGTCGGCCTCGGCGTGGTCATGTCGCTCGACTATGCCGAGCACGCCAACATGCAGCGCTTCGAATTCCCCATCCTGATGCTGCTCGCCGCCGTCGGCATGATGCTGATGGTCTCCGCCACCAGCCTGATGACGCTGTATCTCGGCCTGGAGCTGATGAGCCTCTCGGTCTACGTGCTGGCCGCCTTCGCGCGTGATGAGCGCCGTTCGGCGGAAGCGGGGCTGAAGTATTTCGTGCTCGGCGCGCTCGCCTCCGGCCTGCTGCTGTACGGCGTGTCGCTGGTCTATGGCTTCTCCGGCAGCATGTCCTTCGCCGAGATCGGCCGCGCCATGGCCGATCCGAAAACCGCCTCCCCGGGCCTCACCGTCGGCATCGTCTTCATCGTCGCGGGCCTGGCCTTCAAGGTCTCCGCCGTGCCGTTCCACATGTGGACGCCGGATGTGTACGAAGGCGCCCCCACCCCGGTCACCGCCTTCATGGGCACCGCGCCGAAGGTGGCCGCCATCGTCCTGCTGGTGCGCCTGCTGTCGGATCCCTTCGGCGCGCTGCTGGGCCAGTGGCAACAGCTGATCGTGCTGGTCTCGATCGGCTCCATGGTCCTGGGGTCGTTGGCGGCCATCGGGCAGCGCAACATCAAGCGCCTGATGGCCTATTCCTCCATCGGCCACATGGGCTACGCGCTGATCGGCCTCGCCGCCGGCACCGGCGCCGGCGTGCGCGGCGTGCTGATCTACATGCTGACCTACGTGTTCATGAACGCCGGCACCTTCGCCTGCATCATCGCCATGCGCCGCCAGGGCCGGAACGTGGAAGGTGTGGGCGACCTCGCCGGCCTCGGCCGCACCGACCCCGCCATGGCGCTCGCCATCGCCATCTTCATGTTCTCGATGGCAGGGATCCCGCCCTTCTCCGGCTTCTGGGGCAAGTACTTCATCTTCACCGCGGCCGTTCAGCAGGGCATGTGGCTGCTGGCCGTGATCGGCGTGCTCACCAGCGTGATCGGCGCCTTCTATTACATCCGCATCATCAAGGTGATGTATTTCGACGATCCGGCGCCCGCCTTCGATCCGCGCCCGGCCTCGCTCTCCTTCGTCGTCGGCGCCAGCGGGTTGTTCACCACCTTCTTCTTCCTCTTCCCCGCCCCCGTAGTGGCGGCGGCGGAGGCCGCGGCGAAGGTGCTGTTCCGGTGAACCCAGCCTCCAGCCGCCTCGCCTGGCGGCTGGACGTGCACGAGGAGCTGCCCTCCACCTCCGACCTCGTGCGCACCCGCGCCGAGGCGGACGAGCCGGAGGGCTTGGCCGTCCTCGCCCGCCGCCA
>JAIXTK010000223.1 GCA_027483995.1 Acetobacteraceae bacterium
GCCGATGTCGCTGGCGTGGCAGGGCACGCCGGTCATGCCATGCGAAAGGCCACCCCGCATGCTGGCGGCCAGGCCCTCCCAATCGCTCTGCGGATCGCCGCCCCATTGCACCGGCTGGCGCTGCGCTCCAATCCAGCCGGCACGGCCCCAAACCACGGGATCCCCGGTGAACTTCGCCGTCGCCTCGTACACGCAACGGTTGTAGAGCGCGGGGTAGGCGTTGTGCAGCCGCACGCCGCTATCGCCGTTCGATGCCCGCGCCTCCTCCGGCACCTGCTCGCCGAAATCGCTCTTCACCACATCCACACCAAGCGCGAACAGCGCTTCGTGCCGGTCGCGCCAATCGTCGTAGGCGCCCTGGTGGGTGTAGTCAGGCAGGCCGGAGGCTGGCAGCGGGGTGAGCACCTTTCCAAAGGGCGAACTGCCCGGCGTCTTGTCCCAATCGAAGACCAGCGGCTTGCCTGCATCGTCCATCAGCAGGAAGCCCTTCTCCGCCAGTTCGGGGAACAGCGCGCCTTCCACCGCCACCGGCGGGTATTCCCAGACGCAGATGCGGAAGCCCTGCGCCTTCAGCGCATCGATCACCGGCTTCGGGTCCGGATAGCGCGAGGGGTCGAAATGGAAGTGGAAGCGCGTCGGCGTGTCCTGCCAGGCGCGGCCGTCGAAGGTGATCACGTCGCAGGGCAGGCGCTTGTCGCGCACCGTGCGGGCGGCCGCCAGGATCTCGTCGGCGGTGCGGTAATAGGCCTTGGAGAGCCACACGCCGAAGGACCACAGCGGCGGGGCGGCCGGCGCGCCGGTCAGCGCGTGATACTGGCGCAGCAGCGCCGCGGGGTCGGGGGCGGCGAACAGGAACAGGTCCAGCGCCTCGTCGGCACAGACGATCGTCAGCGTGCGGTGCGACCAGGCCGGATGGCCGCAGCCGAACCACACATCCATCGGCGTGTTCACCAGGATGCCCCAGCAGGCGCCGTCCGGCGTGAAGCCCCAGGCGAAGGGGCATGGCTTGTAGGTGAGGCCGGTATTCACCCCCAGCGCGTCGTCCACGTGGCAGCGCACCAGCTGGCCGCGCTTGTCCAGCGGGCCGAACTGTTCGCCAAGGCCATACACCGGCAGCCCGCTGTCGAGCGCGAAGGCGGCGGACCAGAACCCGTCCGCGCCACGGCCGAAGGCGGGCAGCCGCGTCCAGCCGCGGAAATGCTCATCAGTTGGCGGGCCGAGCACGAGGCGGCCCTCGGCATCGCGCAAAGTGGCGGTGACGGGATTGGCGCCCAGTTCCGCATCGGCGGGGGCGAAGCCCGTGGTGTCGACGAAGCCGTAGTCCGGCAGCGTGGTTTCGCCGAGGGTGAGGCGGGTGACGCCGCCGCTTGCGGCCACGCGCAGGCTGCCGATGGAGGTCTCGAATTCCCCTGCCCCGCGCGGCGTGAGGTCTTCGGCGCGGGCGTGCTTTGTCGGATCGGTCGGCATGCTCAACCCTTCACTCCGCCGGCGGTGAGCCCGCCGACCACGCGTTCCTGGAAGATCACGATCAGCAGGCACACCGGCACGATCGCCACGATCAGCGCGGCCGAGATGATCGGCCAGGGAAAGGCGAACTCGCCCTGATACAGCGTGATCCCCACCGGCACGGTGCGGGCCGGCACGCGCGGGGAGAGGGTGAGTGCCAGCAGGAACTCGTCCCATGCATTCACGAAGGCCAGGATCGCGGCGGTGAAAATGCCGGGCCCGGCCAGCGGCACCACCACGTGCCACATGGCGCCGAGGCGCGTGCAGCCATCGATCTCCGCCGCGCGCTCCAGATCCTGCGGGATGTCCTGGAAGAAGCTCGCCAGCACCAGGGTGCACACGGGCATGGAGAGCACGGAATACGGCAGGATCAGCGCAGGCCAGGTGTTGAGCAGCTCCACCGTGCGCATGATCTGGAACAGCGGCACCATCAGGCTGATCAGCGGAAACATCGAGACCAATACGATGGCCGAAAGAATGAGCGTGCCCATCGGCACCCGCAGCCGCACGATGGCATAAGCCGCCAGCGCGGAGACGAACACGCACAGCAGCGTGGAGAGCGTGGCCACCGCCAGCGAGTTCCACAGGAAGGTGAGCATGGGCTGGTCGACGAAGACACGCACATAATTGGCGATGGTGGGCGTATCCGGCAGCACCGTGATCGGCACGCGCATCAGCTCCGTCTCGGTCTTCATCGAGGTGAGCAGGATCCACAGCGCGGGGATCACGCCATTGGCCACGATCAGCAGCGCGGCCAGCGCGCGGGCCTTCTTGAAGCTGGGCATCAGCCACCCCCTTCGTCGCGCCGCGTCTGGCGGATGTAGAGCGAGGTCAGCGCGAGGCTGAGCAGGAACATCAGTGCCGCGAGCGCGCTGCCATAGCCGAAATCCAGCACGTCGATCGTGGTGCGGTGCACGTACATCGCCAGCGTCTCCGTGCTGTGGCCCGGGCCGCCGCCGGTCATGGCATAGGGGATGTCGAAGGTCTGGATCGCCGTGATGGTGCGGAAGATCAGTGCCACCACAATGGCCGGGCGCAGCATCGGCAGGGTCACGTGGCGGAAGCGCTGCCAGGCGCTGGCCCCATCCACCGCGGCGGCCTCGTAGAGCGAGGACGGGATCGCCTGCAGCCCGGCCAGCAGCACCAGGGCCACGAAGCTCGATGACTTCCACACGATCGCGGTGGAGGTGGAAATGAAGGCAAGATCGGGGGTGGAGAGCCAGCGCAGCGGTTCCGCGCCGAACAGGCGCAGCACCGCGTTCACCACCCCCTGCTCGTATTCGAAGAACCAGCGGAAGATCAGCCCGGCAAACACCAGCGGCAGCGCCCAGGGCAGCAGCAGGCCGAGCCGCACCGGCCACTTCACGCGAAACGGCAGGTTGGCCAGCAGGGCGAGGCCCAGCCCGCACAATATCGCGCCGGGAACGGTCACCCCCACGTAGATCAGCGTGACGCCGAGCGCGGACCAGAAACGCGGGTCGTCCATCGCGCGGGCGTAGTTCTCCCAGCCCACGAACCCCTCCAGCCAGGGCTGGGCGAGATGCAATTGCTGCGTGCTGGTCCAGAGCAGGGTGGCGATGGGGTAGAGCACCACCGCCGCGAGCAGCAGCAGCGCCGGCGCCAGCAGCGCATAGCCGAGCCGCCGCTCCGCACGCTCCAGCGGGCCGACGCGCAGCCGCGCCATGGCGCTAACGCAGCACGGGCGTGAGCCGCTGGGTCATGTCCGCCAGCGCCTGGTCGGCGGTGCGAGTGCCGGCGAGGAAGCCGTTCATGGAGGTGCGGATCGCCTCCGACACCTCGGCATAGCGCGGCGTCACCGGCCGGGCGCGCGCACCCAGCACCACGGCGCGGGCATCGCGGAACCAGGGGTTGGCGGCCAGGATCTCGGCATCCTCGTACACCTCCGGGAACACCGGCAGGTGGCTGGCGGCAATGGCCTGCATCTTGGAAACCTCGGGCGAGGACAGGAAGCGCACCAGCTTGGCCGCCGCTTCCTTGTTCTTGGAAAATGCGCTCACAGCCAGCTGCCAGCCGCCGACGCAGGTGGCCGGCGCGTTGCCCGCGAAGCTGGGCAGCGGCACCACGCCGATGCGGTCCTTCACCTGGCTGTCGGCGTCGTTCTGGAAGCGGTTCCAGGCGTAGCCCCACTGCATGGCGAAGATCAGGTTGCCGGCCTGCATGTCCACGCGGATGCGGTCCGTCGCGATCTCGGCGAGGTTGGCCGGCGTGACGTTCTTCGCGCGCAAATCGGACCACAAGGCGAGCGCGCGCTGGGCCTGGGCCGGGTTCAGCGCCAACTTCCCTTGCGCGTCCGTCAGCGTTCCGCCCATGCCCCAGAGCGGCACCAGGAAGCTGCACACCGTGCCCTCGATCGGCGCGCCGGCGGTGGCGAAGCCGCGCAGGCTGGGGTTGGCGGCGGCCTCCGCGGCCAGGATCTTCTGCGCGCCGGCAGAGAGTTCCTCCCAGGTTGTGGGCGGCGCCACCTGGTGCTTGGCCAGCAGGTCGCGGCGGAAATACAGGAACTGCGCGTCGGCGAAATAGGGCAGCGCCATCACCTTGCCGCCGACGATGTTGGCCTCCCGATAGGCCGGCAAATAGCGGGCCATGATCGCGTCGCGCTCGGCGCCGAGATAGGCATCGAGCGGCTCCGCCCAGCGCGCGGCGGCCCATTGCGCCGGCCGGATCACATCGATCAGCACCACGTCCAGCGCGGAATCGCGGCTGGCGAGCACGGTGTTGAGGTATTGCTGCTGCTGGTCGGAGGTGGCGCCGCCCACTTCCACCTCGGCGCGGATGCCGGGGTTGCGCTCCTGGAACACATCCAGGATGCGGCGCATCACATCCGGCCGCTGCTGGCCGCCGGTGAACAGGCGCAGGCTCACGGGTGCCTGGGCGCGGGCCGATGATGCCACGGCGGCCCCGGCCAACCCTGCCAGTGCCGCGCGCCGCCCGATCCTGTTGCTGGTGCTCATGGCATATTCTCCCACTTGTCGCCGTTGCCGGCCGTTGGCGCGATCATGCCAAGGCCGGGACATGCCGGGCAAGCAGCGCCTCAGCGGAACCACACCCCGCGGGAGATGGCGGTTACCACCGTCACCCCATACACCACCAACCCCAACGCCAGGGCGGCGAACAGGGCCAGCAGCGATCCCGTGAGATGCAGCGCCAGCCAGCCGCCGCCGACGGCTACCAGCAGCCGCAGCATCCCGCCCGCCAGCGGCCAGAACAGCCGCCCCGCGCCCTGGGAGGCGAAGTAGAGGCACAGGCCCAGGCCGAAGAACCCGTAGGTCGGTCCGACGATGCGCAAATAGGCGGCGCCCGTGTCCAATGCAGCGGGATCGTGGGTGAACAGGCCCAGCCACGCGGCCGGGAACAGCGCGGCGGCCAGCCCCACCGCCTCTGTCAGGCCGAAGGCCAGTGCCCCGCCGGTGAGCGCGATGCGCAGCGCCCGCTCGCGCTGGCCGGCGCCGATATTGGTGCCCACCAGCGCCACCAGCGGCGCGCCGAGGCCGAAGACCAGCGGCACCAGCAGGTATTCCAGCCGCGCCCCGGTGCCATAGCCGGCCACCGCCGCAGGCCCGGCCGCGATGCCCACCAGGCCGGTGGTCAGCGCCACCGTGAGCGTGGTCTGCAGCGTGCTGATCGCGCCCACCGCGCCCACGCGCAGGATGTCGGCGAATAGCGGCCAGCGCAGCCGCGCCAGCACGGGCCGCACCACCGCGCGCCCAGCCAGCAGGTACCAGGCCAGCACCGCCACCGTCATCGCCGTGGTGCCCACCACCGCCCAGGCACCGCCGGCGATGCCCATGGCCGGGATCGGGCCAAGCCCGAAAATCAGCACCGGCGACAGCGGCACCAGCACCACCACGCTGACGCAGATCGCCAGGGACGGCACCATCATGTTGCCGGTGCCGCGGATCACGCTGGCCAGCGCGTTCATCACCCACACCAGCGCCACGCCGCCGAACACGATGTCGGAATAGGCCAGCGCCGCTTCCAGCGACCCGTCTCGCCCACCCATTGCCGTGTAGAGCGGCCGGCCGAAGCCCAGGAACAGCGCCGTGCACAGCAGGCCCAGCCCCAAATTCACCACCAGGGCATGCAGCACGAAGGCGTTGGCATCCTCCCGCCGCCCGCTGCCGAGCGCGCGTGCCACGGCGGAGGAGATGCCGCCGCCGATGGCGCCGCCAGAGAGCATCTGCATCATCATGAAACCCGGGAACACCAGCGCCATGCCGGCCAACGCATCGGTGCCGAGGAAGGAGATCCACCAGGTCTCGATCATCCCCACCGCGGCCTGGGCCAGCATCACCAGCACGTTCGGCCAGGCCAGGCGCAGCAGCGTGGGCACGATCGGCGCCTGCAGCAGCATCCGCGTGCGCGGGTTCATGGCCGCCGAGGGAGCGGCAGCCGGTGCGGTGGTGCTCATGCCGATATCTCCTTGCGGCCCAGCAGGTCCCGCGGCCGCTCGCGCGCCAGCCGTGCCTTCATCCCGCGCCCGGCAGCGGGGCCGGCCACGAGGCGGAATTCCGGCGCCTCGATCGGGCGCAGCGTGGCGCGATCCACCAGCACCGGCTCGGCCGGCGCACCGGTTGCGGCATCGACGATCTGCACGCTCGGCCCCTCCGGCGCGAAATGGCGGTTGCCCCAATCCAGCAGGGTGAGAAGCACCGCGCGGAAATCCTCGCCGCGCGGCGTCAGCACGTATTCCTCGCGCGGAGGCGTGTCGCTGTAGCGCCGGCGCTCCAACACCCCGGCCTCCACCAGTGCCGCGAGGCGGCGGGAGAGCATGCCGGGGGCGATGCCGAGGCTTTCGCGGAACTCCTCAAACCGCGTCATCCCCGCGAAGGCGTCGCGCAGGATCAGGATGCTCCACCACTCGCCCACGCGGTCCAGCCCGCGGGCGATGGGGCACGGCATGGTGCGGAAGCTTTTGCGCTGCATGGCCGGCGCCTCGCTATCATCATGGAAGTCAGTTCCATATTAGTAGCCACTGCGCCACCACCCGCAAGCACGCTCAGCGAAGCGTGAGGTGCAGGCCGTTGACGCGGCCCGGCGCGGCGCGCCAAGTGCGGCCATGCGCCCCCCTGCCCTTCTCGCCATGGCATTGCTCGCGCTGGGCCTCGCCGCCTGCGCCACGCGCCCGGCCGCCCCGCCGGCACCGCAAGGCCTGCCGCCGCCCGCCTATCCCGCCGAGGCCCGCGCCCGCCTGCTGCGTCTGCTCGATGGCGAATGGCGTGAATGGGGTGGGCGCGTGCTGGATGCGCGCACCATGGCCGTGCGTGACGACCAGCAAGGCCCGGTGGCGGAGCAGGACCCAGCCGCCTTCACCAAGGTGCTCGCCTATTGGTCCGCGGTCGGCTGGGCCGATGAGATCGCCCGCAACAAGCGCGCCTTCACCCTGGGCGAAGCCACGCCCTGCACCAGCAGCGAGCTTGCCGGTGGCGGGCGATCGACGGTGTGGGGCTGCCAACCCTGGTCCGCCGCGTTCATTTCCTTCGTGCTGCGCGCCACCGGCATCGACGCGGCCGAGTTTCCGCCCGCCGCGGCGCATTGGCAGTATATCGACGCGCTGATCCTGCAGGGGGATCGCTGGGGTGGCCGCGCCACCTTCATGGCCCACGAGATCGAGGCCTACGCCCCCGCCCCCGGCGACCTGGTGTGCACCGACCGCAGCCGCCGCCCGCTCGCCAGCCTCGCGGCGCGGCGCGCGGAAATGGGCGTGGGCCGGCCAATGCATTGCGACATCGTGGCCGAGGTGCTGCCCGGCGAGATCGTGGTGATCGGCGGCAATGTCGCCCAGGCCGTCACTGCCGTGCGCTACGCCACCGATGCCGGCGGACGATTGCGCCGCAATACCCGGCCCTGGTTCGTGGTGTTCGAGAACCGGATGGGCCGCACCCAGGCCGTGGCGCTAAATCCCTAGCTTTTCCGCCAGCCGCGCCCGCAGCCAGGCCGCGCCTTCCTCCGGCGTGACCAGCGGGGCGGCGGGATCGCGACGGCGCAGGACGGTCATCAGGCTGCAGTGCCGCCAGGTGATCTCCTTGGCGCCGTATTCCACGGCCAGGGCGCGGCGATCCATCGTCACGTCGTAATGGTCGCCCTGGTACCAGCGCCGTTCGATGCCGATGCGCGCGGCCATGTCGTGCAGCTCCTCCTCCGTATCCGCGATCATGTGGCACATGATGTGACCGCGGAATGCGGCGCGCATGTCATCGACGTAGACGGTCACTTCTGCTCCTGGCCAGACAATGGCCCACGATGCCGCCATCCCGCGCGCCTGCAAACCCCATCTGCCCATCGGTGCACGCTGGCGCCGTGGCACCGCTTGCAGCGGGCCCAGCCCGATGCGGCACCGCGTGTGCTGAAATGAATCTGTAGGGGCTTCGGCCTAGGATCAGGGCACGCCGCATCCGGCGTTGGAGTGCACACAGTTGCGCAAGTTCATCGTTGGCGCCTATTGGGGAGGATTGCTCGCCGTCGCCATGGGGCTGCTGCCGATCATTGTGTTCAGGCCAAGGCTGCTGCCGCTCGGCTCCATGGAGGACCTGCAGCAGCTTACGCCGGTTCTGCTGCTGGCTGGCTTCGCGCTGCTGACCTCGGTGCTGGCGGCCGGGACCATGGTGATCCTGCGCGAGATCGCCGCCGTGCGTACCGCGCTGGAACGGGCCGGCGGCAGTGCCAACGGCCTCCCCGCGCGGCTGTCCGGCTGGGCCGGCAAGGCGCAGGGCAATGGCGGGTTGATGGGCAAGGCCACCGCGCCCTGCCACGCCTGCGGCCGCACCAACTGGACGGATGCGTTCTCCTGCGTGGATTGCGGCGCCCCGCTGGCCTGCGACGGCCCCGCCGCCGCGCATTGAGGCGGCGGGCGACCTGGCGTCAGGCCCACTCGCCCTTGCGCATCACCGGCACCGCAGATCCATCGGCGCCGATCCCGTCCACATCCACCTCGGCCGAGCCGATCATCCAGTCCACATGGATCAGGCTGCTGTTGCCGCCGCGGGCGGTGAAGCCGGCCTCGTCCAGCGTGTCCCCGTCCACGAAGCACTTGCGATAGGCCTGGCCCAGCGCGATGTGGCTGGCCGCGTTCTCGTCGAACAGCGTGTTCAGGAACAGCATGCCGCTGGCCGAGATCGGCGAGGAGGCCGGCACCAGCGCCACCTCGCCCAGCCGCTTTGCACCCTCGTCGGTGGCGATCATGCGCTGCAGCACTTCCTGCCCGGTGCTGGCATGCGCCTCCACCAGCGCCCCGCCTTCGAACCGCACCCGGATGTCGCGGATCAGCGTGCCGGCATAGGAAAGCGGCTTGGTGGCCGCCACGGTGCCCTCGGTGCGCGCGGCGTGCGGCGTGGTGAACACTTCCTCGGTCGGGATGTTCGGGTTACCCACCACGCCGTTCAGCGCCTTGGATTGCCCGCCCATCCAGGAATGCTGGTCCGCCAGCCCCACCACCAGGTTGGTGCCCGGGCCGCGGAAGCGCAGCGCCGAGAACCGCCGCGCATTGAGCATCTCGCGGCGCGACATCAGCTTGGCGTTGTGCGCTGCCCATTCCGCCACCGGATCGGCCGTGTCCACCCGCGTGGCCGCGAACAGCGCATCCCACAGCTTCGCCTGCGCCTCGGTCTCCGGCAGCTCGGGGAACACCGCCTTCGCCCAGGCCGGCGCGGCATAGGGCACCAGGCTCCAGTTGATCGCAGACGACGTGATCAGCTCCAGCGCCGGCTTGTAGGCGGTGGAGCGCGCCCGGTTCGCCCGCGCGATCAGCGCCGGGTCCTGCCCGGCCAGCAGCCCGGGATCGTCGCCCACGATCGCCAGCCGCGCCGCGCCGCGCTTGAAGGCCTCGGCCATGCCCTCGAACAGCCAGCCCGGCGCGGTGTCGAACGCCTCCGGCGGTGCGTTGCGGTAGCGCGACAATGCCTGCTCGTCGTCATGGAACAGCGTGGTCACCAGGCTCGCCCCGGCGCGATAGGCGGCATCGGTGATCAGGCGGGCCAGCGGCAGGGCATCGATGGAGGAGGTCATCACCAGCTCCTGCCCGGCCTGCAGGTTCAGCCCCACCCGCACCGCCACATCGGCAAGCCGCGCCAGGCGCTCCTGGTGACTGTCATTGGCGCCGTGCTGCTTGGTCCCGTCCATCGGCCTCTCCTCCTCAACGCAGGGAGCGGAACACTACCGGCCCGCCCCGCCCCCGCGCCACCCCTTGCCTAGCCCGCCGCCGCGACGATGCGGCAGGCCTGATCGATGGCCGCCAGGTAACGGTTCTGCCCGCGCAACAGCTCGGTCTGCGCCATCTTGCGCATGTGCCCTTCCGCGAACTCCGGCAGTTCCGCGGCCACGGCCAGCGTGGGCAGCGGCGGCACGGTATAGGCGGGGTCGTGGCGGAAGCGGGCCTCGCGCGTGTAGTTCACCGGCACCAACACGCGCGCCAGTTCCTGCAGCGCTGCGTTGCGCTTCTCCACCGGCGCGGCCGACAGCCCGGCCAGCGCGGCCTTCAACGCCTCCGTCGCCGCCCGCGCCGGGCCAAGATCGGCCAGCCCCTGGCTCGCCTTCTCATAGCCGGCGATGGTGGCCAGGAACTCATCGCAGGTGGCCGACCAGTCGAACGGCAGCACCTCGGCATTCGCCACCCGCAGCACCGACAGAAGATAGATCTTCATGTCGGTCATCAGGATGTCGCGGTCCGCGATCTCCAGCTGGTCGTTCTCGGTGTGCCAGGCGATGTTCGCCCCACAGCCAGACACATCGTAGTAGCCCTTCTCCGCCCGCAGCGCGTCCGGCATGGTAGAGCTGAGCATGAAGAAGCTCGGCAGGCCGATATTGTTGAAGCTGTAGTCGCCGGCCTGCGGCGGGCGATGGATGGCCACCACGGCATCCGGCACGATGTCGCGGATCGCCGCCTCGGTCAGGGAGGCGCATTCGCTGAAGGCGCGCGTGTCGTGATAGCTGGTGGCCCAGCGGCAGCCGGGCGAATCGCAATTCACCTGCGCCACGCAGTTGCGGTCCAGGTCCATGGCGAAGGCATCGGTGAACCAGGTGGAGCCGGCATAGCGCCCGGTGGAATGGCCGGGCCACCAGGCGATCTTCACGCTGCGGCGCAGCCCGTCGCGATGCTTCCAGAACACGCGCGCCAGTTCCAGCAGCGTGGCATCGCCGGTGGCGTTGTCACCCACGCCCACATCCCAGCTGTCGAGATGGCCGTGCACCATCACGAACTTTTCCGGCTCCACCGAGCCCGGAATGGTCACCACCGGGATCTTCTGCGCGAACCAGCCTTCCACCAGGTCGGTGCGGATGGTGGCCTCGCCGCCCTGCTCGGCCAGCGCCATCAGCTTCTGCCCGTCGGGGTTGTTCACCGCCACCACCGGGATCTTCGGCTTGCGGCCCCAATCCTGCAGGTCCGGGCTGCCCCAGATCGTGGTGCAGGTACCCCAGTGAATGTCCGTGCCGGGGTTCACCGCGATCAGCCCGATGCCGCCCCATTCCTCGATCAGGCTCGTCAGCGCCGGGTTGCCGAAGCCCTGGATCACCACGATGTTGCCGCCCACCAGCGCCCGCACCTCCTCCACGGAGGAGATCGAGCCACCGAACAGCGTCTTGATGTCGCGGTTGTAGCTGCGCAGCGCCTTCGGGTTGGCGGTGAGTTTCACCAGCTTGCCGGTGCGCCCGCCCGGCACCGGCAGGGCCGAGGAAGGCGGCTTGGCGCGATAGGTGATCCCGCCGGCGCTCACCGAGGCGGCGTAGGGAATCGAAAGATAGATCTCCGGCTGGTGCACCTCCACCGGAATGCCCTCGCCGCGCAGGCGTTCCACCAGCGCATCCATGCCGCGGTTCACATCCTCTGGCCGCCAGCGCGGCATGCCCGAGAAATGCTCCACCAGCCCCCAGGGCAGGTCAATGGTTACTTCGTCCACGAAACGGCGTTCGGCTTCACTCATTGGCATGGGGGAACTCCAACTTCTGCATCGCAATGGCTACACCGTTTCCGCGCCGCAGCAAGATGGGGGCTTGCGGGGCGGCGCGGGCGCGCGTTGAATGCACTGCAACATGAACCTTGCAGGGGGTCTTTTGATGAAGCGGCACGTTGTCGCGGCCATGGCGGCCGTCGGTTTGGTCACCTCCCTGCCGGTCTCGGCGCAACCGGCCGGCGACCCGGTTCGCACCCTCGTGCTGCTCGCCCAGCCCCAGGCCGCCCTGCCGCAGGAATACCAGGCCGCGGAACTCATCGCCGCCGCGTGGCGCCAACTCGGCCTGCAGGTGCAGATCCGCCCGCTGCCCAGCCAGCAGTTCAGCCAGATCGTGTGGTACGAGCGCCAGCGCTGGGATACCACCACCTGGCAGATGGTCGGCCGGCCGGAGCGCAGCGATCCCGACGAACTCACCTACAACCTGTTCCTGTCGGCCAACATCGCCAACGGCTACAACTTCGTCGGCTACAACAATCCGGAATATGACCGCCTCGCCAACGCCCAGCGCGAAGAGCTGGACGTGGCCAAGCGCAAGCAGCTGCTCATGCAGGCGCAGGAACTGGTGAACCGCGACCAGCCCTACGGCTTCATGGTGCACCCCAAGAACGTCGTCGCATTCAACAAGAACGTGTGGGACGAGAAGAGCATCGTCGACCAGGCCGGCATCGGCGCGCGCAACACCTGGACGTGGCTCTCCATCGCCCCGCTCGGCGCCCAGCGCGACATCATCCTCAATTCCGTCTCCACCCCCACCAACCTCAACCCGTTCAATATTTCGGGCGCGCAAGGGTCCTGGGCGGCAGAGATCACCTGGGACCGTCTGATGCGCATCGGCACCGACGGCCTGCCGCAGCCCTGGTCCGCCGAGAGCGTCACGCGGCCCGATCCCCTCACCGTGGACGTGAAGCTGCGCGCGGGCATGAAGTGGAGCGATGGCCGCCCGGTCACGATCGAGGATGCCGTGTTCAGCCTCGTGGCCCCTGGCATCGGCGACAAGTCGCCGATGTACAAGCCCTTCGTGGCCAACATCGCCAACGTGCAGGCCACCGGCACCGATACGCTGCGCATCACGCTCAAGAAGCCGGATGCCGCCTTCCTCGTCTCCTCGCTGGCCAAGCTGAACCTCGCACCGAAGCATGTGTGGGAGCCGATCTTCCAGTCGCTGCAGGGCAAGCCCGAAACTGCCGAGAGCGTGATGGAAACCGCCCCGGTCAGCTCCGGCCCGTTCCGCATGGTCAAGGCCCGCCTGAACGAAGAAATCGTGCTGGAAGCCAACCGCGACCATTGGGCCGCCCCCAAGGCCGCGCGCTGGATCATGCGCATCCAGCCCAACACCGAAGCCGCGCTCGGCGCGCTGCGCTCCGGCGAGATCAACTTCCTGGCCGACTACAACGGCGACCCGCAGATCCTGCGCGACATCGCCAAGGCCGATCCCAAGATCAAGATCGCCGAGGCGCTGGACATGGGCTTCAAGTTCATCGCCTACAACCATCGTCGCCCGCCGTTCAACAGCACGCCGTTCCGCCAGGCGCTCTCCGCCTCGATCGACCGCGAACTGCTGGCCGAGGATGCCTGGGGCGGCGCTGCTGTGCCCTCCAACTCCTGGGTCTCGCCCGCGCTGACCTTCTGGCACGACCAGGGCATCGAGAAGCGCGTGCCCGGCGGCAACGTGGAAGCGGCCAAGAAGATTCTGAAGGATGCTGGCTTCGTGCTGGTCAATGGCCGCCTGCACTACCCGGCTGGGGTCAAGGAAACCACCGCGCCGTTCCAGTGATCGCCGCACGATGAACCGCCCCTTCCGCCCGGCCCCGCACGGCGCATGAGCCGCTCCGGCTTCCTGCGCCTCGTGGCCGAGCGGCTGGGGTTCCTGGTGCTGACGGTATGGATCACCACCACCGTCACCTTCCTGCTCTTCCGGCTGATGCCGGGCGACCCCACGCTGGCCTACCTCTCGCCGACCTTCAACGAGGAAACGCGCACCGCCCTGCTGCGCAGCTTCGGCCTCGACAAGCCGCTGTGGGAACAATACCTGATCTACATGGGCAACTTGCTGCGGGGGGATCTCGGCACCTCGTTCCTGCAGCGCGTGCCGGTCTCCCAGTTGCTGGCCGATGCGCTGCCGAACACGATCATTCTAACTCTGGTGGCGCTCTCCATCGCCTACGCGTTCGGCATCGTCGCCGGCGCCTTTCTCGCCTTCCAGCGCGGCCGCGGGATCGAGGGCTTCGCCATCCCCGCCGCCCTGGCCACGCGCTCCGCCCCGGAATTCTGGCTGGGCATGCTGCTGCTGGCGGGGCTGGCCTTCCAGCTCGGCTGGTTCCCCACCGGCGGCGCCGTGCCGCCCGGCTCCAACCTCGGCGGCATCGGCGATCGACTGGCCTCGCCGGAATTCTGGCGCCATCTGTTCCTGCCCGCGCTCACCCTCGTGCTCTACCTCCAGGGCCTGCCGCTGCTGCTGATGCGCGCGACCATGCTGGAGGTGATGAACGACGAGTTCATTGTCATGGCGCGCATGAAGGGCCTGTCGCGCTGGTCCATCGTCATGCGCCACGCCGCGCGCAATGCGCTGCTGCCCGTGGTCACCGCCTTCGCCCTCGGCCTTGGTGCCAGCGTCGGCGGCAACGTGGTGGTGGAAACCGTGTTCGCCTGGCCCGGCGTCGGCCGCGTGCTGGTGCAGGCGGTGCAGGGTGCGGATTATCCCGTGGCGCAGGGCGCCTTCATCCTCATCTCCGTTGTGCTGGCCACCATGAACACCGTCGCCGACCTGCTCTACGCCGCGCTCGATCCCAGGGTGTCCGTCGGTGCGCGCCGCTAGGGCCGCGTGGCGCTTCCTGCGCGGCGAGCCCTTCGCGTTCGTGGGGGCGGCGATCTATGCGCAGATCGTCGTCACCGCCATCTTCGCCGACAAGCTGGCCCCGCACGACCCGCGCGAGATCCTGCGCGTCGGCCGGCGCGTGGCGCGCTACCTGCCGATCTCGCCGGAGCACTGGCACGGCACCACCTCCAGCGGGCGCGACGTGCTGAGCCAGCTGATCTGGGGCACCCGCTCCGCGCTGCAGGTCGGCCTCACCGCCGCCATTGTCGTTGTCGCCATCGGCACGCTGATGGGCCTGCTTGCCGGCTATCTCGGCGGCTGGGTGGACAAGCTGATCACCCGGCTGGCGGACATCGTGCTCAGCATGCCGTTCCTGCCCTTCATGCTGGTGCTTGCCGCACTCACCACGCCAGGCACCACCGTGGTGGTCGCCTGCGTCGCCCTGCTGCTCTGGCCCAACACCGCCCGCGTCATCCGCAGCCAGGTGCTGTCGCTGCGCGAACGCGCGTGGGTGGAGGCCGCGCGCGTCACCGGCTGTTCCAACACCCGCATCATGTTCGTCCATATCCTGCCGCAGGTGCTGCCGCTCGCCGCCCTGTACGGCTCCGTCGCAATCGGCTGGGCGATCCTCGCCGAGGCCTCGGCCAGCTTCCTCGGCTTCGGCGACCCGAACACCATCAGCTGGGGCGTGATGCTGCAGGAAGCCTATGCCAACCAGGCCCTCGGCCGCGGCGCCTGGAACTGGTTCACCCCGCCCGGCTTGGCCATCGTCTCCATGGTGCTCGCCGGCTTCATGATCTCCCGCGGCTCCGAAAAGCTGCTGTTCCCGAAACTGGCGGATAAATGAGCCTGCTCAGCGTCGAGAACCTCCAGGTCCACTATCGCACCGGCGCCGGCCCAGTGCGCGCGGTGGATGGCGCCACCTTCGCCGTGGCCCCCGGCTCCATCCTCGGCCTGGTGGGAGAATCCGGCTGCGGCAAATCCACCCTCGGCCGCGCCATCATGGGCGTGCTGCCGGATGCCGGGCGCATCGCCGGCGGCAGCGTGATGTTCGAAGGCCGCGACCTCGTCGCCCTCACCGAATCCCAGCGCCGTGAGATTCGCTGGCGCCGCCTCTCCTTCATCCCGCAAACCGCGATGAACGCGCTGGATCCCGTGCAGCGCCTGCGCGCCCAGATGCTGGAAGTGCTGATGGAACGCGGCGGCCTCGCCCGCGCCGCCGCCCATGAACGTGCCGCCGAGCTGTTCCGCATGGTCGGGCTGGATCCCGTACGCCTGGCGGACTACCCGCACCAGTTCAGCGGCGGCATGCGCCAGCGCGCCTCGATCGCCCTCGCCCTGGCACTCAACCCCGCCCTGGTGATCGCCGACGAGCCCGTCACCGCGCTCGATGTCATCGTGCAGCGCCAGGTGCTGGATGTGATGCGCGACCTGCAATCGCGCCTGAACCTGGCGATGATCCTCGTCACCCACGACATGGCCGTCGTCGCCTATGCCTGCGACCGCGTGGCGGTGATGTATGCCGGGATCGTGGTGGAATCCGGCCCGGTGCGGGAGGTGCTGGAACGCCCGCTGCACCCCTACACCATGGGCCTCACCCACGCCTTCCCCGATGTGCACGGCGAAACCGGCGAGCTGGTGCCGATCGAGGGCTCGCCGCCCAACCTGCTGAACCCGCCCATCGGCTGCCGCTTCGCCGCCCGCTGCCCCTTCGCGCTCGACCGCTGCCGTGCCGAGGCGCCACCCGCCATCACCGAAGGCGAGCACATGGTCGCCTGCTGGCGCACCGCCGAAGCCCCGGCCCTGCGCCAAGCCGCCGCCAGCCCGGCAACCTGGGCCGCCGTGGTGCCCGCATGAGCGCCGTCATCGAAGCCCGCGACCTCGGCAAAACCTTCCGCACCGGGCGGCGCACCGTGCATGCCGTGCAGGGCGTCTCGCTCGCGGTCTCCGCCGGGGAGGCGCTGGGTATCGTCGGCGAATCCGGCTGCGGCAAAACCACCACCGCCCGCATGCTGCTGCGCCTGGAGGAACCCACCGCCGGCCAGGTGATCTTCGAAGGCGAAGACATCACCCACCGCCGCGCCGCCGCCCTGCTGCCCTTCCGCGCCCGCGCCCAGCTGGTGTTCCAGAACCCGTTCGATGCGCTGAACCCGCGCTTCACCATCCGCCGCACCCTGGCCGAGCCGCTGCGCAATTTCGGCATCCCCGAAGCCGAGCACGCCGCACGCATCGAAGCCGTCATGGGCCGCGTGCGCCTCACCCCCGCCAGCGCCTGGCTCGATCGCTTCCCGCACGAACTCTCCGGTGGCCAGCTCCAGCGCGTCGTCCTCGCCCGCGCCCTCATCCCCGGCCCGCGCCTCATCGTGGCGGACGAGCCGGTATCGATGCTCGATGTCTCCGTGCGCGCCGGCATCCTCAACCTGCTGCGCGCCGCGCGCGACGAGCTCGGCCTCGCGGCCATCTACATCAGTCACGATCTCGCCCTGATCCGCTACGTGTGCGAGCGCACCGTGGTGATGTATCTCGGCCGCATCGTGGAGGAAGGCCCCACGGCGGAACTCATCTCCTCCCCCCGCCACCCCTACACCCGCGCCCTTGTCGCCGCCGTTCCGGTGCCGCGCGTCGATCAAGACCGCGCCGCCCTGCCGATCC
>JAIXTK010000362.1 GCA_027483995.1 Acetobacteraceae bacterium
CGTGCTGGGGGTGCTGTACGAGAGCCTGGTGCAGCCGATCACGATCCTGTCCACCCTGCCCTCCGCGGGCCTGGGGGCGCTGCTGGTGCTGTGGGCAACGGAGACGGAGCTTTCGGCGATGGCGATCATCGGCATTCTGCTGCTGATGGGGATCGTGAAGAAGAACGCCATCATGATGGTGGATTTCGCGCTGGAACTGGAACGGCAGCGCGGGATGGATGGGGTGGCGGCGATACGGCAGGCGGCGGTGGAGCGGTTCCGGCCGATCCTGATGACGACGCTGGCGGCCCTGCTGGGGGCGGTGCCGCTGGCGATTGCGACCGGTACGGGGGCGGAGCTGCGCCAGCCGCTGGGGCTGACGGTGGTGGGCGGGCTGGTGGTGAGCCAGATGCTGACGCTCTACACGACGCCTGTTGTTTATCTGGCGCTGCGGGGGCGGCGGCGGCGGCGGGTTGTAACAATTTAATTTTGTTACGAGATCGATTGATTATCGATTGAATGCGCTTGTCGGCAGATTGGCCACGGCGTAATCTTTTTCGACAAGAAGCGTTTATATTTTGAGACGGGAGCCAACGCCAATGGCGAGCTACACCATTAGGAATGCGCTCGGCGCGGGCGTGACCTCCTCCAAGTTCTTCCAGACCGGCGAAGGCGGCAGCCTGCTGGGATTCAGCGATAACGCCATCAACGTGCAGAATCCGGATGGCACGATCATCGCCATCGTCGGCACAGGCTTCGTGCTGACGGATATCGGCGGTGGCGAAATGGTGCCGACGGCAGGCACGATCGCGAACATCACGCTGTATCAGGCCGATTTCGCCACCCAGATGGCCGGGTTCGCGGACCTGTCTGTTCCCGCTGTCGATTTCTACAATGCCTGGCAGGTGAGCCTGGGCAACGTGTTCAACTTCCTGCTGTCGGGCAACGACACAGTGAACGGCAGCGCGTTCAACGACTCGCTGTTCGGGGCCGCGGGCAACGACACGATCAACGGCTTCGCGGGGGATGACTACATCGAGCCCGGCCGAGGTACCGACACGGTGGATGGCGGCGACGGGACGCGCGACATCCTGTCCTACGCCAATGCCAATGGTGACGCGACCGTGACCAAGGGCGTGACCGTGGATCTTTCCAAGGCCACGGTAACCGATGCCTGGGGCGACACCGACAGCTTCAGCGGCATCGAAGGCGTGCGCGGCACCAACTTCGCCGACATGCTGGCCGGCAACGCCGCCGACAACAGGTTCGAGCCGCTGGGCGGCGCGGATGTGGTGGATGGCGGGGCGGGGATCGACCAGATCCGCTACAACCGCGACGCGCAGTATGGCGGCGCGCTGGGCGTGGTGGTGAACCTGGCCACCGGCACCGGCACGGACGGGTTCGGCAAGACCGACAGCTTCACCAACATCGAGGCCGTGGTCGGCACTGAGCTGGCGGACACGCTGAACGGCGGCAACCTGCTGCTGCCGAATGGCGCGAGCTACGAGGCCTATGGCCTCGGCGGCGACGATACGATCATAGCGGGTGCGTGGGACCTGTATGCGGAGCCCGGCGCAGGCAACGACAAGATCACTGGCGGCGGCGGCGCCGACCAGGTGAGCTATGCCGAATACACCGGCACTAAGGGCGCCACGTTCGACCTGACGAAGAACACGGTCTCTGACCCCTATGGCGGCACCGACTCGCTGTTCGGCAGCATCGAGGGCGTGCGCGGCACGAGGAATGCCGACACCATCATCGGCAACAGCCTGAACAACTTCGTGCGCGGGTTGGCGGGCAACGATTCGATCAATGGCGGCGCGGGCAACGACCAGGTGCGCTACGATCGCGATGCCCAGTACGGCGGCACCAAGGGCGTGACCGTCAATCTTGCCACGGGCATCGCCATCGACGGGTTTGGCGACACGGATACGCTGGTTTCGATCGAGAACATCCGTGGCTCGGCGCAGGCGGATACGCTGACCGGCGACGGCACTGCCAACCTGCTGCAGGGCATGGCCGGCGACGACACGCTGGATGGCGGTAGTGGGAGCGACACGGCCGACTATTCGGCGGATGCGTTTTTCGGCGGCAGCGCAGGCGTGACGGTGAACCTGGCCACCGGCACGGCGACGGACGGCTTCGGCAATACAGACACGCTGATCGCCATCGAGACGGTGCGCGGCACGGCGGGCAAGGACACGCTGATCGGCGGCAACACGCCGCTGGGCGGCACGGACGTGTACACGCTGTCGGGCCTGGACGGCGACGACACGCTGACGGCCGGCAGCTTCGATACGCTGTTCAACCCCGGGGCCGGCAACGACGTGGTGACGGGCGGCGCGGGCAACGACCAGGTCAGCTACGAGGAATACACCGGGGCCAATGGGGCGGTGATCAACCTCGCCACCGGGGTGGTGGCCGATCCGTTTGGCGGTACCGACACGCTGACCAGCGTGGAAGGCGTGCGCGGCACGCGCAATGCCGACACCATCACCGGCACGGGCGGCAGCAACTTCATCCGCGGCCTGGGCGGCAACGACACGATCGACGGCGGCGGCGGCACGGATGAGGTGCGCTACGATCGCGACACGTTTGCGGGCGGCAACGGCAACATCTTCGTGGATCTTGCCGCCGGCAAGGCGACCGACGGGTTTGGCGCCACGGATACGCTGATCTCGATCGAGAACATGCGCGGCTCGCAGAACAACGATGACCTGCGGGGCGATGCCAACAACAACCGCATCCAGCCGATGGGCGGCGCCGACTTCATCGACGGGCGCGGCGGCCAGGACGTGGTGGACTACAGCTTCGAAACGCTGCCGGTCGGCGTTGCCGGCGTGACCATCAACCTGGCCAGCGGCAAGGCGACCGATCTTGCGGGCTTCGTGGACGAGTTGGTCTCGATCGAGGCCGGCCGCGGCTCCGTCGGCAACGATACGCTGATCGGCGGCGATGCGGCGCTGGTTGGGCAGTCGTACGAGATATACGGCATGGCCGGAGACGACACGATCACGGCCGGCAGCTTCGACACCTATATCGAGCCGGGTGCCGGCAGCGACAGCATTACCGGCGGTGCCGGGTTCGATCAGGTCAGCTACTCCGAATACAACGGTGCGAGCGGGATCGATGCCAATCTGGGCACCGGGATCGTGCTGGATCCCTATGGTGGCAAGGACACGCTCTCGGGCAGCATTGAGATGCTGCGCGGCACCCGCAATGCGGATGTGCTGATCGGCAATAACGGCAACAACCAGTTCCGTGGCCTGAACGGCAGCGACTTCATCAATGGCGGCGCCGGGCTGGACCGCGTGCGCTATGACCGCGATGCCCAGTTCGGCGGCAGCAAGGGCGTGGTGGTTGATGTCGGCAAGGGCACCGCGACGGACGGGTTCGGCAATGCCGACACGCTGATCTCGATCGAGCAGGTGGAGGGCACGGCCTTCGCCGATACGCTGACAGGCGGCGACACGAACCTGGGACCGGGAACGTCCTACGAGCTCTATGGCCGGGGCGGGGACGATATCCTGATCGGTGGCGCCTATTCCGTCTACATCGAGCCGGGTGCCGGCAACGACACGGTGACGGGCGGCTCCGGCGCAGCGGACCAGATCGGCTATGCCGATTTCACGAACGGCGTGGGCATCACGCTGGACCTGAGCAAGGGCTCGGTGGTGGACCCGCTGGGCGGCACCGACAGCTTCACCGGCATCGAGAACGTGCGCGGCACCAACAGCGCCGACACGATCACCGGCGATGCCGGCGCGAACCAGATCACCGGCCTGCGCGGCGCGGACACGCTGGATGGTGGCACGGGCATCGACATGGTGCGGTATGACCGTGATGCCAATTACGGCGGCAAGGCCGCGGTGACGGTCAACCTGGCGCTGGGCACCGCGACGGACGGGTTCGGCGATACCGATACGCTTCAGGGCTTCGAGACGGTGCGCGGCAGCAACGCGCTGGCCGGCGACACGCTGACCGGCGACGGCAACAACAACCGCTTCCAGGGCCTGAACGGCGCCGACGTGATCGACGGCGCCGGCGGCATCGACACGGTGGATTACACCCGCGACATCTCCGACGGTGGAGCCGCGGGCGTGACGGTCAACCTCGGCAGTGCCGGGTTGGGCAAGGGCAGTGCCACCGACGGCTTCGGCAGTGTCGACACGCTGATGGGCATCGAGAACGTGATCGGCACCGAGGTCGCCGATACGCTGACCGGTGATGGCAGCGCCAACGTGCTGCAGGGCGGGCTGGGCGACGACATCATCGACGGCGCGGGCGGCGAGGACGTCGCCGTGTTCTCCGGCGCCTCTTCAACATATGTCGTGGCCATCGGGCCGGGCGGCGTGGTGACCGTGACGGGCGCGGACGGCAAGGACACGCTGACCAATATCGAGCAGCTGAAGTTCAGCGACACCACCATCCCGCTCCAGAGCACCTTTTCGATCGCACCGACCAGCACCTCCCTGGCGGAGGGTACCGGCAGCGGCAGCACCGACTTCACCTTCAAGATCACCCGGACCGGCAACAGCACGCTGGCGCAGAGCATCGGCTGGAGCACGGCGGGGGCGACCGGTAGTGGCAGCCAGCCGGCCGCTGCCACCGACTTCGTCGGCAATGCCTTCCCCAGCGGCACGGCCAGCTTCGCGGCGGGCGAGACCTCGCGCACCATTACGGTGCCGGTGCTGCGCGACGCGGTGGGCGAGTTCAACGAGCGCTTTGCCGTCACTCTCGGGACGGCGCCCGGCGGGGCCACGATCGGCACCGGATCGGCCCAGGCGGTGATCCTGAACGATGACACCAGCTACCAGGTGAATGCCGGCCCGAGCGGGGTGGAGCCCACCGGCGGCACGCTGACCTTCAGCTTTACCGTGTCGCGCACCGGTACGCTCACCAGCGCCGGCAGCGTCGGGTTCAAGGTTGAGGGCTTCGGCGTGACCCCTGCGGATACGGCGGATTTCGTCGGCGGGGTGATGCCTTCGGGCTCGCTGAGCTTCGCCGCGGGCGAAACCAGCAAGACCGTGCAGGTGCAGGTGGTGGGCGACAGCGTGCAGGAGGCCAACGAGACCTTCCGGCTGGTGCTTTCCAACCCCGTGGGCGGCGGTATCGCCTTCGGCGGCGTCTCTGAGCGCGTATTGTTCAACGACGACACGTCGTTCTCCATCGCGGCGACCAGCGCCAGCAAGCCGGAGGGCACTGGCGGGGCCGGTGCCACGACGCCGTTCACCTTCACGGTGACGCGGGCTGGCGAGGGCGGCATTGCACAGAACGTGGCCTGGGCGGTTGCCGGCGTGACAGGTAACGGGACCCAGCCTGCCGATGCTGCCGATTTCGCTGGCGGCGTGCTGCCCTCTGGCGTGCTCAGCTTCGCCGTGGGCGAGAAGACCCAGACGGTGACCGTGAATGTGGCCGCGGATGCGGTGGGCGAGCTTGCGGAACGCTTCGCTGTCACGCTGTCGGGCCCGACCAACGGCGCCACTTTGGGTGCCGCCAACGCCCAGGGCGTGATCCAGAATGACGATACCAGCCTGCGCGTGGTGGCGAGTGGGGCAATGTCCCAGGCCGAGGGCAATGTTGGCTCGCGCAGCTACAGCTTCGTTGTCCAGCGCCAGGGTACCACCACAGGTGCCAGCACGGTGAACTACGCCGTGACCGGCACCGGGGCGGCGCCGGCCACCGGGGCGGATTTTGTCGGTGGCGTGCTTCCCACGGGTACAGTCAGCTTCGCGGCCGGCCAGACCAGCCAGACCGTGACCGTGAACGTGGCCGGCGACACCGCACAGGAAGCCGATGAAGGGTTCCGCTTCTCGCTTTCGTCCCCGGTGGGGGCGACGATCACAGTGCCGTCGCTGGACGCGGTGATCCTGAGCGACGATTCCACCCTCTCGATCGCCGCCACCAGCGCCAACAAGCCGGAGGGCAGCAACGCTGCGCCGGGCGCGACCACACCCTTTACCTTCACCATCGCGCGCACCGGCGCCACCGGGGTGGCACAGAGCGTCAACTGGTCGGTGGCAGGGGTGGCCGGCAGTGGCACCGTGCCGGCGGATGCGGCCGATTTCGGCGGCGTCCTGCCCTCCGGCACCGTGACCTTCGCGGCCGGCGACACGACCAGCCGCGTGATCACCGTGCCGGTGGCGGCGGACCTGCTGGGCGAATCGAACGAGCGATTTGGCGTGACGCTATCCAGCCCGACCAACGGCGCCCAGATCAACACCGACCCCACCAAGGCCTCTGCCCAGGGGATCATCCAGAACGACGACACCAGCCTGCGCGTGCTGGCCGGTGGCAATCTGCGGCAGGCCGAGGGCAATGCGGGCCCGCGCGCCTTCGTGTTCACCGTGCAGCGCCAGGGCACGACCACAGGGGTCAGCACGGTGAACTTCGCCGTGACCGGGCTTGTTGGCGATCCCCTGGCCGATCCGGCGGACGCGGCGGATTTCACCGGCGGCGTGCTGCCATCTGGCACGCTGACCTTCGCGGCCAACGAAGTGATCAAGACCGTGACGGTGAACGTGGCGGGCGATACGGTCTTCGAGGATGACGAGCTGTTCGAGCTCACGCTCGCCAACGCCACCGGGGCCGCCATTTCCATTCCCAGCCAGCGCGGCATCATCCTGACCGACGAATCCACGGTTTCGATCGCGGCCGTCGCCGCCAGCAGGGCGGAAGGCAGTGGCCCTGCCGGCGCCACCTCGGCTTTCACCTTCTCCGTGACGCGCACCGGCGGCACCAACGTGGCGCAGACAGTCGGCTTCTCCGTAGCGGGTGAAACCGGCGGCGGCACCGCGCCTGCCACTGCGGCCGATTTCGCCAACGGGGTGTTCCCGACCGGGACCATCAGCTTCACCGAAGGCCAGGTTTCGCGCACCGTGACCATCAACGTACGGGCGGATGAGACGCAGGAGGTGAATGAGCGGTTCGCGGTCACGCTGGCCAACCCCACGGGCGGGGCGGTGATCGGCACCGCCTCGGCGCAGGGCGTGATCCTGAACGACGACTTCGTGAGCACCGCGGCCAACCAGACGCTGACTGGCAGTGCCGCACCTGACCTGTTCCTGCTCGGCGGCGGGCTCGACACGGTGACGGGCAATGCCGGCCTGGACAGCTTCCGCTTCCTGCAGGCGGCGATCGGCACCGGTGCCACCAACGCCACGACGATCCAGGATTTCAACCCGGGCCTTGGGGAGAAGTTGGACCTGTCGGCGATCGACGCCATTGCTGGCACATTGGCCAACGACAGCTTCACCTTCAATCCGACGCAGGGTGCCGGGTTCTCCGGCGCGGGCTCCTTGGTGTGGGCGCTGGACGGTACGCGCGTGTCTATCCTGGGCGACACGAATGGCGACTTCGCCGCCGACCTCACGATCTTCGTGCGGCCGGTGGGCACGCCGGACGCGAGCTGGTTCGTCCTGTAGCGGGGGCTCAGGCCTCCGCCAGCCGCGCCGCCGCTGATATCAGGGCGGCGTGGCTGAAGGCCTGGGGAAAGTTGCCGAGCAGGCGGCCGGTGGCGGGATCGGCCATCTCCGCCAGCAGGCCGACATCGTTGGCCAGGGCGGCGAGGCGGGCGAACAGGGCATCGGCCTCCGCACGGCGGCCCTGCAGGGCGTAGACCTCCACCAGCCAGAAGCTGCAGGCGAGGAAGGCGCCCTCGCCCGGGGGCAGGCCGTCCATGGCTGCGCGCGTGTCGTAGCGCAGCACGAGGCCCTGGGGCATCAGTTCGCTCTCGATGGCGGCGATTGTGGCGGCCACACAGGGGTCGCTGGCGGGCAGGAAGCCGAGCAGCGGGATCTGCAGCAGGCTGGCATCCAGCGCGGTGCTGCCGAAGCTTTGCGTGAAGCAGCCGCGGGCGGGGTCGATGCCGTGGGAGCAGACGGTTTGATGGATGCGGCGGCGCAGGGCGCGCCATTCAGCGAGGGGGGCCTTCAGCCCGTGGCGCTCGGCGGCCTGGATGCTGCGGTCGATCGCCACCCAGGCCATCACCTTGGAGAAGGTGAAGTGGCGGCGGCCGCCGCGCACCTCCCAGATGCCGTCATCCGGTTGTTCCCAGGTGGCCGCCAGGTGGTCGATCAGGGCGCGCTGGAGGGACCAGCTTTCCGGCGCGGCGGGCAGGCCGCCTTCGCGGGCATCGAGCAGGGCCTGCATCACCACGCCGAACAGATCATGCTGCACCTGGCCGGCCGCACCATTGCCCACGCGCACGGGGCTCGCACCCTGGAAGCCCGGCAGCCAGTCCACCTCCCATTCCGGCAGGCGGCGTTCGCCGGCCAGGCCGTACATCACGCGCACCTGTGATGGGCTGCCGGCGAGTGCGCGGTGCAGCCAGTCGCGCCAGGCGCGCGCCTCGTCGAAATAGCCGGCGGGCATGAAGGCGCGCAGCGCGAGGGCGGCGTCGCGCAGCCAGCAGTA
>JAIXTK010000282.1 GCA_027483995.1 Acetobacteraceae bacterium
CGACGGGTGTCGGCAAAACCGAGGTGGCGCGCCAGCTCGCGCTCTCGCTCGGCGTCGAGCTCAAGCGCTTCGACATGTCCGAATACATGGAGCGCCACTCGGTCAGCCGCCTCATCGGCGCCCCCCCGGGCTATGTGGGCTTCGACCAGGGCGGCATGCTGACCGACTCGATCGACCAGCACCCCCATTGCGTGCTGCTGCTTGATGAGATCGAAAAGGCCCACCAGGACCTCTACAACATCCTGCTGCAGGTCATGGACCACGGGAAGCTGACGGACCACAACGGCAAGACCGTCGATTTCCGCAACGTGATCCTGATCATGACCACCAACGCCGGCGCGTCCGACCTGGCCAAGGAAACCATCGGCTTCGCCCGCGAGGAAGGCCGCAAGGGCGAGGACGGGGAAGCCATCAAGCGCCTGTTCACCCCGGAATTCCGCAACCGGCTCGATGCCGTCGTCGCCTTCGCCCCGCTCACGCAGGATATCGTCGGGCGCGTGGTGGAGAAGTTCGCGATGCAGCTGGAAGCCCAGCTCGCGGACCGCAACGTCACCATCGAACTCTCCAGCGCTGCCAAGGAATGGCTCGCCGAACGCGGCTACGACCGCCTCTATGGCGCCCGCCCCCTGGCCCGCGTGATCCAGGAATACATCAAGAAGCCGCTGGCCGAGGAACTCCTCTTCGGCAAGCTGGTGAAGGGCGGCGCCGTCAAGGTCACCCTCAAGGACAAGGCCCTGGCCTTCGAATTCATCGAAGCCGCCCCGCCCGCCCTGCCCAAGCCGGAATCCGACGGCGACGAAGGCGGCGCGGAAAAGGAACCCGAAGTCGCCGGCTGACCTGCCGCCAGCCGCCAAACCGAACAACGCCGCCGGGCTTACCTCCGGCGGCGTTTTTCGTTCCAGGTGGAAGCACGGGCTGAGATGGCCCACCGTTCCCCACCCAATGCCTCGATCTCGACTATTTCGAAGATGGCGATGTGTGATGCCATAACACCCCATGCCCCTCGATCTCTGGCTCCTCACCTTCGCCACCGCCATCGGCCTTTCCCTCACCCCGGGGCCGAACGGCCTGCTCGCCCTCACCCATGGCGCTCGCTTCGGCCTGCGCCCCACCATCGCCACAATCCTTGGTGGTGCCTTGGGCTTCCTCATCCTGATTGCCGCCTCGCTCGCCGGCATGGGCGCGCTTCTCGCTGCGTCCGAGGAGGTCTTCACCGCTGCCAAATGGGTCGGCGCCGCCTACCTGGCATGGCTCGGCATCGGCCTCTGGCGCGCGCCAGCCACAGCCCTGCAAGGCCCGCTGCCGCTAGCCCAAGGCGCCGACCCCGCCGCCCATCCCGCCCGGCTCTTTGCCGATGGCCTGTTCGTCGCGTTGTCCAACCCCAAGGCATTGTTGTTCTACGCCGCCTTCCTGCCTCAGTTCATGCGCCCCGAAGCCACCTACGCGACCCAGCTCGTGCTCCTTGGCGGCACCTTCCTCGCCGTCGAGATCGCCTACGAGCTCCTCCTTGCCGGTCTCGCCGTCCGTGCCGCGCCCTGGCTCCACCGCCACGGCCGCGCCTTCAATCGTGCCACCGGGGCCACCTTCGTCGCCGTTGGCGCTGTCATCGCCAGCGCGAGAGGCTGACCCTACCGCCCCACCGTCACCCCGATCACCACCGCCGGCCCCTCCTTCACCTGCACCGCCGCCTCCTCGAAGCGCGGCGCGCGCAGCGTTGGGCGGACATTGTTCGAAACGCCCCAATCCTCGGTCGGAATCCCCAGGAAATTGGTGTCGTTGCGCCCATTGCCGTTCAGGTCGTGCAGCACCGCCACCGCGTAGCTCCCTGGTGCCAGCCCTTCGAACCGGCATTCCACGCCCTTCGGATCCGCCGGCAGAACCCGCCGCACCGTGGCGCCCTCGCCGGGAAACCCGCTTGCCTCGGCAAACAGCGCGCAGCCGATCTGCCCCTCGGCGGAACGGATGCCGCTCACTTGCACCCGCAGTTCAGCCGCCCCCGCCGGCCCCGCCAGCATACCGCACAGCGCCAGCACCAGTACCACGCCACGCATCGCACCCCTCCTGTGTTACCGATCGCAACATGGCATTCCGCATGACCGATTGACAGCCAACCCGCACGGCCGCCATCCCCTCCCCAGCGGAGGACCCCACCATGGACGCCATGCCCGACCATCCCATTCCCGACGCCCGCGGCATCAACCTCCATTATGCCGACCCCGACGCCGCGGCGCTGCACGCCCTCTACCTGCCGCCCGATCTTGCCGCCCACCTCGCCCCGCAGTTCGATCGCCTCGGGGCACTCGCCGGCGGCACGCTGGACGAGCTGGCCGCCACGGCAGACCGCAACCCGCCCACCCTCAGCGTTCGCCGCCGCACCGGCCAGGACGCCAACGACATCCAGAAGCACCCGGACTACGTGGCCATGGAGCGCCTGGCCTACAGCGCGTTCGGCCTCGCCGCCCTCTCGCATCGCGGCGGCGTGCTCGGCTGGCCCGCCCCCATGCCGCCCGCCGCCAAATACGCCCTCACCTACCTCTTCGTGCAGGCCGAGTTCGGCCTCTGCTGCCCCGTCTCCATGACCGACAGCCTCACCCGCACCCTGCGCAAGTTCGGCGCGCCGGAGCTGGTGGACCGCTATTTCGCCCGCCTGACCAGCCTGGATTTCGACACGCTGGCCCAGGGCGCGATGTTCATGACCGAACAGGGCGCGGGCTCCGATGTCGCGGCCACCGCCACCCGCGCCGAACCGAGCAACGAGCAAAGCTGGCGCCTGTGGGGCGACAAGTGGTTCTGCTCCAACCCCGATGCCGACCTCGCCATGGTGCTGGCCCGCAGCGAGGACAAACAAGGCCTCGCCGGCATCAGCCTCTTCCTGCTCCCGAAAACCCGCCAGGACGGCACCCCCAACGCCTACCGGATCCTCCGCCTGAAGGACAAGCTCGGCACCCGCTCCATGGCCTCCGGCGAGATCCGCCTGGAAGGCGCGGAGGCCTACCTGGTCGGCGAGCGCGGCCGCGGCTTCAAGCAGATGGCGGACATGATCAACAACTCCCGCCTCTCCAACGGCATGCGCGCCGCCGGCCTGATGCGCCGCGCCACCACCGAAGCCCTGCACATCGCCCGCCACCGCCGCGCCTTCGGCCGCGCCCTGATCGACCTGCCCCTGATGCGCCGCCAGCTCGCCAAGCTGCTCGTGCCCACGGAGCAGGCGCGCAGCATGATGTTCACCACCGCCGACGCCCTGGCCCGCGCCGATGCAGGCGACCCCACCGCCGCGAAACTCGCCCGCATCCTCACCCCCCTGATCAAGTTCCGCGCCTGCCGTGATGCCCGCCGCGTCACCGGTGATGCCATGGAGGTCCGCGGCGGCTGCGGCTACATCGAGGAATGGCCGGATGCCCGCCTGCTGCGCGACAGCCATCTCGGCTCGATCTGGGAAGGCACCAGCAACATCGTCGCGCTGGACGTGATGCGCGCCATCACCCGCGAGGGCTCACTGCCCCCGCTCGTCGCTCATCTGGAGGCCCGCACCACCGACCCGGCTTTGCTGGCCGCGCTGCACCGCGCCGCGGCCTTCGCCGAGCGCGTGGCGGGGCAGGGCGCCGAACCCCTCGCCCGCCAGGCCGCCTCCGGCCTCTACCACGCCACCACCGCCATCACGCTGGCCTGGGAAGCGGAGCAGGCGGGGCTTCCGCATCGCCGCGCCCTGGCGCAGCTGGTTCTGCTCCACCGCCTCTCGCCGCGCGATCCGCTGGCGGCGCCAAACGACGAGGCTTTGATCGATGAAGTGGTCAAGAAAGCGGTTCTTTTTTGAAAGAAAGAACCAAAAAACTTTTATTCGTTTGATGCGGAAAGACTCGTTCTCACCGTATCAAATATCAAAAGTCTTTTTGCTTCTTTTTCTTCAGAAAAAAAGAGACCTTACGTCATATCCGCAACCATTCCCACGCCCGCCGCCTCCGCCTTCGCCAGGATCGCATGCGCCGCCGCCAGGTCCTGCGCCGAGATACCCAGGGAACGATACACCGTGATCTCCGCCGCGCTGCGCCGCCCCGGCTTCGCGCCCGCGATGATCTCGCCGATCTCCGGAATGTCGTGCCCATCGCCGATCAGCCCGGTCTTGCGCGCCGCGATCACCTCGGCCGCCTGCGGCTCCAGGCTGGGTCGGTAGTCGGTCACGAAGCGCGTGCCGGCCACGATGTCCGCGGTCATTTCCTGCATGAATGCCACGCTGGCTCCCACCGCGTTCACGTGCTGGCCCGGCGAGAGCATCGCCAGGGACAGGAACGGCTCCTTCGCCGGCGTCGCCGTCACGATGATATCCGCCCCCGTCACCGCCGCCTCGGCCGTGGCGGCAATCTCGACACCGTTCTCCCGCCCGAA
>JAIXTK010000476.1 GCA_027483995.1 Acetobacteraceae bacterium
GGGGGCGGCATCCTCGATCACCTCGCCATTGCCCTTGGCGGCGGGGCCGCCTTGCGTGGCTTCCAGGTCGATGATGTCGCGCAGCAGCATGCGGCCGGCCTTGAGCGCATCATGCCAGGCGATGATGGCCTTGAAGGTCAGCGGGCTCTCGCAGAGCCCGCCGATCATCATGTCGCGGCCGGCCTCGATCCGCTTGGCAATGGCGATCTCGCCCTCGCGCGAGAGCAGTTCGACGCTGCCCATCTCCCGCAGGTACATGCGGACCGGGTCGTCGGTGCGGCCCAGGCTGGCCTCGTCCACATTGCCGGTGGGCTCGGCCTCCTCCTCCTCCTCGGCCTTCTCGGCCTTGACGGCGGGGACTTCCCCTTCCTCAGCCTCCTCGCCCTCCACGACCTGGATGCCCATCTCGGAGAAGTTGGCCATCACGTCCTCGATCTGCTCCGAGGAGTTCTGGTCGGGCGGCAGAACGGCATTCAGCTCATCGAAGGTGATGTAGCCGCGCTCCTTGCCGCGCGCGATCAGCCGCTTGACGGCGACCGACTGCACATCCAGCAGCGTGGTGTCGCCATCCGCGTCCGGCGTGGTGGCTTCGGCGGCAGTGCTCGGCTTGGTGGCCATGGATCCGTTCACTCCAATACGAGGGAGCCGTGCGAAAAAGGTCGTCCGGCGGCTGCCAGGTAGGCACAAGGTCGGTCGGCGCGGGGTCGTCCTGCGACGTTTAAAGTTCCAAGCTCACGGCGCCTCGCTTTCGCCAGGCTCGCCCCGCATAACCGCGGCACGGGCCGCCGTGAGAACGATCAACCGCCGCTGCGCCGCCTCGTCGGCTTTCGCCGCAAAGGCCGCGCGGGCCGCCTCCACCTCCTCGTCCAGCCGTTCCGGGTTCATCAGACCAAAGAAATGCCACCAGCCTGCCCCGGCATCCGCCGGCATGGCATCGGCAGCGGCGCAGCCCGGCAGCGGTATGGGAACCACCGACAGCGCCTGCGCCACATCCGCAGCCAGACCGGAATGGGTCAGGTGGGACATGAGGCCTGCGGAGTCAAGCACCTCCGCGGTCAGGGACCACAGCAGAATCGCATCGCGGAGCCGCGTGAGAGCCGGCGGCAGGTCGATGGTGGCGAAGGCTTCCTCTACATCGGGCAGCAGGCTGGGGTGCTGGAGGAGAATCGCAACCAGCGCGCGGGCGCGTTCCGCCGCTGCCGTGCCATGGCCGGGGGTCGGCCGCTGGAAGCGCGGCACGGGGCGGAGCGGGGGCATGCCATAGCCGGCGCGGCCCATGGGGCGGCTGCGGGGCGGGCCGCGATCCGGCCGGCGGGCGCGCAGGCGGTCGCGGAAATAGCGGCGCATCTCCCAGGCCAACGGCTTGTCGGCCACCTTGTCGGCCACCGCATCCAAGCGGCGGGAGAGGGCGGCGCGGGCCTCCACCGTATCGGCGGTGCCTTCAGACAGGAGGTCGTACAGGGCCTCGGCCACTGGGCGGGCGGCATCCAGCACGGCCTGGAAGCCCGGTGCGCCCTGGCGGCGCACCAGCGTGTCGGGGTCTTCGCCGGCCGGGAGGCTGGCCAGGCGGAGCGTGCGTTCGGCGCCCAGCATGGGCAGGGCGAGCTCGGCGGTGCGGATGGCGGCCCGCGCGCCGGCGCCATCGCCGTCGAAGCACAGCACCGGGGCATCGGACAGGCGCCACAGCTCCTCCAACTGCTCATCGGTCAGCGCCGTGCCGAGCGGGGCCACAGCGCCGCCGAAGCCGGCCTGGTGCAGGGCGATCACGTCCATGTAGCCCTCCACCGCCACCACGGCGGCGCCGGTGCGGGCGGCTTCCCGCGCCAGATCCAGGGCGAACAGCGTGCGGCGCTTGGAGAACACGGCCGTTTCCGGGCCGTTGACGTATTTGGGCTGGCCGTCGCCCATGATGCGCCCGCCGAAGCTGATGGTGCGGCCGCGGCGGTCGCGGATCGGGAACATCACGCGGTTGAAGAACAGGTCGTAGGGCGGCCTGCCCTCATCCCCCTGGCGCATCAGCCCGGCTTCGAGCAGGAGCTCGGGCGGAATTCCCTCCCGCGCCAGGTCGGCGGCCAGCGCGCCGCGCCCCTCGCCGGACCAGCCGAGGCCGAAGCGGTCGATCGTCTCCTCCGAGAGGCCACGGCCGCGCAGGTAATCCAGCGCGCGCGCGCCCTCCGGCAGGCGCAGGCGGCGGCGGTAGGAGGCTTCGGCGGCGGCAAGCACCTCCTGCAGGGAGTGGCGCACGCGCTCGGCCTCGGCGGCGGCCGGGCTGGGCTTGGGCACATCGAGCCCCGCCTCGCCGGACAATTGCTCCACCGCCTCCATGAAGCCGAGGCCCTGGGTTTGCATGACGAAGCTGATGGCGTCGCCATGCTGGCCGCAGCCGAAGCAGTGGTAGCCGTTGTCATACACGTAGAAGCTCGGCGTCTTCTCGTTGTGGAAGGGGCAGCAGCCCTTCCAGTTGCGGCCGGAGCGGGCGAGCTTCACCCGCCGCCCCACCACCGCAGCCAGGGGCGTGCGGGCGCGCAACTCGTCGAGGAAGCCGGCCGGCAGGGCCATGGGGGATCAGCCGCCCAGCTGCGCCTTCACCAGCGGGCCGACCCGGCCCATGTCCAGCACGGCGCCGTACTTGGCCTTCAGCACCGCCATCACCTTGCCCATTTCCTTGATCCCCGTTGCGCCGGCCTCGGCGATGGCGGCCTTCACAGCCTCCGCGGTGGCGGCCTCGTCCATCTGGGCGGGCAGGAACGCCTCGATCACGGCGATCTCCGCCTCCTCCTTCGCCACCAGATCGGCGCGATTGCCCTGGCGGTAGAGATCGACGCTCTCGCGGCGAGACTTCACCATGGTGCGGAGCATGGCGATCACCTCCTCATCCGGCACCTGGGTGATGCCCTTGGGGCGGGCGGCGATGTCCACATCCTTCAGGCGCGCGGTGATCATGCGGATGGCGGAGACGCGGGCGGCGTCCTTGGCCAGCATGGCTTCCTTGAGCTGGGCGGTGAACTGCTCGCGCAGGGTCATGGCATGGGCCTCCGTAAAAACATCCCTCTATCATAGTGCGCGCCCACAAAGGCATGCCCGCGGCGCATGGGAAAATTCTTCCCACACACGAAGCGCGCGTTGAAGTGGGAAGTTTTTTCCCATATAGCCCAGGCATGAGCAGCGCCCCCGCGACCGTCGACAGCATCATCGAGGCCATGGGCGGGGCGGACGCCGTCGCCCGCCGGCTGGGCGTGGGCACGGAGGCGGTGCGCAAGTGGCGCCAGGGGCGCAGCATCCCTTCCAAGCACTGGCCCGCGGTGATCGCCGCCACCGGACTTTCCCTTGCTGACATGCCAGGGGCCACAGCCCCCCAGACAGAAGGCACCATCATGCCCGAACCCACTGCCCCCCACGCCGCGCCCGAGGGCGCAACGGCGGCCCTGGTGCTGGAAGATGGCAGCGTGTTCTGGGGCCGCGGCATCGGCGCCCATACCACCGGCACCGAGCCGGCCGAGATCTGCTTCAACACGGGGATGACCGGCTACCAGGAAACGCTGACCGACCCCTCCTATGCCGGGCAGGTGATCACCTTCACCTTCCCGCATATCGGCA
>JAIXTK010000407.1 GCA_027483995.1 Acetobacteraceae bacterium
CGTCATCCCGCGCCCGCCAAGCTTGCCACCCCAACCAACCTCAGCCATCCTGAACCCACTCGCCACCCCAGCCGCAGGAGGGCTGCACGCATGACCGCACGACAGCAGCACCGCACCCGCGGCCCCTGCCAGGCCCCGCAGCACCACGTTGCGGGGCGGGCCCACCGGCGCATCTGAACCACCCCCGATCCGCCCGGCCTGCCTCCCCATAGGCACGACCCAAGCCCTCCCCAGGGCACCCCGGACCACGGATCCCCCACGATGACCCTCCTCACCCTGCGCGCCCTCACGGTCGCCTCCCCGCGCCCCCTTTTCGCGGGCCTGGACCTCGCCATCCAGCCCGGCCAGCGCATCGGCCTCGTCGCCGCCAACGGCGCCGGCAAATCCACCCTGCTCCGCATCCTCGCCGGCACCCACGAAGCCACTTCCGGCGAATTCACCCGCCGCCGCGGCCTCAAGACCGGCTACGTCGAGCAGGACGTCCCCGAAACCCTCCTGCCGCTGCCCATGCACGAGGCCATCCGCCGCGCCCTCCCCGCTGCCGACCGCGCCGCCAACGAATGGCGCGTGGACGTGCTGCTGCAAACCTTCGAAACCCCCGAAGACCTCTACGAAAAGCCCCTCGCCAACCTCTCAGGCGGCTGGCAGCGCATGGCGCTGATCGCTCGCGCCTGGATCGCCGAGCCCGACCTGCTGTTGCTCGATGAACCCTCCAACCACCTCGACCTCGCCCGCCTCGAACGCCTGGAATCCTGGCTCCAGCACGAAACCGAAGGCGCAGGCATCCTGGTGGCCAGCCACGACCGCGCCTTCCTCGATGCCTGCACCACCCACACCCTGTTCCTGCGCCCGGAGCGCAGCGCCCTCTACGCCCACCCCTTCTCCACCGCCCGCGAACTCCTGGAAGCCGACGACGCCCGCCAGGAAAAAATCTTCGCGCGCGAGATGAAGGAAGCCGACCGCCTGCGCGCCAACGCAGGCCGCCTCAAGAACGTCGGCATCAACAGCGGCAGCGACCTGCTGCTGAAGAAATCCAAGCAGCTCAACGCCCGCGCCGAAGCCATCGAGCAATCCGCCCGCCCGCTCACCAAAACCCGCCAGGCCGATCTCCGCCTGGCCAGCTCCACCACCCACGCCAAGGTGCTGCTGACGCTGGACGACCTCCAGGTCGCCACCCCCGATGGCCGCCCCCTCTTCCGCACGGGAAAACTCCGCATCCACCAAGGCGAGCGCGTCTTCCTCGCCGGCCCCAACGGCACCGGCAAATCCCGCCTCATCCACCTCCTGCGCCGCGCCGTGGAGGGCGAGGAAATCCCCGGCCTCACCGTCGCCCCCAGCGTGGTGCCCGGCTACATCGACCAGCAGATGTCCCAGCTCCCGGCGCAGGAAACCCCGCTCGGCTTCATCACCGCCAGCTTCCGCCTCGGCGACCAGCGCAGCACCAGCCTGCTGGCCGGCGCCGGCTTCGACGTGCCGAGCCAGGCCCGCCCCATCGCCCGCCTCTCCCCGGGCCAGAAAGCCCGCCTGGGCCTCCTCGCCCTGCGCCTGGCCGAGCCCAATTTCTACCTGATGGACGAACCCACCAACCACGTGGACATCGCCGGCCAGGAACGCCTGGAGGAGGAAATCCTCGCCCAATCCGCCACCTGCGTCCTCGTCTCCCACGACCGCGCCTTCACCGCCGCCATCGCCACCCGCATCCTGCGCATCGACAAGGCCCGCCTGACCGAAGCCTAACCCTCCTCGTCACTGCGAGCGGAGCGAAGCAGTCCAGCCCTTCCTCCCCACCACCGCAGCGAGCAGGGCGAGCCCCTGATGCCAGCCACCGCACACCGAGCCGCGGCAACACCCAAAGCGAAGCGGACACAGAGAACACGGAGAGCCACAGAGGGCCACAGAGAAGCAAGCTAAAACAACGCAATAACCCTACTTCTCCTCGCTTCTCCGTGCTCTCCGTGGCCCTCTGTGCTCTCTGTGTCCCCTTCGCTTTGGGGTGGTCCCGCGCGCCGGGTGAGGGGCCTCCACGTCCCATGCCTCTCGGATCAGCAACGCAGAATAGGAAATTTTTGTCCCAAACCCTCTTGCGCCGCCCCGTTGTGTTAGTTATATATCTTGCCGATGCTCACGCAACCGACCAGCACCCCCGAGACAAGCCCGTGCTCCGGAACCCCCGATGGGGACCGGCTGAACACGCGCGCCCTCTTGGCGGCGCTGGAAATCTGGCTGCTCGCCCTCCTCGCCCCCCTCATGGGCGCCCAGGCCGCCCGCGCCTGGATCGCATCGATCCTCCCCACCCCCCAGGCCGAAATCCCCTCCGACTTCTCAGAGGAGGAAATCCGCCTCCTCATCCCCTTCCTCTTCCTCATCGGCCCCGGCCCCAACCGCGGCATGGCATCCCACGCCCGCATTGCGCCCATCCCGCACCGGGAATCCGCCCGCGCGCCACCCGCCGCACGCGCCCCGTCATCCCCAAGCCCACCCAAATCGGCTCCGCGCGCCGACGATGACTCATGCCCAAAGCGCAAGAAAGGATTCTTCTTTTTCTGAAGAAAAAGAAGCAAAAAGACTTTTCCCACTGGATGCGGAAAACCCCGTCCCCGTCCCCCTCTCCCTTGCCTTGCTCCTCTGTGCCTCTGTGTCTCTGTGGCCGCTTTCTTGCTTTCTTGCTTTCTTTCTTACTTCCGCCCCGACCGAAACAGATACAAGCCAGCCCCCACAATCACCCCCATCCCAAGCACGGCAATCAAGTCCGGCAGGTGCCCCCACACCACGAACCCCACGGCAGCGGCCAACGGCAGGGACGCATAGCGGAACCCACCGACAAAGCTCACTTCACCATGCCGCATCGCCACGATCGCCAAATGATACCCCCCGGCCAGGAACACGGAGGCCCCGAACAGCAGCGCCCATTGCTCCCCGCGCATCGGCACCCACCCATGCAGCGCGGTCAGCGAAACCCCCGTCACCGTCACCGCCACCGCGGTGGCCAGCGTGATGATCAGCGATGGCACCCGCGCCGGCACGATCCGCGTATAGATGTCGCGCATGGCGCTGATCAGCGTGCCGAACAGCGTCAGCAGCGCCCAGGCGCTGAACCCCTCACTCCCCGGCCGCACCACCAGCAGCACCGCGGCGAACCCCACCGCCACCGCCACCCACCGCGCCCACGGCACCCGCTCGCGCAGGAACAGCACGGACAGGCACAGGATCATCAGCGGCGCCGTCTGCCCGATCGCCACGGCCAGCGAAAGCGGCATGTGGAACAGCGCGATCAGGTAGGTGAAGGTGCTGCCCACGTCCAAGGCGGCGCGCCCCATCGTCCGCCGGTCCAGCGCATGATGCGCCTGGTGCCACAGCCCCGCCACCGTCACCGCCAGCACCACCCAGGTGGTGGCGAACACGCCGCGCACGCCAATGGTCTGCGCCGCCGGCACGCCGTCGCTGGCCAGCTTGATCATCGCGTCGTTGATGATGAACAGCGCGATCGCGCCGAGCATCGCCATCGCGCCGCGCAGATTGCCGCGCCGGTCGTGGTGTGGGGTTTCCTCCATCCCGGCTGGATAGCCCGCGCCCCCGCCGCGTGATAGGTCCGCAACCAAGAACCGGAGGAGACAACGGCGCATGGCCGATCGGATAAGCCGGCAGGCGGTCATCATCGTGGCCACGCTCGCCACCGCCTACGTCGCCAGCCACTTCTTCCGCGCCGCCAACGTCACCATCGGGCTGGACCTGATGCGCGACCTCGCCATCGGTCCGGAAGCCCTGGGCGCCCTCACCGGCGCCTTCTTCTTCGGCTTCTCCGCCATGCAGATCCCGGTCGGCTTCCTGTTCGACCGCTACGGCCCGCGCAAGACCGTCACCGGCATGCTGGTGCTCGCCACCATCGGCGGCACGGTGTTCGCGCTGGCACCGGATTGGCCAACCCTGCTCGCCGGGCGCGTGCTGATGGGCGCGGGCTTCGGCGTCATGCTGATCGGCAGCATGGTGGTCATCACCCGCTGGTTCCCGCCCAACCTGTTCTCCCAGGTCACCTCGATGGTGCTGGCCATCGGCCTGCTCGGCAACCTCATGGCCACCTCGCCGCTGGCCTGGGGCGTGCTGCAGGTGGGCTGGCGCCCGCTCTTCGGCGCCGTCGTCGCCTTCACCGCGCTGGCCGCCATCGCCGTCTGGTTCATCGTGCGCGATGCGCCGCCGGGCCACCCCTTCCTCTCGCGCACCCCGGAATCCCCGCGCGAGATGCTGCGCGGCCTCGGCGAGGTGCTGCGCAACCCCACGCTCAAGTTCATCCTGGCGCTGAACTTCTGCAACTACGCCTGCACCTTCACCATCCAGGGCCTCTGGGGCGGCCCCTTCCTGCGCGAGGTGCACGGCTTCACCGCGGTCCAGGCCGGCCACGTCCTGCTCGCCGCCGTCATCGCCTACCAGGTCGGCATGCTGGTCTTCGGCCCGCTGGACCGCATCCTCGATACCCGCAAATGGATCGCCATCGCCGGCACGCTCTCCATCGCCGCCATCCTCGCCCTGCTCGCCGCCCTCTCGCATCCGCCCGCCTGGCTCGCCGTGGCCGCCATCATCGCCATCGGCAGCCTCAGCGCCAGCAGCACCGTCATCATGGCCCATGGCCGCGGCATCTTCCCCGACCGCCTGATCGGCCGCGGCATGGCCACGATGAACACCTCCGTCATGCTCGGCGTCGCCTGCATGCAAACCCTCTCCGGCGTCCTCCTCGGCAGCTTCGAACCCCTCGCCGACGGCACCCGCACGGAGGGCGCCTACCGCTTCCTGTTCGCCTTCATGGCCGTGGTCCTGGTCGTTGCCGCCGCCATCTATTCCCGCGCCCAGGACCGCAAGCCCAGCGAGGAGATGCGCGCCCCAAGCTGAACCGTCACCCCACCGGCCGCATCGTCCGCCCCAGCGCCGCCAGCAGCGCCTCGGGCCGCACCGGCTTGCGCAGCACCACCGCGCCCTCCCGGCCGGGCACCCGTTCCAGCCCGGTCACGTACACCACCGGCACCCCCCGCGTCGCGAGCCACGCCCCCAGCGGCATCGTGGGCCCATCCGGCAGGTTCACATCCAGCACCGCCGCGTCCAGACCATCCTCGCTGGCCAGGCGTTCCGCTTCGGCCTGGGTGGAAGCAGGTCCCCGCACGGTGCAGCCGGCATCCTGCAGCATCTCCTGCAGCGAAAGCGCCACCAGCGGCTCGTCCTCCACCAGCAGCACCCGCCGCCCATACAACGCCGCCTCCTGCGGCTCGCCCTGTTGCCCCGCCAGCGTTCCCTGCGCCGGCAGGTCGATCGTGCAGCGCAGCCCCTCCGGCACCCAGTGCGTCTCGTACCGCCCGCCCAGCTGGCCGCGCACCGTGGCACCCACCAGCGCACTGCCGAAACCACGCCGCGCCGGCTCCCCGGCAACCTGCGGCCCGCCCTGCTCCTCCCACTCGATCAGCAGCCGCTCGCCATCCTCCCCCGGCACCAGCCGCCACCCCAACCGCACCCGCCCACCGGGCAACGACAGCGCGCCATACTTGGCGGCATTGGTCACCAGCTCATGCACCACCATCGAAAGCGGCTGCACCGCGGCGGCATCCAGCCGCAGCGCCGGCCCCGACAGCTCCGGCGCCGCCGCATCGCGATAGGCCGCGAACTCCTCGCGCACCACCTCCTCCAGCTCCGCCCCGGTCCAGCGATCGCGCGACAACAGCGAATGCGCCCGCGCCAGCGCCGCCACCCGCCCTTCCACCGCGGCGGCGAAATCCTTGGGGTCCTCGCTGCGCGTCAGCCGCACCACGCTCTGCACCACCGCCAGCACATTGCGCGCCCGGTGATCCACCTCGCGCGCCAGCAGCATCTGCCGCTCCTCTTCCTGCCGCCGCTCGGTGATGTCCTGGCTGATCCCCACAAGCCGCGCCGGCACCCCGTTGCGCGCCGCGACCACGGACCCACGGGCCGCGATCCAGCGCTCCGCGCCACTGTCGGGCCGCACGATGCGGTACTCCGCGCTGTAGTCCCCGCCGGCGCGGAACGTCTCCTCCGCCATCGCCGCCAATCGCGTCCGGTCCTCCGGATGGATACAGGCCAGCCACTCCGCCTGCGGCAACGGCCCCTCACCGGGCGGCAGGCCATACAGCGCCCGGAACTCGCGGTTGACGATCCCGGTCCGGCTGCGCGTGTCCACGTCGAACACCCCCAGCCGCACAACGGCGGAGGCCAGGGCCAGGCGTTCCTGGCTGGCGGCCAGCGCCGCCTCGGCCCGCTCCCGTTCCTGCACCTCCCGCAGCAGCCGCATCGCCTGCCAGCCCACCCCCGCCAGCGCCAGGGCCGCCGTCGTTCCCCCGGCAATCGCCGCGTGCACCACCCAATCCGGCACCAGATAGGCCCCGTTGCCAGACCAGCGGTCCAGGATGGCATCGAACTCGCCGCTCGCCTTCAGCATGGACAAGGCACGGTCGATCTCTGCCAGCAGGGCGGTTTCGCCCTCGCGCACCGCGATGTTGCCGGAGCTCCGCGCGAAGGGCGGCAGCTCGTTCACCCCCGTGATGCCGCGTTGCACCAGCAGGTACCGGATCGCCCAGGCATTTCCCGCCAGCGCGTCCACGGTCCCGGTCCGCAGCAGGTCGATCCCCTGCGGCAGGTTCGCCACCGCCACCAGCTCCGCATCGGGATGGCTGACGGCCAGCAGTTCCGCGGCCAGGCCACCGCGCGTGATGGCGATGCGCACGCCGGCGAAGCGGTTGCGCGCCACGAACTGGCGTTCCTGGTCGGCGCGCACGAAGAAGCCGAACAGCGCCGGCATCGTCGGCTGGGAGAAATCGTAGCGCCAGTCACGCTGTTCGCTGCGGCCCAGCATGGTCAGCGCATGGCCCTCGCCACCCAGCAGGCGGCGTTGCGCCTCGTCCCAGTCCAGCAGCCGCACCTCCACGGGGCGGCCCAGCAGGCGGCCGATGGCGTGGGCCAGGTCCACATTCGCCCCGCGCGCCACACCGCCTTCCAGGAACTCATAGGGCGGCAATGCCCGGTCGCCGAGGAACACCAGCGGCGCACCCTGGCCGCGCGCCACCCGCCCCAGGAAGGGCAGCAGCAGCCCGCCCCCCAGAACGGCGCGACGGAGGATCATACGCGAAGACCGGATTGTCGTTGGCTTGGCCTAGCCGAGTGCCAATTCGGCATAGCCGGCGGCCACGACCTCCTCGCAGCGCTTGCGGTAATCCGGCGCGCTTCCGCTGTAGCGGGCGATGATGCGCGTGGTCTTGCCTTCGATGTTGCGGTTGATGCCGGTGAACCAGCTATCCACCTCATTGGCCAGCAGACCCTCGCCCATCATGCGCACATGCTCGGTCCAGGCCCGCACGCCCTCGGCCGTGGCTTCCGCCCGCGAGATTCCGCGCTCACGCAGGAAGGCGATCAGGCGCGAGACCCAATCGACATTGTATTCGATGCTGCGCGGCAGATTGCCCAGCGCGGTATGCGGCCCCATCAGCATCATCATGTTGGGGAAGCCCTGCACCTGCACGCCCAGGAAGGTCTTCGGCCCACCCTGCCAGTGCTCGCGCAGGCGCACCCCGTCCACGCCGCGGAAATCGATCCGGTCGAAGGCGCCGGTCAGCGCATCGAAGCCGGTGGCGAACACGATCATGTCGAACTCGAAGGTCTCGGCAGCGGTGACGATGCCGGTTTCCGTGATGCGCTCGATCGGTGTGTCCTTGATGTCCACCAGGCGCACATTGGGCTGGTTGTAGACCTCGTAGTAGCGCGTCTCCAGCGGCACGCGGCGGGTGCCGAAGCCGTGATTGGTGGGGATCAGCTTCTCGGCCACCGCAGGGTCGCGCACGCGCTCGCGGATCTTGCGGGCGACGAAGGCGGACAGCTCCGCATTTGCGGCACGGTTGGTGAGCACGTCCATGAAATTGCCGACCCAGATGCCGAAGCCGGGCTCGTTGTAGAGCTTCTCCCAGAATGCCTCGCGCTCCTCCTGGCTCACCTCGAAGGTGTGGCGGGGATCGGCGGTGTGCAGGAAGCCGGCAAAGGTTTGCTGGCAGCGATCGAACAGCGCGGGGTAGCCGGCGCGGATCTGCGCCATCTCCTCCTTGGGGATCGGTCGGTTGAGCAGCGGCGCGCACCAGTTCGGCGTGCGCTGGAACACGGTGAGGCTGCCGGCGGTCTTGGCCACTTCCTGGATCGTCTGCACGCCCGTGGCCCCGGTGCCGATCACGGCCACGCGCTTGCCGGCGAAGCTCACGGGATGCTTGGGCCACAGCGCGGTGTAGTAGGCCTCGCCCTTGAAGCTGGGGATGCCCTCGATCTTCGGCACCACCGGCGCCGAGAGCGGGCCGATGGCGGTCACGAGGAAGCGGCAGGTGAAGACGGTGCCGTCGGTCAGCGTCAGCACCCAGAGCCGGTCCTGCTCGTTCCAGTGGGCGCTCGCCACGCGGCTTTCGAAGCGGATGTCGCGGCGCAAATCGAATCGGTCCGCCACGTGGTTCAGGTAGCGCTCCGTCTCCGGCTGCGGGGCGAAATGCTCGGACCAATCCCAATCCTGCAGCAACTCCTTCGACCAGGAATAGCCGTAGGAGTAGCTCTCGGAATCGAAGCGCGCGCCGGGGTAGCGGTTCCAGTACCAGGTGCCGCCCACGCCGGTACCGGCCTCCAGCACCAACACCTTCATGCCCAACTGGCGCAGGCGGTGCAGCTGATACAGGCCGGACATGCCGGCGCCGATGATGATGGCTTCGAAGTCCGGCTGCTTCATGGTTTTCTCCCTCGCAGCCGCACCATACACCATCGCAAGGCGGCGTCAGTGCTGCTCCCGTGCGGCGCGCACCAGGGCGGCGAAGCGATAGGCGCCATGGACCATGCGGCTGTACGGCAGCGCCACGAACAGGGCGAGCACGAAGCCGAGATGGATCGCCAGCGTGATGCCCATGGCCGGGGTAGCGCGCACCGCCAGCAGCACCAGGCCGGTCACGGCCACCAGCAGCAGCAGCACCAGCATGGCGTAATCCGCGCCGAGCAGCCGGCGCGACACCGGCTCGGGATCGCCCACGATCTTGAGCCAGATCAGCCCGGCCGAGCCCACCGTCATGCCGATCCCGCCCACCGTGCCCAGGATCACCGGCAGGCTGAAAAACCCGTACGGCGCCTGCAGCCCGAGCCCGTAATGGTAGAACGTGGCCACGTTGGTGGAGGCGAAGCACAACAGGAACCCGTAGAACAGCGCATGGTGCAGCCGCCTGCGCTCCATGCCGAAGCTGCCGTCCCTGTCGTTGCAGCCATGCCCGCCGCCGCCGAGATTCTTCAGCGTGAGGGCATCATGCGCCGCCTGCAGGAACGGCTTGCCCACCGGCCCCGCCCCACCCCCGGCTTCCTTCCAGAAGCGGGCGATGGAAATCGCGATCGCCACCAGAGCGAAGATGAAGGTGGAGCCGGCGAGCAGCACCATCACGTTGTGCGGGATCACGGCATAGAACGCGCCCTCGCCGCGATGGGTGCCGAACAGCCGCTCCGGCGACTGGAACAGCGCGGTGCCGATCATCACCAGCGCGGTGATCAGGGCGGCGGCCACCGACACCACAGTGCCGTTGCGCTCAAACAGCCGGCCGAGCGGGCGCGGCCAGGAATATTCCACGTAGCTTTCCTGCCGGATCTCCGCGAACACCTTCGGCAGGTTGATGCCGAATTCGTGCGGCGGCGCATACTGGCAGGCATAGAAGCAGCCGCGGCAGCCATGGCAGAGATTGGCGAGGTAGCCGAGATCCACCGGGCTGAACTCGCGCCGCTGCTCCATGGCCGGGAACACCGCGCAATAACCCTCGCAGTAGCGGCAGGCATTGCAGACTTCCAGGTCGCGCCGGGCTTCGGCGATCGCGTCAGTTTCGCGCATGTCGTGCTGCCTCCGCTCCGGCGATGCGGCCGAACACTGTTCCAATCGTCATTCCGAACCCGGCGAGGTAGCCCTTGCCGAGGATGTTGCCCGCCATGATCTCGCCCGAGGCGAACAGGTTGGCGGTGGGCTTGCCGTTGTCCATCAGCACCCGGGCGCGCTCGTTCACCTTCACGCCGAGATAGGTGAAGGTGATGCCAGGCCGCAGCGGGTAGCCGATGAAGGGGGCCTGGTCGATGGTGCGGGCCCAGTTGGTTTTCGGCGGGGTCAGCCCCTCCGTGTGGCAGCCATCCAGCGTGCGGTCGTTGAAGCTGCCCGGCTGCACGGCGGCGTTGTATTCGCGCACGGTGGCTTCCACCGTCGCCGGGTCCAGCCCCATCTTCTGCGCCAGCTCGCCCACGCTGCCGGCGGTGATGGCCGGAAAGACGGAGGGCATGAACAGCGGCACCGATTTCGCGTCGCAGATGGAATAGGCGATCTGGCCGGGCTGCTGGGCGATCAGGCGGCCCCAGATGGCATAGCGCTTGGGCCAGACATCCTCGCCCTCATTGTAGAAACGCTGTCCATGCTGGTTCACCACGATGGAGAACGGCACGGAATCGAGGCGCGTGACGATGCCGCCATCGAATTGCGGCGCACGGGCATCGAGTGCCACGGCATGGAACTGGGTGGGGTCGCCGATCTGGGCGATGCCCTGCGCCAACAGGTTCTTCAGCACCCGCCCCTTGGCATAGGGCGTGCCGCGGATGACGAAGTTATCGACCGCATCGCCCCAGTATTGCCGCATCCAGTTCAGATTGCCCTGGAACCCGCCGGAACTGGCGATCACGCATTTGGCGCGCACCGTCTCCGGAAAGCCCTTGTGGTTGATGTCCACCTCGCGGGCGAAGCCGTCCTCCAGATGCACTTCGCGCACCTCGGTGTCGTAGAGGATGTCCACGCCGAGCTGTTCCGCCGTGGCATACACCGCGTTCAGCAGCGCCTTGCCGCCGCCGAGAAAGAAGGCGTTGGTGCGCGACAGGCTGAGCGTGCCCGTCAGCGAGGGCTGGAAGCGCACCCCGCATTCCTCCA